>JAFASN010000062.1 GCA_019244415.1 Verrucomicrobiota bacterium | reverse complement strand
CCATGTTCGGCTTCGACCCTGCGCTCAACACGCCCATCTTCGCCGCATCACGTGTCGCCGGCTGGTGCGCGCACGTCATCGAACAGCACGACCATAATCGGCTCATTCGGCCGCGCTCACTTTACACCGGGCCGGCGCTGCGGCCATATCCCGGCACCCCGGCGAAGTAATGTTCTCGTCATCCCGAGCGAAGTCGAGGGATCCCGCCGCCTTGGCTGTAAGCTTCCGCAACGGGATCTCTCGACTGCGCCTTCGGCTTCGCTCGAGATGACCGGGCAATCTCTCCAGGAAACGTACGCGCCAAATAATGCCTGCTACGGCTGCGGGCCGGCGAATCCAGAAGGCGTGCATGTGCGCAGCTTTGTCAAAGGCGACGAAGTCGTGGCGGAATGGATGTCGCAGCAAAAGTACGAAGCCTTTCCCGGCGTCCTGAATGGCGGGATCATTGGCACGCTATTGGATTGTCACTGCAACTGGACCGCCGCATGGCACCTGATGAAAAAAGCCGGCGCCGATCATCCGCCCTGCACCGTCACCGCTGAGTACTCGATCAAGCTACTGCGACCTACTCCAACCGCCGGTCCCGTCCACCTGTCGGCCAGACCGGTCGAGCTGAGTACGGATCGCGCCGTGATTGAAGGCGCCCTGAGCGCAAACGGCAAGGTCTGCGCCACCTGCCGCGGCACATTCGTCGCCGTGAAAGAGGGACACCCCGCCTTCCATAGGTGGTAGCCGCATGATCCTCGTGCTCATGCTCGTCCTGCCGGCCGCGCAAAGCGCGCCCGGGGTGACTCGAACACCCGACCCACGGATTAGAAATCCGTTGCTCTATCCGGCTGAGCTACGGGCGCTTTACCACGGAATAACCGGGTAAATATCAGAGTTGCAAGCTCCGTTTGGTGTCGCTTTCTTTCACCCGGAACTCCGCTGAGCGGCGCCGCTGCAGCGCCGCTGACCTGTGGTTGAGCCGCGGAGAACAGGTGGGAGAATCGTTTGTAGCTTCGTTTCCTCAGCTCGAGCTTGTCATGGGAGACCAGTTCCGGATTCCGACTTTACGAGCGAAATATCAGCGCTATTGATTCCGCCATCGATTGTCACGTCATTACGGAAGTTAGTAGGTCCGACGCTTTGGCCTGATTGCGACTTAGTTTGGCTGATATCGGCCGAGTTGACGGTGCCGTCGCCCGTTGTATCGCCGAGCAGCACATCCATCGGAATGACCACATCGCCGGAGTTGCCGGCCGAATCGGTCACACCATGCAACGTAATCACGACGTGTGAGGCATTGGGAACACCTGCCAAATTGATGCTGTATTGATTCGTCGGGTTATTGTTTACGTCCTGAATTATGTTCCCAGTTGGAACCGAATTCAGATCAGCTGTGCCGGTGGTAGTGGTTGCTGTCGCACTCACACTCATAACAGACGTGAGCGCGTTCTGGAATGTGGCAATGACGTTGTGCTGGCCGGTCGGTCCGCCGCTGCGGCATTCAATTGCGTGCTTCCCCGTAAGGGGTAGATTCAAATCGAACGTCCCCGCAGGACCGTGAACCTTGCGCGACACGGCACTGGTCAACTGCGATTCCATCGTCGTAACGTTAAGGCTCGCGACGAGCAGATCCGTTTCGCCGTCGATGGGAAGATTGACTGTATCCGACAGTCCTCCGGCAGTAATCGTGGTGGCGGTCGGAATAATCTGAGTCGCGAGATACGCAATTCGGAGCTGCTCGCTAGAGTCGATGGATGCTGAATAAGAACTTACCATAGCGCCGTTTTCACTTAGCTGAGGACCTGGGCTCCACGTCTGCCCCGCTGGATCATAGACATAGGTGTACAGGGCGGCCGGCCCGTCGCTTGTCGGTTGCTCATACGTAACTAGCATTCGTCCGGAGGGGCCGGCAATAAATTGCACATTGCAGAAACCGATGCAGCTGCCGCTCGTGTCGACGTTCGTAGGCGTGGGGTTCGTTAACGTGGCAGCGACAAAATTCGACCCCTGCTGCCAGGCCACGTAGCCCATCCCGTTGGAGTCATACGCCGCTACGGGGTTGCCGTTATCCACTCCACCCCCAGCAAATGGCTCGGGCCCGGACCAAGTCCCACCGGTGCATCGGTAAAGATCGAGGACACCGTTGTTCGGCGACGTAATGTCGGGATCCCGCGCGACGATGACGAACGCATTGGTGTCGTACACCGCCGCAACGTGGTGACTCACCCCTACCAGATTGCTTGCCAATGTTAATGGCGCCGCCCATGAGCCTCCGCTGCGCACACTAATTTTGAGCGATGAGGGGCTGGCAGTTGTTGACAACAACTCTGCATCCGGATTCGACAGCCACGAAAGAAGCACGTTGCCACGGCCGTCTGAGTTCAGCTGCAAATCAGTGTCCAGTGCCGTGTCATCGGTTAAAGCAGTCACGGCCGTCCAGGTTTGGGTTGCGGGATCAAAATCCGCAGTAACGACCTCGAAGTCTTTGTAGAACTGGCCAATGTCATCTGTGCTTGAGACTGACGCAGGGAAGTTAGGATCTTTGACCCGCAGCCATGCCGCCATTACCAGCCCATTCGCATCAATGGCAGCAACCGGCGAAAACTCCGCCTGAGTGTCAGCGACTATGAGTTGGGGCGTACTCCAATTCCCGCTTCCATCCTGAATAGACCACATTATCCCTGTGCTTTGGGTCACAGGCAGAGTTAAGTCTTGCGCGACCCAGAGCAAAAGCTGCCTGCCATCCTTCAAATTTACTGTTTCCGGCGATGCACCCGGAAAAAGATTGCTGATAAGTGTCGTGCCGGACGACGAACTCGCAGAAGCCGGTGATAAGTTGCCATTAGTTGTCGGCTTACGCGCGTTCGGATGAAACTTAGAGTACTCGCCAAATCGTCTGTAAGCGCGCCGAATTATGGAAACCTCGGGTTGGGATCGACTCTGTGCCGTGCTAGCGAGGTGAGATGCAGAAGCGGAAGATGGCGTGGCAGTGGAATGGTAAACTTGGCAATTTATGGGCGATGGCGGGTAGTTGCAAACTACGCCGATATCGCCAGCAGCTGGTATGTTCTTCCCGTACTGCGCGTTGCCAACAGCGAAAAGATAGTTTAGCTTTACCTCGAACCCGAGTTCCCCGCCGACTTTCGCCTGTTCTAAAGAAACTCCGTCGCCGAATGCGAAATTGGCATTCCAATATTCCTTGCCTCTCAAACTAAATGATACCAACGGAAAGTTGAAGTCGAGCGATGGTGCAAAAGTCCACTGCGGTGCGAGAGTTCCCTGGTATCCGATCGTTCCGTCGGTCTGTGTTGCGAAAGAAAGTTGAAGGGTTGCCTCCAAGGTCGCCTTCGGTGTCACCGTTATCAAATTCTTGACGAAGTTTCCAATTGCGCCGCCGTAGTACTCAATGGCTTCAAGAGGAGCTAGTTCTGGGAACAGTGTAAAAATGCTGATCGGCTCGTTCCAGGTTGCCGCGAGATTGATCGTACCTGATCCGCCGTTCAGAGAAAGACCTTTCGTACAATCCAAAGCGAGCGTGGCCGCTCCGAACCCTTCTCCACCTACCTGTGAATTTCGAATGAGAAGGTTTAACGCTCCAGAGCCATTCAGGGAGCCGCCTCCTGCGGTAGAAAATGGGCCTGCCAGTTTGAAGTAGGCTTGCTGTAAGCCCCACACACCGCCGGCGACCGGCACCCAATCGGGTATTGTGATGGTGACGTTACTAAAATTCGGTGTCGCAAACCTCGCGGAGTAGGTGAAGTCACAGCCATCCGAGCTAATGGGGGAGAGGGACAGCCACGTCGGAGAGGGCGGCGCAATGCAGATATTCTCGTCATATGGAGCGCTACCCCGCCCCTGCGAATTAACTGCGACAACGTGAAGAGGTCCAGGCCCCGGGGGCAAGGCGCCCATGTTCAGCAGGCAAGTAGCACCGGAGCTATTTCCCGTAACATCGGCTACGGTTGTGCCGTTGCAGGAGAAATACACTTGCCCGGGGTCACCATTCCAGTTCACCCCGACGGTAAAAAGGACGCTAGCATCCGTGTGCGCGAGGAAAATGTCTGAACAGACAGGCGTAACGCTCGTGATTACCGGCGGCGGCGTCTTAACATAATTGAACGAATATGGGTCACCGGGGCTGCTCCCCGGGTCGCCATTGCTATACAATGGAGCGTACGAAGCGCCGGTGTCGCTTCCGGCAATTATCTTGTAGGGGGAAACGTAGACCTTCCCATTGCTATCCATCACCAGGAGTGAGTTACCGTTAGGGCCAGCCACGTAGCACGGCTGGTATGCGACGCACTGATAAACATTGACTGCACTTACGGGATTGGATGGCAAACCGTTGTTAACGAACTGTAAGACATCGGTCGCATATCCCGCTCCACCTACAATCGCGTAGCCTGGGGTCCAGAGGACGCCAGCAACCCCAGTGCCACTTTGGTCGAAGTTGAGCGGTGTGCTCTGTGCGAACACAGTTGAGATCTGTGTCATCAATAAAATGAAGAGAGCGACGGTGGGTTTCACTGCCCGCCGGACGAAGACGCTGCGCCTCTCCCTTTCACCTGATCTGAAACAATGCCGGTATGGTAATCGAGGAATTTGGTTGCCATTATCTTGGATTTTCGCGGTAGTTTTCGTGGGGTTCCTCCTTCTTAACTGGTTACTTCCATTGCCGTTGGTAATAGACTTTGTGCCGGCGAGTTGACCCGTAAAAAGCACCCTCACGATATTGCTGGGTCGGCGGATCTGCTCGCGATAGGCGACACTCCTAGGCGTGCATGCAGTAATGTGTGCGGGGCTCACATTGAATTGAGGCTAACGAGTTGAAGGCAGCGCGAATATCGGGGAAATCCCCGATTTTACTTGGTTGCGGAGTTGTCATGAAATGCGCCTTGCCCACTCGAATGCGCCGCGGTGAAGCTCGGCGGTATCGTGGTAACGGAGCTTTGCTTTTATCTTCTCCCGGTAAGTCTCAATCGTTTTCCGGCTAAGGCCGAGCTCGCGGGCGATATCGCCTGTGCCGACACCACGGCCAATGAGTCGAAAGACGTGCAGCTCACGATCTGTCAACGATGAGATCGACGCTGCCTCGCTCGGGCTGTGTGTCTGCCGGGCGCGTTCCGGCCTTGCGGCAACCGCGCTCCGTACTGTGTCGATCAACTCGGAACCGGTGGTCCGCGAGCGCGGAAGACAGGAAAACGCGCCGGCGCGAAGCAACCGCTCGCAGTACAGCTCGGCGCTCAACATTGCCGTGACGATGATTCGCGTCGCCGGCAACCGCGCGGTTACATCTTTGATAAGGTCAAGTACATCGCAGTTCTCAAGGAGGAAGCTGAGCAGGAGAACGTCTGGCTTTGTCTCCTCGACTACCGTGAGCGCGCTCCTTCTATCGCATCCCACGCCACAGATCTCGAAGCGCGAATCGCGACGCAGAACGGAGGCCATCCCTTCGCGCATGAACTCATTGTCTTCAGCAATGGCAACGCGACATCGCTTCTGTGTTCCAGATTTACCTGAGCGGATCGCGGCTGGCGCAGTCATCAGACCGGTCCGCGAGAAAACGGCGTGATCTCAGGCGAACACAAGGCGGCAAGGTCTGGAAATCCCGCAGAAGCGGCCATCGTAACCTTCCTACGGGAAGTCTCGTTCGAAGTTGGTGAAAAAAGCTTAGTTCACACACGCGCCGACACAGCGCGCGGCTATATTTCAGCCGGGTGTAGCTACGGCAGTGTGCTGCGGTGCTCGGCCCCAAAAAGCGGCAAACGGACTTGGGCAGGGAAGAACGAGAATCTATGAGCGGAGGAAAAGGATTCTCACGCGCGAGCGAACATGGAGTCACGCCGCACACGAGGTTTCCCTTACATCGATCCTTACACTAACGAGATGGTGTGCGGAAAGCGCAGCTCAGGAAAGCAGGAAAGCAGGAACGATAATCAACCCGGGGACTAGAATCAGGCAAGCATGAGGCGGAGACAATTAGAAGGAGAGGCGTTACGGACAGATCAGAACCGCAGGAGGGAGCGGATGAACATAGGTATCCGTCATGAGAGTGAGTACGCTGATGTGTTTCATGCGTGTTAATCTGTGGCTCTCCTCCCGGATGCCTGTTTTCCTCGATTCCTACTGACTAACTTCCGGTCGTTTCTTACTTTCCTGCGTTCCTGGGACATTCCTTCTACAGATCCGGCGCCGGGCTACGGTTTTGCTCGAAGCTCCAGCGCATTAGTTTATCCCAGACGGTGTTTTCGGCTGGTTGAGCCAACAACTTTTTGCGTAGCTCGAGGCGCTCGCGCGTTGTTACCTGGACCAGCTGTTGCTGCGCAGAAAATGCCAGGCCGCCGATGGCGCGCAGATACTCCGGGAGCCATTTCGGCGGCGGCTCGGAAGTAGTTGGAATGCGCCACAGTCGCGCCACGCCATCGTTATCCACAGTTATAACTTCCGAGCCGCTGGCGTTCGCCGTCACGTGACTTACCCCGGTCGGGTGCGGCAGGGGATGGTACAGGTTTTCGTGCGTCTTAGTGTCGTAACAATTGACCTCATCATTTTCGACACCACCGACGAGCAATGCTTTACTGTTGGCAGTGAAGCTAACAGAGCTTGGCCGCCCGGGGACATAGAATGGCTCGCCTTGTTGTTCGCCTGACCCGCGCGACCAGATGCGCGCGGTATGATCATCGCACCCAGTGGCAATAAACCGACCATCACGCGAATAGCTGATCGTTATAACGGGATTAGCGTGTCTCACAGCAAAGGTAAGAGGCTTACCAGTAGGTATCTCCCAAAAATGTAGGAAGTCATCGCGACAGGCCGCTGCCAATTCTGTGCCGGAAGGTGCTACAGCCAAGGCCGAGTTCATTTTCTCCGAGAGCATGATCATGTTTCCAATCTGTTTCCCATCGCGCACCCGTACTTGAGTGACCGTGCCCCCGAGGAAGGCTATGAATAGTGACTTGCCTTTCGGCGAGAATGCCATTGCTACGATACGATCGCCCGCAGGCGGAGTTTCCGCGATAGGTTCTCCCCTGGCACTCCAGAACCGAATCACTCCGTCACTAGCGGCGGTTGCGATTTCGGAGCCTTGTATATTGAACGTGGCAATGGTGATTGGGGCCAACTGGTGAATTGGGGGACTCAGGAATCTTTTCTCGCCCAGAGACCAAAGGCCGGCAGTGCCTTCGGTTGCTACGAAAATCCGATCGTCTCCTTGCGCGAATTCGGCGGCGCGGACCTGGCCCCCGACAGGAATAACTTCTCCAGGCCAGCTTGGTGCTTCTGCGTCCCACATGCAGGCGGTATGATCCCAACTGCATGAAAGCACTTTGCTGGGCTCGGCCGGGTTGAAAAGAGCGCGAAACACGATCTCATCATGCCGCATCGGATTACCGATCTGCCGGCAGGTTGAGACATCCAAACTCTAACTGTTTTATCACGACTAGCACTGACAAGTCGTTTACCGTCAGGGCTAAACTTGATGGCATTTACAGGCCCTTCGTGCTGCATCGGAGTACCAACGGGTAACGCGTCTGCCACTGCCCAAAGCCGCACGGTCTTGTCGTAAGAGGAGGTGGCAATCAGCTTACCGTCACCGCTAATATCGAGATCCCAAATTAAGTCGTCATGCCGCAATGGTCCGCTAAGAGGCTGTCCCGTATGTCCATCCCAAATGCGTGCTGTGTGATCGAGGCTGGAGGTCACAATTTTGTTTCCGTCGGGTGAAAAGAGAGCTCTCCTGACGGTCGCTGTGTGAGTCATGGGAACGCCAATCGGCTTATACGTCTTTGCATCCCAAAGCATGGCTCCGCCATACCAGTAGGACGTCAAGATGCGTGTTTCATCCGGACTAAACCGGGCTAGAGCAACTCGCTGGGGATTAACGAGCTGCGCGATCTGGTTTCCGGTCGCTGTGTCCCAAACTCGTGCCGTGTGATCGAACGAGCTTGTCAAGATGAGTTTGCTATCGACACTAAATACAGCGGTTTCGGCATCCCTCCGTGGATCCAGGTCGAGCGCGCCATGCCGCAAGGCTAGAAGCTGTTTGCCCGTAGTTATTTCGCGTAGCTGAACGAGGCCTGCCTCGTCGGTGATTAACAACCTCTGATCATCCGCGGTGAACGACGCTTGATTGCACTTGGCGTCGCAGAGTAATGTCCGACCTACCTGGGCTCCCGTCGTTGAGTCCCACACTTTCGTCTGATGGTCAAAGCCACTCGTCGCGAAGTATCGCCCATCGTGACTGAAGGCAATACTCTCGATGGCGGCATCATGATGGACGCCGAAGATCGGAAGCTTATCGCGATCGCCACGGCCGAAGGCAATTGCGCTGAGTAGGTAATTAGCGGCTTGGCGGTTCTGCGGCCAAAACGTAAGAGAGCGGCCAAGTAGTGCGATACCTTCGCGCCACGCACCTGGGCAAAACCGCTGTCGCGCCACCTCAAGGTCAGCTTCACTGGCACGGTGAAGTGTAAGTTGGAGGGCTTCATTACTTCGCAGAGTAGCTTGCCGCTGGGAGATGCTGATTGCAGTCGCGGCGAGTAGGACTGCAAAAATAACGGCTATCGCGCTGAACAGAACTTTATTGCGAGCTACAAGTAGTCTCAACTGTTTCAATGCGCCCGCTTGTTCGGCGGTAGTAGCTCGGCCGGCCTGATAGGCCGCGACCTCTGCTTGTAGCTGTTTCACTGACTGGTAACGATGTTCGATGCAAAACAACATCGCCTTCAATGCGACCGCGACAAGTGAGTGCGGCATCATTCCGCCCGGCAGATGCTCAAGCTTCCTGCCGTTTAGTCGTGTCAGTAGTAGTGGAGCTACCCGCCGGCGAAAGGCCCTCGAGAGTTCGTTCCGATCAAGATATTGCGTCTCGAGCTGATAAACGTCGTGTGTAGTTACCTGGCCCGGAGCTTCCAGTGTAAGCAAAGAGTAAAGAATGCAGCCCAGCGCGTAAATGTCGGTTCGCTCGTCAGCTACTTCGGTGTGGCCGGCAGCCTGCTCTGGCGCCATAAAACCGGGTGTGCCGATAATACTTCCCGGCTGAGTCAGAAATAACTCATCGAAATTGATATCGCTTTCGTTGGATCCGGTACTGCCGGGATAACTGGAGCAAGCGGGAGATCGTGTTTCCGTTTCTCCGTGAGATCCCTCGGCGGGAGACGGACTGGCGGTTTCGCCCGGAATGCCACCCGAATCGAGAGACTTGGCAGCCCCCCAATCCATCACCAGCACCTCGCCGTACTCGCCGATCATGACATTGCCCGGCTTGAGGTCACGGTGGATTATGGCAGCAGGCTGACTATGCGCGAAAGCGACCGCGTCACACACCTTCTGAAATACAGTTAGTAAAGCGGCAAACTTGTACTGGCGCAGCGTCTCGGGATCGCGCGCGCGCAAACGCAAGAGTACCTCCTGCAGCGTGACGCCCTTAACGAGTTTCATGGTGTAGAAGATGTGGCCCGCTTCGTCCACATTCAGCTCGTGAATGGGAGCGATACTTGGGTGCTGCAATCCGCCGGTGATGCGAGCTTCGCGGATGAAACGGCGTTGAGACTCCTCGTTGGCAGAATTGAGTAGTACTTTAAGAGCGACGTTCCTGCGCAGCGGTTTTTCCAGTGCGGTGAGTACTCGGCCAATGCCGCCGCGGCCGATTTCTGTCCCAGCTTGGTAACGGCCGGCGCTTAATTCGTCCTGAAGATCAGCGGCCGGGCCGCGGAGTTGATTTTCCGGGGTGGCGACGGTCGCGCAATCTGCGAGGCCGCGTTGAAGCAGCGCGCGGACGGCGCGCGGTGGCGGAGTTTCGTCAGCAGAAGGTGCGCTCATTTTTATGGCGCGGTGTAGGCGGAGCGTATCAAAATCGCGACCGCTTTGGAACGACAAATATGCGACCGTCGCTTCCGCCGTTTGAAACTAACCCGGGACGCACCTTCCACATCCGGTTGCCTTTGAAGGAAGCCATCGTGTTGGCGAAGTACGCGCGTTTAGGTCAGCGTAGAAATCCGCGTTCGCGCGAAAGCCTGTTGCGCTCTCATTGCCTATGCCTCCGCTTTCCATTCTCGATCTCGCTTTCGTCCTCGAAGGCGCGACGCCGGCAACTGCGTTACGAAACAGCCTGGATCTCGCGCAGCACGCGGAGCAGTGGGGATATCGCCGTTTTTGGCTGGCGGAACATCACAACATGGTCGGGATCGCGAGCGCCGCGACTGCCGTCGCCATCGGGTATATCGCTGCGGGAACAAAAGCGATCCGCGTCGGGGCCGGCGGAATCATGTTGCCGAACCATTCGCCGCTCGTCATAGCGGAGCAGTTCGGCACTTTGGAATCGCTCTATCCCGGCCGGATCGATCTTGGTCTTGGGCGCGCGCCCGGAACCGATCAGCGCACATTGGTTGCATTGCGGCGCGATGCGATGAGTGCGGAAAGCTTCCCGGATGACGTGGTGCAATTGCAAAAGTACTTTGAACCGACTCAGCCAGGGCAGGCAGTGCAAGCGGTACCGGGCGCAGGGCTTCGTGTGCCGCTCTGGATTTTAGGATCGAGTTTGTTTGGCGCTCAGCTCGCCGCCATTTTGGGCTTGCCGTACGCATTCGCGTCCCACTTTGCGCCCGCTGCGTTGTTTCCCGCGCTGCACAAGTACCACAATGCATTCACGCCATCCAAACAGCTGGACCGGCCGTACTCAGCGGCTGGCGTTAACGTTTTCGCGGCCGAGACAGATGCCGAAGCGCGCAGACTCTTCACCTCGGCGCAGCAGGCTTTCGTCAACATGTTGCGCGGCAGACGCGGCCGTCTCCAGCCGCCAATTCCCGATATTGAGACTTACTGGACGCCCGATGAAAAGAGGCAGGCTTCAGCGATGCTGGAATGCTCTTTCGTCGGTTCGCGGGAAACAGTGCGCGCCGGACTCGAGGAATTCTGCAAACAGACCGCCGTGGACGAGCTGATCGTCGCAGCGGCGATTTACGACCATGCCGCACGACTTCGTTCCTACGAGCTTCTGGCCGGAATCGCATCCGGCGACGCAGACCGCAAGGAATAGCGGTGCGTAGCGCGACCAAGGCCCGTCTTAACGATGCGGGACATAGTACAACGCTCCCGCAACGCAGGCGGCTGCGCTCTTCAGGAGTCCGCGTAGCAACTACTTAGAACATCAGTCACGACAAACACGTAAGTCTCTGCTGTTGAGTGAACACCACAAAACCACAAGCTGTTGACATTATGAAAATTTTATGCGAAAACGGGGTTGTCAGGCGCGGTTTTTGCAGTATAAGACGCGACCCCCATGCACAAACTTCTGCCGATTTCTGCTCTTGTTGTTGCCGCCTGCGCTGCTTTGAGCCCGGTCAACGTTTCAGCCCTCGTCATGTCACCTTCGCCGGCGAAGCCGGCGCCGCAGAAATTTACCTTCCATGATGCGTCTGGCAAAAGCAGCGCGATTGAGGTAATCGACAAGTACCAGGCGAAGAAGATTGTGCGTCCGTTCGGCAACAGAAATATGGCGCAGATTGATCCGAAGCTGATGCGCGCCGCGACGATCGCCGAGGAACGCGCTCACGCGCATTCGCGGCGGCAATGCTGGCGTGCGGTGAAAGAAGCGCTGGTCGCGGCCGGCGCGGTTGACTCGCGCCCCAAGACGCCGCTGGCGAAAGAGGCGGCGCAAGAGCTGGTGAGTAGCTACGGTTTCATCCGACTGCCCGTGACTGATCCGTATCAGGCGCCCATCGGGTCGGTACTTGTCTACAGCGCCAGCCGCGCCGCTGGACACGTTGAGATTCGCACCGCTGATGGCTTTGTCAGCGATTTCCGCTCGAAAACGCCGTCGCGCCGTCCGCTGCTCGGCGTTTACGTCAAGTCGTAGCCGCGCCTTCGCGCTGCATGGCTGCCGCGACTTCACGCGCATGGGCAAGTGCGATTTGTTTTTGCCCGAGCCAGACGCTGAGTACACCCCAGATTAGCGCGAGAGGAGCAGCGGCGATGGAGATTTCCTTCAAACTCCAGCCGAGCCAATTGAGCAGCGCGTAGGTCCAGGCGCCGAGCTGATCGCCGGTGCGGTAGATGAAGGTATCGATGAAACTCTTCGCCTTGTACTTATCCTCGCGCCGCAATACCGTGAACAGGACTTCGCGCGCCGGTCGCGTGACGGCGAAGTTGCCGGAGCGGCGAATGACCTGAATGACAGCGAGGAGTGCCAGGGTGGGGCTGATGCCCATCGCGACAAAGCCAAGCGCGCTGAGTACTGGCAGGAAGGCAAGGGTCGGGCCGACGCCCACCCATTTCAGCAGGCGCCCCGTGAGGAAAATCTGCACCAGGGCGGTGAGGATGTTGACCGAGGTATCGAGATGCGCAAAGAAAGCGGTGCGGGCGGCGCGATCATGAAACTGGTGCTGAGTCAGGTCAGCTTGCTGGAAATAAACGATGGTGGTGGTGATGGCGTAGAGCAGCATGAAACCGCAAATGCCCAGCAGATAGGGCGAGCGGAAAACGTGAGAAATGCCAGAGATAATGCCGCCGCCGATCGGGCGTTCAGCATTGCTATCCCGAGCGACAGTTGCGGCGGCACGCGGTGGAATCTTTGAGGTAAGTACCCCGGGATCCCTCGACCGTGCTTCGCTGCGCTCGGGATGACGAAAGTCCGCGGGGAAAAATTTCACGCACCATGCCGCGCCTTCGAGCATCAGCGCCGAGACGATGAGGAGATTGCCCGCGCCAAGCGCGCGGACGAGCGATCCGGTGATGGTGGCCCCGAGTACGCCGCCCACGGTGCCGCCCACGCTGATGAAACCGAACAGGCGTTTGCCCTGGTCAGTGTTGAAAACATCGGTCATGAACGTCCAGAAAAGCGTGACTACGAAAAGATTGAAGACGCTGACCCAGACGAAAAAGCTGACGCCCACCCAAAACATCTGCGCCGGTGAACGCAGCCTCATAAGGAAGTAAAAGACGGCGAGATTCAGGATGAAGAACCGGTAGCCGAGCGGAATGAAACGGCGCCGTGACATGCGCGCGACCGTCCCGGAGAAGAGCGCGTTGGCGAAAATCATCGTGACCATCGTACCGGTAAACATCCACGAAAGCTTCTCCACGCCATTGCCGGCGCCGATGTCATCGCGGATCGGTTTAAGTACGTAATAACTGCCGAGTACGAGGAAGTTGAAGAATGCGGCCATGAGCAGCGCCCGGGTTTCTACGGCGCGCACATCCACGATGCGGCGAAGGAGATTCATTGTTGAAGCAAAGTCTTCGCCGCGTCCTAACGAGATTCAGTCAATGTTGACGATGATCTTGCCCGCGGCGTGACCTTGTTCGAGGTAACGCATCGCTTCGGCGACCTGGCCTAACGATTTGTAGTCACGGTCGATCACCGGTTTGAGCTGGCCGGATTCGATCATGCCGGCGAGAAAGGAAAGGTCGCGCTTGTTCAACTCGGCAAGCATCATCCCAAGCTTCTGATGGGTGAAATGCGAGAGCAACCAGGCCTGCAGGATGCGAGGGAACGGCCCGGTGATTCCCTGGTCATGCGTGCCGCCGCCGCCGATGGCAACGTATCTGCCGCTGGGGCTCAAGACATGCCGGAAAGCTGATAGCGGCTGCGTACCGACGTTGTCAAGAATGAGATCGTAAACCACCCCACTGTTCGCGAAGTTCTCCTTCGTGTAGTCGATGACGCGGTCCGCGCCGAGTGATTTCACCAGCGCGATATGTTTCGTGCTGCAAACGCCCGTTACTTCGCCGCCGAGCGACTTCGCAATCTGCACGGCAAACGTTCCCACACCGCCGGAGGCACCATTGATCAGCACCTTCTGGCCTGCGGCGATCCTGCCCTTGTCACGTAAACCCTGCAACGCCGTGACACCTGCGACCGGCAGCGCGGCCGCCTGCTCAAACGTCACGGCAGCCGGTTTGCGTACCACCGCGTGGTCTGCGCGCACACAAATGTACTCAGCCAGCGCGCCATCTCTCCCGCCGAAAACGTCGTCGCCGGGAGTAAATTGAGTAACATTGCTGCCGACGCGCTCCACCGTTCCGGCGTAATCCACGCCGAGGAACACGTCGGTCGGCTTGCGTAAGCCGGTGCCGATGCGCATCAAGTACGGCGTGCCTTCCATCATGTGCCAGTCGAGCGGGTTTACCGAAGCAGCCCGTACTTTGACCAGAATCTCATCCGGGCCCGGCGCGGGCTTTTGCACATCGGCAACTTTGAGCGCGTCCGGCGAACCATAGTCGCACCTGATGACCGCCTTCATGCCGGCGCCGGTGAAACGGCTGATGCGATCGCAATTGTTCGTGGAAGTGACGTAGGCGACCAGCAGAGCGAGAACGGCCAGCAGCAGAATGAACAGGGCGCTCCATCGCAGAACGCGTTTGATTTTCATCGGATGTGTCTAGCTCAACGCTCCTGCGCTGCGTGCCAGGCCGTGAGTACGTCCTTTTCCCGTTGAGGTGTCAATCCCGCGCGCAGTTTTCGCTCCTGTGGAAGGGACTTGAACCAGGCAAGCGTGTCGACCGCAGTTTCAGCCAGTGGGCGAAAAGTCAGTCCTGTGCCCAGCGCAGCGCTGATGTTCGTTCGCGCCATGCCGGCGTCTTCACCCGTCCAAACGGGCATGTCCGACCACGGTTCGACTTTCTCCTTCTTGAGAAAATCAGCGGGCGCCCACGTGAACTTCGCGTCCGAATGCAGCGCCTCTTTGATTCCATCGAGCATTTCGCCGATGGACAGCGGCTTTGCCGGACCGGTCGCGTTATAAATTCCGGTCGCGCGATTTTCGGCCATGCGAATCGTCCATTCCGCGAGATCACGCGCATCGATGAACTGCACCGGGTCTTCTGGTTTGCCGGGCGCGAGTACTTCGCCGCCGCGACTGATCCGCACCGGCCAGTAGGTAAACCGGTCCGTCTCATCGCGCGGGCCCACGATCAATCCTGGCCGGACGATCAGCGTTTTCCCCGGGAACCATTTCTCCGCTTCCTGCTCGGAGAGTGCTTTCAGCGGCCCATACGTTTTGTAGCCGCTGGCTTTCATCGCTTCGAGCGTCTCCGCAAACGGATCAGCTCCCTCGTACTTTTGCAGCGGCGCTGATTCATCCGCGCCTTTGCTCGTGTCGGCGTAGACCGAAATCGTCGAAATGAAAATGTAGCGTTCGACATTGCCCTTCAGCACCTGGCCGGCATCGCGTACCCAGGCCGGCAATGTCGTCGGGTTATCGATGCATACATCCCACTGCCGGTTTTTGAGCGCGTCAAGGTGCCCGTTCCGGTCGCCGATCAACTGCTCGACGCTTGCCGGCAATTCTCCAAAATGCGTTTTGCCGCGGTTGAAAGTCGTGACCTTATGTCCGCGGCTGAGCGCGTACTTCACCTGGCACGGACCAATGAAACCAGTGCCGCCGAGGATGAGAATACGGAGCGGCTTCACTTTTTCCTCGGCAAAAGTTAGGGTGCAAGTTGCACTCAGCGCAAGCGCGCCGGCAGTTGAAAGCTTGAGGAATCGCCGCCGGGTCGTCTCTCCGTTGCGCAACGATGCTGCCATTCGGGCTGTACTTTTCTGTTATTCAGGAGCCAGCGTCGAGGAATCTCTCGCTTGCCTTCGCAGAAATTGTTGGGAGAGATTTCCCGGCTCTATTTCCCTTTTCGCGCGAAATGACAGATGGGATGACTCGACGCGACGCAGTGCGCATGATCAGCGCGACAGCGGCTGGAATGCTTTTGCCCGTCAGCGTCCGGGCGGTACGCGAAACATTGGAGATGGTGACGCGCGCGATCCCAAGCTCGGGAGAAAAGTTGCCGGTGATCGGACTCGGCACGTCGCGCGTCTTTGACGTCGATCCCTCGCAGGCGAGTACGCTCGAGCCGGTACTCAGCGAGTTGGTAAAGCTCGGCGGCCGTGTGATTGACTCGTCACCGATGTATGGTCACGCGGAAGAGGTGGTCGGCGAGCTCGTGAGCAAACTGAAGCTGCGCGATTCGGTTTTCCTCGCGACTAAAGTGTGGACGCGCGGCAAACAGGCAGGAATCGACTCCATGGAGCGATCGTTTCGTTTGCTCCAGACAAAGACGATCGACCTGATGCAGGTGCATAATCTCGTCGATACCACCACGCAGCTTGCCACGATGCGCGACTGGAAGGCTCAGCGGCGGATTCGTTACCTCGGCATCACGCACTACAATTCGAGCGCGTACTCTGAACTCGAGCGCGTACTTCGCAGCGAGCGCGTCGATTTTGTTCAAATCAACTACTCGCTCTCTGAGCCCGAAGCGGAGCAGCGTATTCTGCCACTGGCCCAGGAACGCGGCGTGGCGGTGATCGTAAATCGGCCGTTCGGCGCGGGCGATTTGTTCGCCCGTGTGCGCGGCAAGCCGCTGCCCGATTTCGCACGGGAATTCGATTGCACCTCCTGGGCGCAATTCATGTTAAAATGGATCATCGCGTATCCGGCAGTAACGTGTGCGATTCCAGCGACGGACAAACCGGAGCACATGGAAGATAATCTGCGCGCAGGCAGCGGACGTTTACCTGATGCGCCGATGCGTTCACGCATGGCTGAGTACGTGGCGCGATTGTAAGTCGCTCCCGAGCGCGGCCGTTCGCGTGTGAGATGCGATTCGAGGCGGTATGATTAGCGCCGCTGGCCCTGTTTCCTGACACGCCAGCGTGATTCGCAGTCGGCCAGAACCGCGACAGAATTTTCCCGTTGAGCAACTTACCGCGAAATTTTTTTGCAAAAAATGCTTGCGCGTCGTTGGAATAGCCGCCAAACATCCCGCCCGTGAGACGGCTCTTCCTGCTCGCCGCCGCCAGCGCATCATCATTTCTGGTCGTTACTGCCGTGCACGCGCAGACATTTGCACCGGCGCGGTTGCATTTGCCAGACGACGGCCACGAGACGGCGCATCCAGCGCGTTACGTCTTCAGAACGCCGGATGGGCGCACGGAATCTGCCCCTATCATTACCCACTACTACCCGAAGCAATTGCTTTATCCCCTGGCCAGAGTCGATCGCAACCTCGATCCCAAGCTGTTGCGCGCGGCCAGCATCGCCGAGGAACGGGCGCACGCCCATTCGCGCTCGCTTTGCTGGCATTACGTGAAGGAGGCGCTGCTTGCGTCCGGCGTGATCGATTCCCGGCCGAAAAGTGAGTACGCGCGCGATGCCGCCGCTGACCTGGTGAGCCATTACGGATTCAAACGTCTGCCGGTAAACGATCCGTTTGCCGCGCCGATTGGTTCAGTGCTCGTTTACGGCACGAGACGATCGGCCGGCCACGTTGAGCTGCGAACAAAGAACGGTTTCGTCAGCGACTTTCGTTCGCCAGTTCCCTCGAAGCGCCCGCTGATCGGCGTTTACGCTAAGCTCTGACGCCGAGGCGCGTGTCGCCAGACGCATAAACGTCGTGATGTCGCGCCCGCCCTCGGCTGAGGGCAGCCGTCTGCTATAACAGCTTCGCGTTTAGCTTAATCTCGGTGCCTGTCAGTGCCTTGGAAACCGGGCAACCTGATTTCGTCTTCTCCGCTTCGCGTTGGAATGCAGAGTCGTCGATGCCCGGCACCTCCGACTGATTTTGCAACTCAATCGTAGTGATTTTCGGCCCGTCGGTCAGCATCTCCAGCTTCACGGTCGCCGTCGTACTCACGCGCGTGGCCGGATGGCCGGCTTTCTCCAGATTCGCAGACAACGCCATTGAAAAGCAGCCGGCCAGCGCTGCGCCGATGAGTTCTTCAGGGTTCGTTCCGCTGCCGTTCTCGAAACGCGACATAAACGAAAACGGCCCTTCGTAGGCGCCGCTGCCGAGCTTCATCGTGCCGCTGCCGCCTTTGAGTGTGCCATTCCAGACCGCCGATCCAGTTCGTGTAGCCATAGCGTTAATGAATCGTTACCGCGCACCCATCGGGATGCCGCAGCCTTCATGCGCGCGCCGTCGTAATTACGAAACCAAGTACGCGCGCTTTTCGAATTCCGTCAGGAAACCGATAAAAGTGCGCAGATGCTCCTGCTCATCGCGATCGCCATCGAAAAAGATTTCGGTGCGAGTTGATGGCTGGACTTCCCGCTATTTCAGCAGGTAATCGCGAACAAACGCCACCGTCGCGTAAAATTGGAAGTCGGCGTTTTTCTTTTTGGCAAAGCCGTGCCCTTCGTCTTTGCCGATGAGATACCACACCGCCGTGCCTTGTTTCTTCAACGTTGCCACGATCTGGTCCGCTTCGCTCTTCGGCACGCGCGGATCATTCGCGCCGGCAACGACAAACAATGGCTTGGTGATCTTCTGCGCGTTATTCAAAGGCGCCGTTCGTTCCATCCACTCACGCATTTTCGGATCGCGCTCGTCGCCGTACTCAACTCGCCGCAAATCGCGACGGTAACTTTCGGTATGCTCGAGAAAGGTGCGCAAGTTTGACATGCCCACGACGTCAAGCGCACAGCGAATCTTGTCCGCGAACATGCTCGCGACGGCCAGTGTCATGTGGCCGCCGTAAGAGCCGCCCGTCACCATGACGCGGTTCGCATCAAATTCCGGCTGCGTTTTTGCCCAATCAATCAGCGCCGCGATATCCTTGTAAGCGCCTTCGCGTTGCATTCCATTGTCGAGCTTCAGGAACGTCTTCCCGTAACCAGCCGAGCCGCGCACATTCGGGAAAATCATCGCGCAGCCCAGCTCGTTGACCAGGTAATTGTTGCGCCCGAGAAACACCGGCCGCGTCTGCGCCTCGGGGCCGCCGTGAATATTGATGATCAGCGGCATCTTGCTCGCGGGATGCGCCGGGAGATACAAAAACCCGGAAAGCTCCCGGCCATCGAAAGACTTCCATTTGACCAGCTCCGGCTCGACGAATCTTTGCGGCGGAATTCCCCCCGTCTCACTCTGCGTCCAGCGCGTGACCTTGGTCCCTTCGCATGTGTAAACGTCGGATGGCGATCGTGCGTTGAGTACATTGAACGCGAAAAGGTTGTCCTTCTTGTGCCAGCGCAGACCACCGATCACGCTGGCGTGCAGCGGTGGATCGAAAACAGGTTCATCCGCAGGCGTTGCCGAGGCGCTGTTACCCGAAACGGAGACGCTGAGTACGTGCAGGGTGCTGCTGCCGTTCTCGTTCAGGGTGTAAGCGATCCATTTTCCGTCGCCGCTCAGGTCCCAATCATCCGCATCAAATTTCGCATCCGGGAGCAGCAAACTCTGCTTGCCGCTTGCCAGATCGATGTAAGCGAGCCGCTGAAATTCCGAATCGCGATCGGTCGTGACGAAGAGCCCCTTGCCGTCTTTTGCGAAACGCGCACGCGAGTAGGAGATTTTTTCGCCGCTACCATTGGGCGGCGTGATCTCTTTGCGCTCGCCGGTCTGCGCGTTGAACAGCCAGAGATAGCTTTCGTTAATTGAGATGTACTCAAGAACGACGAGTTGTTGATCGTCCGGCGACCAATCTTCCACCTGCCACCCGCCGCCCTTCACCTGCGCGAGCATGCGGTCGCTTTTCGGGTCGAGCGGCGCCTCGACGTAAATGTCGGTGTCGGCGCCGTTGCGCCGCGTGGAAGTGTAGGCCACGCGATCGCCACGATTGCTGAAGACGGGTTCGGAATTGCGCGATTTGCCGTCAGTCAGCAGCGTGATTTCGCCCGTTCCGAAGTCGAACCGATAATTCTGGTTGAACTCGTTTCCACCCGCCCCTTTTGAGAAAACGAAGTACTCGCCGCGTGTCGGCTCGACTCGCGCAGCATCGACGCGATCGGGGAAAAAAGTGAGCTGCGTGCGCGCGCCACCCGGCTCGGCCACTCGATGGACCTGGTTCGTTTCGCCGAACCGCGTCAGGATCAGCATGTCGTGAGTGTTCGGCGCCCAATCCTGAAAGGCAGCGGTGCGGAATTCAGTGTAAGGACGCACCTCTTCCGGCAACTCAGCTGGAATCGGCGGGATGTTTCCCGCGACAACACTGTCGGGCGGAGCAACCGCTTTCGCAGGCGCGTCCGCAGCGTAGCCGTTCGTAATTAACGCGCCAATTACGAACAACGAGAGAATTCGAAACGACATGGCGCCGAGATTACAGCAGCGCGCTGCGTCTCTTCAATTGTCATTCCGAGCGAAGTCGAGGAATCTCTGGCTTTCGACGCAATGATAACCGACGTCCCGGCACCGCTCGACATGACATGACGGCCTTCCCATGACCGAGAAGCCAGTGCGGATCGCAATGTGGTCAGGCCCGCGCAATATCTCCACGGCCATGATGCGCGCGTGGGGCCAGCGGGGCGACACGGCGGTCATCGACGAGCCCTTCTACGGCTTTTACCTGAAGCAAACCGGCGTGGCGCACCCGGAAGCCGGCGAAGTCATGGCGGCGAGTGAAACTGACTGGCGCAAAGTCGTGGCGCAATTGGCCGGCCCCGTGCCGAAGAACGCTCGCATCTTCTACCAAAAGCAGATGACGCATCATCTGCTCCCGGAAATCGCGCGCGACTGGCTGCGCAGCGTGACGAACTGTTTTTTGATTCGGAATCCGGCGGCTGTCATCGCCTCCTACGCGAAGAAGTGCGACAAATTCAGCATCGAAGATCTAGGCTTTCCGCAGCAGCTTGAGATTTTTAATCTCGTTAGACGTTTCCAACGCGATCCGCCGATCGTTGACGCCGATGATGTGCTGCGCGCGCCCGAGCTTCAGCTGCGTAAATTGTGCGATGCGGCCGGCGTGCGATTTGACCCGGCGATGCTTTCATGGCCGCCCGGCCGGCGCGACACGGACGGGATTTGGGCGAAACACTGGTATGCGGACGTGGAGCGCTCGACGGGATTTCAGCCGTATGTTGGGAAAGAACATATGGTGCCCGAGCGCTTCTCCGGGATGTACGAACGCTGCCGTGAGATTTACGACGAACTGTATCCGATGCGGCTTCAGTAGAGCGCATCGGCTTTCCAGTTCCTTGCACCTGCTCATAACGACAAAGCAAAATGCTTCAGAAATTCGATCCACGTAATCGCGACCTGATCGTGAACATCAACGGCCGGCTGGTGCATCGCGATGAAGCTGGCGTGAGTCCGTTTGATTCCGTGGTGCAGGGCGGCGACGCGGTTTGGGAAGGGTTGCGCCTTTACAACGGGCGAATATTCAAGCTGCACGAACATCTTGACCGGCTGGAACGTTCGGCGCGCGCACTCGCATTCGCCGAGATTCCGTCACACGAGAAAATCGTCGGCGAAATTCAGCGCACGCTCGCGGCTAACAAGATGCAGGACGGCGTGCACATTCGCCTGACGCTCAGCCGCGGGGTGAAGATCACTTCGGGAATGGATCCGCGATTAAATCAAAGCGGGCCCACCCTGATCGTACTGGCCGAATTCAAAGCGCCGGTTTACGCGAAAACCGGGCTGAAGTTGATCACGAGCAAAATCCGCCGGCCGCCGCCGGAAGTTCTCGACGCGCGAATTCACCACGCCAATTTGCTCAACTCGATTCTGGCGAAGATTGAGGCGAACAATGCCGGCGCTGATGACGCCCTCATGCTCGATACGCGCGGTTTCATCGCTGAGACGAACGCGACGCACGTGTTCATAGTACAAGCTGCCGGCGAAGTACGAACGTCGCGTGTTGTCGCCTGCCCGGAGGGAATCACGCGCGCGACGGTGCTGGAAATCTGCCGGGCGGAAAAAATCCCGCACACCGAACGCGACCTCACCATCGAAGATGTTTACGCAGCTAACGAGATGTTTTGCACCGGCACAATGGGCGAGCTAGCCGGCGTCGTTGAAGTTGACGGCCGCATGATTGGCAAAGGTGAAATCGGCGCGATGACCAAGCGGCTTTCGCAATTGTACGGCGAACGAACTGCGAACGAAGGCGTCTGCGTCGTCTAATTACGAAAGTACCCGCGCCGCTATTCTGAACGCAACGCTTCCACCGGGTTAACGAGCGTAGCGCGATGCGCTGGGAAGAGACAGGCCAGCAACGCCGCGAGGCCGAGGATGACGATCGTCGTACTCAGCAGAACCGGATTGTAAGCGGAAACCTCGTAGAGCTGAGTTTTAATGAGCCTGCCAATGAGAAGCGCGGCCGCCAGACCGATGGCAAGGCCGAGCACCACCGGCTTCATTCCCTGGGAAACGACCAGCCCGAGCACGTCGCGTTTTTGCGCGCCGAGCGCCATGCGTACGCCGATTTCCCCCGTGCGTTGCTCGACCGTGTAAGCCACTGCGCCGTAAATGCCCACCGTGGCGAGAAGCAATGCCGCTGCGGCGAAGACGCCGAGTAATGCCATCATCAATTTCGCCTGGCCGAGCGCCTGCGCCATCACTTCGCTGAAGGCTTGCGGTTGAATGATCGCGAGTCCCGGATCGATCGCGCGCAATGCGGTTTGCACTGCGCGCGTGGTCGTTTGGACCGGCAATGAGCTGCGAACAGCGATGCCGAAAAACGGAAAATTTCCCTGCGCGAATGGCTGGTAGAATTCCATCTCGTTCTTTTGATTCAATTGCACGGAACGAACGTCCCCCACGACCCCGACAATCTCGGCCGGAATGCTGCCGCTCGTGATGAGTAGTGTTTTCCCGATCGGGTTTTCGTTCCCGAAAACTGTCTTCGCGCCGGATGCGCTAATGATGATCACGTTCGGGTGGTCGAAAGAGTCCTGCTCATTGAAGTCGCGGCCAGCGATGAGCGGAATGCCAAGCGCGTGAAACCAGCCGGGCGTCACATCGTTCTCGGGCGCGCCTTTGCGTTCCGCGACGGGCGGCACATCGCGATCGGCGCGTGCGTAAAGGGTCGCGCCACCACCCCCGCCGACGAGGGGAAACCCGGTACCAATTGCGACGTCATCGATTCCGGGCGACGCGCGAAGGGCATTCTGAAGCTTCTCCACGAGGCGCGTCCGCGATGGCTTGTCGGGGTACTGTGCTTCCGGCACAATCGTAAACCCAAGCCACAGATTTTCATATTTGAATCCTGGATCTTGGTGGCTGAGGCGAATGAAACTGGCGATCAGCAAAGACGCGCCGGCCAGCAGCGTGACCGAAAGCGCAACCTGCGCGCCGACCAAAACCTTGCGAAAACGTTGCTGCCGCACGCTTCCCGCTGTCCCGCGGCCGCCCTCCTTGAGCGCATCGACGATGTCCGTGCGTGAACTTTGCCACGCCGGATAAACGCCCATGACGAGTCCGGTGAGAAACGACAGCGCGACCGTGAATACGAGCACGGGAACGGAAACCGCGGTCGCCGCGCCGACTTCAATGGGCAAAAAATTCGACGCCAGTGCCGGCACAAGCGGCACGAGTTTCCAGGCCAGCGCCGCGCCGAGAACTCCCGCGAGCAGACCAATCAGCACACTTTCAAAAACAAAGAGGCGGACGACGCTGCTGCGGCTCGCGCCAAGTGCCATCCGCAACGAAATCTCGCGACGGCGTGCGCTAAACCTAACGAGCAGCAGATTGGCGACATTGCTGCACGCGATCAGCAACACGAATGCGACCGCTGCCAGCAACGTCGCGAACGCGGGGCGAAGATTTTCGGTAACGTCTTCGGGCAGCGTCTTAATCACCGTTGTCGCTTGGGCATCTATCTTCTCCGGATGGTCAGCGCGGTAGCTGTTCTCGAGCGCGTCCAAAGCCGCCTTCGCCTGCTCAATCGTCACGCCGCGTTTGAGACGGCCGACGGCGCGCAGAAACGCTGTGCCGCGCATCATTCGCTCGTGTGAAAAACCCGGAATCACGAACGGCTTGGTGGTCCAGATACCGGCATTCGGGCCCACCCACGACACGGGCAGGGTGGGAATGACGCCGACAATTGTGTGCGGCACTCCGTCGAGCGTGATTGCGCGCCCGATCACATTCGGATCGCCCCCGAGCCGTGCTTTCCAAAATCGTTCCGTAATTATGGCGACATCGGCGCCTTCTTCTTCGCCAGGCAAAAACGTGCGGCCGAGAACGGGACGAAACCCGAGTACGTCGAACCAGTTCGCGGTGGCCTTGAAGATTGGGATCTGAAAGGCATCACCGAGGCCGGTGATGGTGGCAGCCAGGCCATTCTCCGCCGCGAAACCTGAAAAGACAGTCTGGCCATCTCGGAAATGAATGAAGCGCGGCGCGGAGAGCGGGAAATCGACCGTTTGGGTCTTCGCGTGCGAGTAAACGTGAAGGAGCCGCGCCGGTTCTTTGAACGGCAGACCGCGAAGGAAGAGGTCGTTGATCAGGCTGAAAATTGCGGTGTTCAGTCCAATGCCGAGCGCGAGTGTGAGTACGGCGAGCGCGGTGAACGCCGGCGATTTGAGAAGCTGACGCACGGCAAAACGGAAATCGGTCGTCATAGCTGATCGAAAAGATGCAGGCCGAGGCCGCAGCAGATTCAGCTAAAAGACGCCGCTGCGGTCAATTGTTGTCTGCTTGAAGAAGGTAAATTTACGGCCCGTCCGGCGGCCACCATTTGACGAACGCGACTTTGCCTTGCCCTGCTGGCTCCGGCATACTCGGCCGATGGCGGATGCGCTCACCCCGATGATGCAGCAGTACCAGCGGCTGCGCGCGAGCATTCCGCCCGATACGCTGCTGCTGTTCCGGCTGGGTGATTTCTACGAATTGTTCTTCGAGGACGCGAAAGAGGCCGCGGGTCTGCTGAACGTGGCGCTGACCAAACGCAACGGCGTCCCGATGTGCGGCGTACCGTATCACGCGGCGCAGAATTACATCGCGAAACTGATTAAGGCCGGCAAGCGCGTCGCCATTTGCGACCAGACAAGCGAGCCGCGCCCTGGGCGCATCGTCACGCGCGACATCACACAGATCATCAGCGCAGGGACGGTGAGCGATCTCGATTTGCTCGAAGTGAAACGCGCAAATTATCTCGGAGCAATTTACGAACACGACGACGCGTTCGGCTTTGCCTACGCCGATTTAACGACCGGTGAATTCCGGATCACGCAGACGCGGACCCGCGAGGCGCTGATGGACGAGCTGGCGCGGGTGCAGCCGGCCGAGTTGCTGGTGAGCGAGGAACAGCGTGACAGGTTCGGCGAAATCGAGGGGACGCTGGAGCACGAGAGCTACGCCTTTTTACTCGACCAGGCTACGTTCACGTTATGCGAGCATTTCCAAACGAAATCGCTCGATGGATTTGGCTGCGGCGAAATGCCGGCCGCGATCGGCGCCGCTGGTGCCATTGTGCATTATCTCAAACATCATCTGCGGCGGCGGATCGATCATCTGCGCGGGCTGCATTGCGAATCAGCGGGTGAGTACGTAGTTCTCGACGCCGCGACGCAGGCGAACCTGGGCCTGACGGAAACGCGCGGGACGAGCTTGCTCGATGCGCTCGACCGCACGAGCACGCCGATGGGCGCGCGCAAATTACGGCGCTGGATTCTACAACCACTCCGCAATTTGGGTGAGCTGAATTGCCGGGGAGAG
The DNA here is from genome assembly GCA_019244415.1 of Verrucomicrobiota bacterium. Taxonomy (GTDB): domain Bacteria; phylum Verrucomicrobiota; class Verrucomicrobiia; order Chthoniobacterales; family UBA10450; genus AV69. Next base: position 21,432 of record JAFASN010000062.1, on the reverse strand, counting down.
TTAATCGCGGATTTGGTCGAGCACGCTGATTTACTCGCGGCGTTGCGCGCGAAGCTGAAATCGATTCGTGACATCGAGCGCGCGGCCGGGCGATTGTCGCAGGCATCGGGCAACGCGCGCGATCTCGTCGCGCTCAAGATATCGCTGAACCAGATCCCGGAGCTGAAGCGCGAGCTGCAACGGCTGAATGAAGCAGCGGATTTTGGCAAAGCTGAAGCAGGCGTTCCGTTGGCCGCACACGCTGGAAGCTTGCGCCACGTCCTGCAAAACCAAATCCGCGAAATGCCGGAGCTGGCGGCCGGGCTGGAGCGCGCGCTCGTCGATGACCCACCGCTGGCCCTGAAGGACGGCGGCATTTTCCGCGATGGATTTGATAAGCATCTGGACGAGCTCCGGTGTGCTTCGCGCGAAGGCAAAGCCTGGATCAACTCGCTTCAAGAGCGGGAGATTGCGGCGACGGGCATTAAGTCGCTGAAAGTACGCTTCAACTCCGTCTTCGGCTACTTCATTGAAGTGACGAAATCGAACCTGGCGAGCGTGCCCGGGCATTACACGCGCAAGCAAACGACTGTCGGCGGCGAGCGTTTCGTCACGCCGGAGTTGAAGGAAATAGAAGCGAAGATCCTCGGCGCGGACGAGCAGGCGCGGAATCTCGAGTACCAGCTTTTTACGGAGCTGCGCGACGACGTTTTGAGCGAGCTCGACTCCTTGCAGCAAACGGCGGAAGCCATTGCCACGCTTGATGTACTCTGCGGGCTGGCCGAAACGGCACGGCTGTTTAACTACTCGCGCCCGGTGCTGAATGAAACGCGGCGGCTCATCATTCGCGATGGGCGCCACCCCGTACTCGACCAGAATCTGGCCGAAGAAAAGTTCGTGCCTAACGATACCGAGCTGGACGGCGACAAGTTGCGGCTGGCGATCATCACCGGCCCGAATATGGCCGGTAAATCAACCTACGTCCGGCAGGTCGCGTTGATCGTCCTGTTAGCCCAAATCGGCAGCTTTGTGCCGGCGGCCGCGGCCGAGATCGGACTGGTTGATCGTATTTTTGTGAGGGCAGGCGCGAGCGATGATCTCTCGCGCGGGCAATCCACCTTCATGGTGGAGATGAACGAGACGGCGAACATCGTGAACAACGCGACTGAGCGCAGCCTGGTGGTGCTGGATGAAATCGGGCGCGGTACTTCGACCTTCGACGGGCTATCGATCGCATGGAGCGTGGCGGAGTTTCTGCATGACACGATCAAGGCGCGTACTCTCTTCGCCACCCATTACCACGAGCTGACGAAGCTGGCATCACAACGCAGCGGAGTTGTGAATTTCAACGTAGCGGTGCGCGAGTGGAATGAGCAGATTATTTTCCTGCGCAAAATCGTTCCCGGTGGTGCGGACAAAAGCTACGGGATCCAGGTGGCGCGGCTGGCAGGATTACCCCGCGAAATTCTCGCGCGCGCGAAAGACATCCTCGCGCACCTGGAGAACCCAAATGGGGCGAGCTCGACGCAGCCTAGAACGAAACGCGGTAAGAAGACAATCTGGCCGAAAAGCGAGAAACCGCAGTTGGATTTGCTGTGAAGTCAGTTGACGTCTCTTCGGGTGCTTCCGAGCCGCGGTAATAAGCTAAGATCAGCGGATCTCTCCCTGGCAGGCGCGCAAAGGGTAAACTTCTTCTCCGGAAACTAGCATCCAATCGCTTGCCCGGGCGCGAGTGATTCTTAGCCGCGGTTTGCCCGCTGCGGCGAAGGAAAGCCGAAAACTGTATGAATGAAGAAAACTCAATCACTCGCCGGCGCGTCATTGGCGGCCTTGGAGCAGGTCTGGCTGCCGCTGCTGTTTCACGCGCCTTTGCCGTCAACCCAAGTGCAACCGAAAAACCTATGTCACCTGAACAGTTACAAGACCCCACCTCAAAGTACGCGAAGCCGCCATTCAAAAGTCAAGAACAGCCGTGGCCGGGCCTCGTCGGCAAGATGGACCCGCGCCCGGATCACGGTGAAAAGAGTTACAAGGGCTCGGGCCGATTGCTCGGAAGAAAGGCGCTGATCACTGGCGGCGACTCGGGCATGGGTCGCGCTGCCGCCATCGCCTACGCCCGCGAAGGCGCCGATGTCGCGATCAATTATTTCCCAACAGAACAGCCGGATGCGGATGAAGTTATCGCGCTTATTAAAGAAGCCGGGCGCAAAGCGGTCGCGCTGCCGGGCGATCTCCGCCAGGAAAGCTTCTGTACTAAGCTGGTAGCCGATGCCGTGAGGGAGCTTGGCGGTCTCGATATTCTGGTGAACAACGCCGGACGCCAGCAGGCGCGCGAGTCGATTATGGACATGTCCAGCGAAGATTTTGACGCGACGATGAAAACAAACATCTACGCGCCTTTCTGGATCATCAAAGCGGCGCTGCCGCATCTAAAGCCCGGGTCCGTCATCATCGGGACGACCTCAGAACAGGCGTATGATCCTTCGGCCAATCTCTACGATTATGCGCAGACGAAAGCGGCAACGATGAACTACGTGAAATCGCTGGCGAAGCAGCTTGGGCCTAAAGGCATTCGGGTCAACGGCGTCGCGCCTGGGCCAATATGGACACCATTGCAGATCAGTGGGGGCGCCACCCAGGAGAAAGTAAAAAAATTCGGTGGCGACACACCACTCGGCCGTCCCGGACAACCCGCTGAGCTGGCTTCCATCTACGTGCAGCTCGCCGCGAGCGACGCGAGTTTCGCTAACGGGAACATCTACGGTTCAAGCGGCGGCTCTGGTCAGCCATGAAGCGCAGCAAGCGAGGCAGTGGGGGCACGCAGGAGTTCCATGCGCGCAGCAATGCGGGCGAGCGGTACTCAATTTTGAGCCGTTGGTCTTTGCTTCGGAGCTTGTCTGCGTTGCTGTTGTTTCCGATGTAAGGCTATCAGGCGCCTGCGTCACGAGAATGGAAAGCGTCAGCTGACCACCAGTGGCTTCGCCATCGAAAATGAATAGCGACCTTTTCGCCGAAACCGTTAAGTACGCGAGTTTGCTCTTCCGTACTAACGCTCCCGGACAGCCGATCGCTCATTTCGCCAGCTCGTACAGGTATTCCACGAACGACATCGCCGCGCCGTCGTAGCCCCGCACTTTCGGATTGGTGGACTCAATCACGTAATATTCATCCGGTGCGTGCGCGCCCGTGCCGAACCCGAGCCCAAAATGTCCCGCCGCCAGGCTCAGCGGCGGATTCGTGAACACGTAGCCGGGATACGAACCAGCATTCCAGGGCCAGAGCAGTGGCTCAATGCCGACCGCTTTATAAGTGGCGAGTTGCGATTGGATCAGTGGCGCATCTGCCGGGGTAGTCGTTGGGTCGTAGCCGCCGCTCACGTTCACCTCAATGTCGCCGAACCCGTGCTTCGCAAGATACGCTTTCAGTGCCGCCGCGGCCTCATCCTTTTTCATGCCGGGGACGAGTCGCAGGTCGAGCTTCGCCTCGGCTCGATGCGGCAAAACCGTCTTGCCGCCGGGGCCGGTGTAGCCGGCGACCAAACCTTCAATGTTCACCGTCGGCTGCGATTCCAGCCGTTCCTCCGCCTGCGCAAACGGCAAATCATCGATCCAATGCTGCACGCGGAACTCCTTCTTCACTTCGGCTTCACTCCGCTGCTTCGCAACGTCAGCGATCATCCTCTTTTCCTCAGCGGTGAGCGGCCGCGGCTTGGGATAGTTATCAATCGTGATCTCGTTGCCATCAGGCGAGACGAGCGTGTTCAGCGCGTGCACCAGATGCCACGCGGGCGAATCGACCATTGCCTTAAGCGACGAGTGAATGTCCTTGCCGGGACCGCGTCCCCACTTGTCGCCACTCGCGATCAACTGGCACTCGATCACGCCCTTCGCGCCCAAACTCACCGTTACATTTCCCTGCCGATCCTGAGCAGCCGAAGGCATGAAGATGCCGACGCACTTCTTCAGGGCCGCTTCGACCTCCGGCTTATGCACAATCGTGCCAATGTGCGGCGACCCAATTTCTTCCTCACCTTCCGCCACCAGGACGAGATTCACCGGCAGGGTCTCGCCCGCGCCTTTGATCGCGTGCAGCGCCGCCAGAAATGCCGACTCCGGCCCTTTCTGGTTCACCGCGCCGCGCCCGACGATCACCTTGCCGAAGCCCGGCTTGTCCACAATCTGCGCATCCGTCGGAGACGACGTCCATTCTTTCGGGTCGAACTGCTTCACGTCATACATAAAGTACAGGCCGACCGTCTTCGGCGCGCCCGCGTCCAGCCTCGCAAACACGCCCGGCTTGCCCTCCGTCGGCACCACCTCTGCGTGCTGAAATCCCGCATCGCGCGCCAGCTGCGCCATGTACTCAGCCCCTTGCGGATAGCCGCGGTCCTCCGCCGCGATCGACACGTTCGCGATCCAATCATGCAGCCGCTTCACATTCTCCTCGTGCCCCTGCGCGATCTGCGCTTTGATGTCGGAGAGATCGTCGGCTCGTATAAAACTCGGAGCCGCTAGTGCAATGGCGAGCGCGACAAGACAGACGAACAGCCGGTGAGTGTTCATGCGAAACGTGAACGCCCGTTGTACTCCGGAGTCAACTGCAAACGGATCCATGCAACGCAAGTATTATCCCGCGCCCGCGAGACATCATCTCACAATGCAAGGCTCTCCTGCTTTGGCGCTTTCGTTTCAGCGGTGATGCCGCCAAATTTCTTCACCAGCTCGTCGAGTTTCGCGATGTAGTAGTCGGCGTTGTAGTCGCGGTTTTGCGGGTCGAAGTCGCTGGCTAGCTTGGCGGCTTCGTAGGCGGCGACCTTCTTCGGCGTGGACTTGATGTAGTAGCTGATCTGGTCGCCCGGTTTGTAGGCGCGGCCGCTGCCCAGGGCTAGCTCGTAGGCGGCGGCGCGGTTCCGTCCACCAGCGGCAATCTTACCGCGGTACTTCTCGAGCGAATCCTGAAGTGTGTCGGTTTTCATCAGCATGTCGATCGGCATTTCGCCGTTACGGATCTGAATTTCGTACTCATCGCGTAATGCGCCGATCTTCACGGCCGTGCCTTGCATTTGTAGCTTGATGATTTCCTCCAGAAAAACGCGCTGGAATTTCTCGAGCCCACGCGATTTCAGCGCGCCGCCTTTGATGACGACTTCGCCCTCTTTGGTCAAAAGTGCATAGTTCTTCGCCTTGTAGCTGAACATTGCTTCGAACTGCTCGTCGAATTCTACTTCGATGCCTTTAGGTAGTTCATTCGCCAGACCTTCACGCAACCGCTCGATCTCTTGTCCTGTTGTAGAGGCGGGTGTCTCACCCGCAGAGCCTGTGTTGTCCTTTGTTGCGGGTGAGACACCCGCCCCTACAGCAGATTGCGTTTGCGGCGGGACGAAGTAAATCCCGTCCGTATCTACTTCGATGACTTGTGCGCCTTGTGCTTTGAGCCACTCGATCATTTGTTTCAGTAGATCGCGTCCTATTTGGGTTACGCGCGCAGCGGCATCGAAATCGGCGAAATGTCCCTGAGCGAAACCGAGATACCCGTAGAAGCTATTTATCAGTATCTTGAAGGTATTTTGCAGGGCATGGTAATGACGTCGTTCTTTCTCGTCTTTGGCATTGCGCATCTGTGCCTTCGCTTCCAGCCGAAAGGTGCGAAGATCAGTTAACAGATGACGAAAAATCTGAAGCTGATCACTTTGGGGGAAACAATCGAACTGGAGCATGACTGAAGGATAGAGCGAGGCGATGTCGCAATGCCACACGTCGCGCGCGATCCCGGTAAAGAATATGTCGGTGTAGCCACCTTCGAAGGCCCGCACCATTGGTAACTCGGGAATGCCATGTCGCTGCCGGTAGTATTCGCGCAGGAGGAGCGCGTTGATCCGCGTGGCATTGCCACGAACAATGACATCCTGGTAGTTGTAGGGAAATATCTGCGCCTGGATGAAGTAGCTCGGGGTTAGTAGCTCCGAGATAGCTCGCGTTTCTGTTACCGCACAAATGGCGCGCTTCTGAAATCTCGTACTAGCTGCCAGATATTCGCGTTGTAATTCTTTGCCGGTTAAATGCGAAACATCAGCACTTTCACAAAACCCGAAGTGTTGCGCGACATCTACTCGTTCAAATCCGCTAAGTGTGCGCATTCCTACGTCGTAGAACTGCGCGAGCAGAAAGGTATCGACGAAGTGCCGCCCATCGACTGCGAACTTCGGGTAATCAATCGTCTTCTCCGCTATCTGAAGCCGCGAAGGACGCGAGCGCAGGAACCCGCCGCTGCGGCCCCAATCGAGTTTTGTTTTTGCCTTGCGCGCGCGGGCGACCAGGTAGGGGAGATCGAAGCGAAAGAGATCATGCCCTTCAATGACATCGGGGTCGCGCCGTTTGATCACTGCGGTAAGCCGCTTGATGGCGTCGCGTTCGGACTCATCAGCGTTGCCGGAATCGACGAGGATCAGTTCTTCCCACCCGGTGTTGTCCGAGACGGCAATGCTCGCGATGTGGTTCTGTGACGCTTCGGCAAGATCGCCTTCGCCAGTGAGGGAAAGTACTTCAATTTGCAGCCGCTTCAGCTCATCGATCCCCATTCCTTTGAACAGCGTGCGCCCTGTCGCGGTAAGATAATGCTGCACGGGATCGCTAAAGGCGAAAAACGCGCGGCCGGCGCGCTTAAGTGCGTTGCGAAGCGCGATCAGTTCCTTCCAGCTATCGACGGTAATCAGCCAGTCGTACTTAAGTACACCGGTGAGCTTCTCCGCGTTGACGAGCCCGAGATCGGCCACGTCGGCATCAGCCCAGACGAAGGGATGAAACGGCTCGACCTCCACCGTCGTGCTGCGGTCCTTCTCGCGCCGATAAACGCGCACTGTGCCGGTCTCGCCCATTTCGATTGCGACGATCCGCTCTGTCGTGTCAGCGCCGAAAAGCAGCTTGTTATCTTCGAAAGCCATCGCGAAGAAGATGAATCAGGACAGCAGGAAAGCAGGAAGAATTTGAACGCGAAAGAGCGGATGGACGAGAGTTCGTTGTAGCGCGAACGAGCCTTATTTGATTTAACGCTACATCCTTTCGCCGCGATGACGGCGTTCTGTTATGGTGAAAGAAGATGGAACAGCGCAGGCGCGGTCGCTTGCGTGGCTGGTGGTTGCTGCGGCTGGCGTGCGCGCCGCTCTTGGGATCATTATCGCCATCGATGCCTACCTTAAATGGCGGCGCGGTTTTGCCTCGCATTATGTTGGCTATTTGCAAAACGCGGCGAAAGGCCAGCTTTCATGGCTCGCTCCGTGGTTCAATTTCTGGCTGCGGATCGTCACCGCGCACACCGCGTTTTTTATCAGCGCGACGCGATTGATCGAGACGGCGATCGCGCTCGGGCTGTTACTTGGCTTCGCGCGCCGTGTCACCTACATCGCCGGCGCGCTCTTCAGCTTGCTTATCTGGTCCACGGCGGAAGGCTTTGGTGGCCCCTACACATCCGGCGCGACGAATCTTGGGCCCGCGCTGATTTACGCTCTCATGTTCGCGGCCGTGGCGCTCTTCGAGCGGCTCCTCGGAAGTACACCGTACAGCGTTGATTATTACATCGAGCGGCGCTTTCCGCGCTGGCGCGCCGTTGCGGAATCGACGCGCCAATCTTTCCCCATGCAAGCGCCGCGCGTGTTCGATTGGGACCACCAGCTTGGCGCGATCGGCGCGATCATCACCGTGCTGGCGCTTGCCCTTTCCACACTTGCTAGCGCCACCAGTACCACCACTTTACCGCCCACTCCGGCAAACGCCGCCGCTGCTGTTTCGCCCTTGAGCATGATGTCGGGTTCGCCGCCCCCGAGATATCCCGTGCCTGTGCTGCCACCGCTCATCGGCACGGGGAATGACGTTTCCGTGACTCTCGTGGCCACGGACACAAAGGTGGCGATCGCTAACGGGGTCCAGTACTCCGCGTGGACATTTAACGGCACCGTCCCGGGTCCGGTTCTGCATGTGCGCGAAGGTCAGACGGTGCACGTGAAGCTCGTCAATAACGGCGCGATGATGCACTCGATCGATTTCCACGCCGCCCAAGTCGCGCCGGATATTAATTACAAATCGATCAACCCGGGCGCGCAGATCGAGTTCAGCTTTGTCGCGAAAACGCCGGGCGTTTTCATTTACCATTGCGGTACGCCGCCCGTGCTTCAGCACATGGCGAATGGGATGTACGGCGCGATCGTTGTAGACCCCACGACACCGCTGCCGGCGGCCGAGGCGAGCTACGTACTGGTGGAGAGCGAATGGTACACGCAGCAGGTGGAAGGCACTCTCATGGCCGGTGATTACGACAAAATGCTCGCGATCAAACCGGACGAGATCGTATTTAACGGCGTCGCCTTCCAGTACAACGACCAGCCGCTCACCGCGAAAGTGGGGCAGCGGGTGCGCTTGTATGTCGTCGCGGCCGGCCCGAATCTCGGCAGCGCTTTCCACATTATCGGTGGGATGTTCACTGCCGTTTACCCCGACAGCGACCCGGCGCACGTACTCACTGGCGTTTCGACATATCCCATCGCTCCTGGGCAGGGCGTGGTGTTCGACACGATGATGTCACAACCCGGTAAGTATCCGGTTGTGGATCACAGCATGCGGGCGATGGCGATCGGCGCGGCCGGCGAACTGGAAATAACGCCGTAAGCAATGGCGTTACGCGAGCCGCCGCTCGAGCGCATAGGGGAAAATCTCCGGCAACTCGCCCGCGCGTAGTTTCCGCTGCGTCGTTCGCCAAAACTCCGGATCGAACAAATCGCCGTGGCGCTGCATCAGTTCTTCGCGTGCGGCATCCGGAAACTTAAGAAAACGGGGGAACTCTTCCGGGAACACGTCGTTCTCGCGCACGGAAAACCAGGGCTCGGCTGAGATCTCCTGTTCGTAACTTTGTGACTGCGGCAGCTCTCGGAAGTTACAGTCGGTTAGAAAACAGAGCTCGTCGTAATCGTAGAAAACAACGCGGCCACGGCGGGTCAGGCCGAAGTTTTTGGTGAGCAGATCGCCCGGGAAAATGTTGGACGCGGCAAGATCTTTGATGGCCTGCCCGTAGTCGCAAGCGGCGTGGATAGCGGCTTCGTCCGCGGCTTGGGCAAAACACAAGTTCAGCGGCTGCACGCGTCTTTCCACATACGCCTGGTCAATGACAACATCGTCACCATCCGTTCGGACAGTGGCGGCGGCGTCGCGCAGTAGCTCATCCAGCAACGCACTTTTGAACCGGTCGCGCGGGATGCGCAGGTGCTCGAATTCATGTGCCTCGATCAGGCGGCCGGCACGATCATGCTCGAAGACGAGCTTGTAACGCCGCATCACTTCACCGCGATCACTTTCCTTCGGTTGATCGAAACGGTCGCGGATCAATTTAAAAACAACATCATAGCTTGGCAGCGTGAAAACGATCATCACCATGCCGCGCGTTCCTTCCGCCTGGATGAAACAGTCTTCGGAGTTTTGCAGATGGTGGACGAAATCGCGGTAAAACTCGGTTTTGGCGTGGCGATTGTAACCGATCGCGTTGTAGAGGTCGGCCAGGCGTTTGCCTTGCATCACGTCACGCAGCCAGCGGACAAGCGCGAACGGACACGGCGTGTCCACCCGGAAATAGGCGCGCGTGTAGGAGAACAGAATCGCCAGATCGCTTTCACCCGTGAGTACGGCGTCAAGGGTGATGCCGTTTTTGTCCGGATGCAGCAGACAGAACGCGATCGGTTCCGATGTACTCGGGCCGGTCGCGCGGCCGACGATGTATGCGCCGCGCCCGCGGTAGAACACAGCCGGCACGACCTCGATTTCATCGACTTGGCCAAGCCGGCGGGCGGCGGCTTCGGCGGCGTGTTTTAGGTTGCTCCCTTGTTTTTCGGTGAATGCAGCGGTCAAGATTTGGCTGACGAGTTCCGGCAAAGCTGCGCCTGAGTACCTTCGCGTGACGCGGCGTACTTCGGCGGCGGCATCGAAGTCAGTGTCCACGAACTCGATGCCCTGGTTCACACCTTCGGTGGTGAAAACGCGCCGCGTTAACGAGTTGAAAAAGCTCTCCGCGATTTCCCAGCGCTGCGAACGGGAGATGAGCGCGGAGTACGCTGCTTTGATCGCAGGCCAAACAGAGCGGTCACTCAGGCGATCGCCCATCAGCTCTCGTACGCGATTCGTTAGACTGCCGAGGATGAGTGAGTACAGCCGCAGCCGTTCACGCGCGTCATCAAAACTGCCGTGCCAGTCGCGGTTAAGAAATCGCTCGCGGGCGCGGCGCGTAATTTCGTCGAAATGCTTCTCGTACTCAACGAACGCATCGCGCGCTGCTTCCGCGCAAAGTGCGGCGAGGCGGCTATCGGTGAGACCGGAAGGCGGCTCCATGCCGTTATCCCGAGCGAAGTCGAAAGTCCCGAGGTGCTAGCTCAAAGTAGCTCCCCGGGATTCTGCGACTCCGGTCCGAGCCGGACTGGCATTTCGCTCCGCTCAGAATGACAGCGCATCAACGAAACTGCTCCGCTTCGGTGGACCCGGCGAGCGCCGCGGTTGAGCAATCGCCGCCGCCAATCACCTTTGCTACTTCATCGAAATAACCAGTGCCGACTTCGTGCTGATGCTTCGTCGCGGTGTAGCCGTCTTGCTCGGCCGCAAATTCCGCTTCCTGCAATTCCGAGTACGCGGCCATGCCGTGATCGCGATAGCCGCGGGCGAGCTTGAACATCGAGTAATTCAGCGCGTGAAAGCCGGCGAGGGTGACGAACTGGAATTTGTAGCCCATGGCACCGAGCTCGCGCTGGAATTTAGCGATGGTGGCGCTGTCGAGCTTGGCTTTCCAGTTAAACGAGGGCGAGCAATTGTAGGCGAGAAGTTTGCCCGGAAACTGGTCATGAACGGTTTCGGCAAATCTCTGCGCCTCGACGATGTCGGGCGTTGATGTTTCAAACCAAAGCATGTCCGCATAGGGCGCGTAGCTGATGGCGCGCGCGATCGCCTGGTCGATTCCGGCGCGCACCCGGAAAAAGCCTTCGGCTGTGCGTTCGCCAGTGAGGAACTCGTGGTCGCGTTCATCGATGTCGCTCGTCATCAATGATGAGCCGGCGGCGTCCGTTCGGCCGATGATGATCGTCGGCACGTCGCAAACGTCAGCGGCGAGGCGGCCGGCGACGAGATTGCGAATCGCGGTGCAGGTCGGCAGCAACACTTTGCCGCCCATGTGGCCGCATTTTTTCTCGCTCGAAAGCTGGTCCTCGAGGTGAACGCCGGCCGCGCCTGCTTCGATCATCCCTTTGACGAGCTCAAACACGTTGAGCGGACCGCCGAACCCTGCTTCCGCGTCGGCGACGATTGACGCAAACCAATCGACCGCACTCTTGCCTTCGGAGTGGTCGATCTGATCGGCGCGTTGCAGTGCCTGGTTGATGCGTTTTACGACCTGCGGCACGCTGTTTGCCGGATACAAACTCTGGTCCGGGTACATCTGGCCGGCGAGATTGGCGTCAGCGGCGACCTGCCAGCCGCTGAGGTAAATCGCCTTTAATCCGGCGCGCACCTGCTGCACCGCCTGATTGCCGGTGAGCGCGCCGAGCGCGTGCACGTACGGCTCGGTTTGCATCAAATTCCAAAGCTTCTCCGCGCCACGCCGCGCGAGCGTGTACTCGATCACGAGTGAACCTTGCAGGCGCTTCACGTCGGCGGGCGAGTAGGTGCGCTCGATTCCGCGCCAACGTTCGCCATCCCATTCCGCAGGCGGCGTGCGATTCTTTTCGCTCCGCGAATGTCCGTTCTTACTCTCCTTTTTCATACGATGTGATAAACCGTTCTGGGGAGCGCACGCGACTCGCGTGCTGGCGACGGCGACCCCGCCGTCGTGAAATTTTGTGCCGGAGCCGGGTCAATGCCGGGGGATTTCGGCGAGTCGCCGAAATGGGCACGCGAGTCGCGCGCGCTCCCCAGAATAGCTGCCCGCGTGTTCACATTAATCGAGCAGGTCATACGCCGGAAGTGTGAGGAATTCGGCGAAATGATCGTCCGTCGTGATGCGGTCGAACAACTCACGTGCGACATTAAACTTGTCGCCTCCGAAACGCTTCAGTTTCCCGATCTCCTGGTTAAGTACGTCGCGGAAGAGTTCCTTCGTCACTTTACGCCCGTCGCTCAACACGCCACGTTTGTTGCGAATCCATTGCCAGACCTGCGCGCGCGAGATTTCGGCCGTGGCAGCATCTTCCATCAGGTTGAACAACGGCACGGCGCCGCGGCCGCGCAGCCACCCCTCGAGGTATTGCACGCCCACGCTCACGTTCTGGCGAAGTCCGGCTTCAGTAATCGGCTCATGCGGAGCGAAATCGAGCAGGTCGCGCGCCGCCACATTCACATCATCGCGTTTCCGATCGATCTGGTTCGGCTGCGACATGACGGCGTCGAACGCTTCGGTCGCGAGCTGCACCATGCCAGGGTGCGCCACCCAGGTGCCGTCGTGTCCATCGCGCGCTTCGCGTTCCTTGTCCGCCCGTACTTTTGCAAACGCCTCCTCGTTTTCCGCGGCGTCACCTTTCACCGGAATCCACGCCGCCATTCCGCCCATGGCGAAGGTGTTCCGCCGATGACACGTCTTGATGCAAAGCAGCGAGTAGGAATGCATGAAATGCGTCGTCATGGTGATGAGCGCGCGATCAGCCAAAACGAAATCGGGCCGGTTCCGGAATTTTTTGATGCAGGAGAAAATGTAATCCCAGCGTCCGCAGTTCAGCCCGGCCGAGTGGTCGCGCAGCTCGTAGAGGATTTCGTCCATTTCGAATGCGGCGGGAATTGTCTCGATGAGTACGGTGGCGCGAATGGTGCCGCGCGGGATGCCGAGCTCGTCCTGCGCCAGATTGAACGCGTCGTTCCAAATGCGCGCTTCGAGATGGCTCTCCATCTTGGGCAGGTAAAAGTACGGGCCGGTGCCGCGAGCGAGCAGCTCGCGGGCGTTGTGAAAAAAGTACAGGGCGAAATCGAACAGGCTGCCCGAGATCGGCTCCCCATCGACGAGCAGGTGTTTCTCGACCAAATGCCAGCCGCGCGGCCTGACCAGTAACGTCGCAAGCGGATCGCGCAGCTTGTAATCTTTTCCTTCGGGCGAGTGGAAGCTGATCGTGCGCCGGATGGCGTCGCGCAGATTGATCTGGCCTTCGATCATGTTGTGCCAGGTCGGTGAATTCGCGTCCTCGAAATCGGCCATGAACATTTTCGCGCCGGAGTTGAGCGCGTTAATCACCATCTTGCGATCAGTCGGGCCGGTGATCTCGACGCGACGATCGCGCAGGTCAGCGGGAATCGAGGCGCAGGTCCAGTCAGCTTCACGGATGTGCCTCGTTTCGGTGAGGAAATCGAGCGATTCACCGGCATCGAGCCGCGCCTGGCGTTCCTGTCGCCGAGCCAACGCTTCCTTGCGGCGGCCGTTAAATTCGCGCTGCAATTTCGCCACGAACGCGAGTGCCCCTGGAGTGAGGATTTCCTCGAACGCTGACTCCATTTTTCCGCGAATCTCCAGCCCGTCTGGCAAGGTGGTTTTTGTTTCCATGGATCGTCGCTACAGAATCGCGTTTAGCATCTCATTCGCGTGCGCTTTTTGTCATCTCGAGCGAAGCCGAGACATCTCTGATCGCTCAAGAACAGCGCGTGGAGAAGAAGGGATCAGAGATGCTTCGACTTCGCTCAGCATGACAGTTATGAGTACGGCATGAACGCGCGCCTTTGCTTCACATTCGTTGCTACCTTTGTTGCTGCTTCAGGATTGGCGCAAGAAACGCCACAACAGGTCGCTGAGGCTGAGCTGCCGTCGCTGCTCGCCATTTATAAACAATGCCACACCCATCCCGAGCTTTCGACGCAGGAAAAGGAGACGTCAGCGCTCGTCGCGAAAGAACTCCAGGCCGCCGGCTGCGAAGTGACGGATCATGTGGGCAAGTACGACAAGCCGGGCGAGCAGGGTTACGGCGTGGTGGGCGTGATGAAGAACGGCGACGGACCAGTGGTGCTCGTGCGCACGGACATGGACGCGTTGCCGGTACAGGAAGAAACGGGTTTGCCCTACGCCAGCACGGTGGTGACGAAGAACGAAAGCGGCGACGAAGTACACGTGATGCACGCCTGCGGGCACGACGTCCACATCGCGTCGTTCATCGGCGTGGCGCGCGCATTAGCGAAGCTCAAAAACGAATGGCACGGCACGATCATTTTCGTCGGTCAGCCGGCGGAAGAGCTCGGCACCGGCGAGCGCGCATTGCTCAAGGATGGACTCTATACGCGCTGGCCGAAACCAAACTACGCGCTCGGTTTTCATGACAACGCGCAGATGCCGATCAACACCATCGGCGTCACTGAAGGCTATACCTACGCCAACGTCGATTCAGTGGACGTAACGGTGCACGGAGTGGGCGGCCACGGCGCATATCCGCACAAGACGAAGGATCCGATCGTGCTTTCCGCCGAGATCATCAACATGTGGCAGACGATTGCCTCGCGAGAGAATGATCCGCTCGATCCGATCGTGGTGACGGTGGGCTCGATTCACGGCGGCACCAAGCACAACATCATTCCTGATGAAGTGAAGATGCAGCTCACGGTTCGTACTTATAAATCAGATGTGCGTGAGCACGTGCTCGCGGCGATCGAGCGCATCGCCAAAGGGTGCGCGCAAGCTGCCGGTCTGCCGCAGGACAAAATGCCGGAAGTACACGTGCTACAGGACGAGTTCACGCCCGCCACTTACAACAATCCCGAGTTAACGAAACGGCTAGTCGGTGTGTGGAAAAAAACGCTGGGTGACAAAAACGTTGAAATGGTCGAGCCGACCATGGGTGGGGAAGATTTTTCTGAGTACTCCCTGCCGGACCATTCCATTCCGGCGGTGGATTTCCACGTCGGCGCGGTGGCACCGGAAAAGATCGCCGAGAGCAAGAAAACGGGGCAGCCATTGCCAAGTTTGCACTCGAGCAAATTCGCGCCCGTGCCGGAGCCGACGATTCGCACCGCGGTGGTGGCAATGACGAGCGCCGTGCTGGATTTGATGAGTAAATAGCGGCCCGGAATTCCGATCGGAAGCAGTCCCGCACGGGCGTTGTCGGCGAGAGTACGGGAGAGTTTTGTTACCGGAGTGTCAGGTCGCCGGAACCGGAACCAGCGATTGCGAAGGCCTGTTCCAGCCATTAAGCACCCGCCTGCGTTCGCTGGGATAAATCCAATCCGACATTGTGGCCGAGCAGCCGTCGGTCGGGCACAACAAACGCATCTCGCTCTTTCCTTGAGCCGCGATGACTTCGATCTGCCGGCCGGTGATCTTTTTGCCGCAGCAACGGCAAACACGCAGGTCATCCAGCGATTCCCACGTGCGCGTGCGATCAAGCCGCCGGAGGGCGAGGAGCCGGTCAGTTAGATTTGTCACGACGGAGAGCCGCTTCATTCCACGTACCGTATGGAAATAACGGTGGCGCTACAATTGGGCGGCCGGCGAGGGCCGCGGTACTTAAAATCCGTATGCTGCGGATCAAAACCGAAGTGCGCCTGGCACGCGTAGCTTCAGTATGAGTACAGAGAACACATTAATCACTGGCGCATCGAGCGGGATCGGGCTGCACCTCGCGCACGAGTTTGCCAGGCACGGGCACCCGCTGATCCTTGTCGCGCCGGTCGAGTCTGAGCTGCAAAAAATCGCGGCCGAATTCCGCCGTGATCACGGCATCGACGTGCGCGTGATCGCGAAAGATCTGCGTGAGCCGAATGCGGCACAGGAAGTTTACGATGAAGCGCACTCGAGCGGCGCGCCCATCGACATTCTGGTCAACAACGCCGGACACGGCCAGCGCGGCAAGTTCTGGGAAATCCCCATCGAAATCGACATCTCGATGATTGAACTGAATATCCTTGCTTATCTGCGGCTGACGAAATTAGTGCTGCCTGATCTCGTCGAGCACGGCCGGGGGCGCATTCTGAACACGGCGTCGGTCGCCGGCTTCGAGCCCGGGCCGTTACAGGCGGTGTATCACGCGACGAAGGCGTTTGTACTTTCCTGGAGCGAAGCGCTCTCGACTGAGCTGGAAGACACCGGTGTAACCGTGACTGCGCTTTGCCCTGGCCCGACTGACACTGATTTCTTCGAGAAAGCTGACGCGGGAGACACGCGCGCGGTGCAGCACACCATGGCGCCGCAGGAAGTGGCGAAGATCGGATACGACGCGCTGATGGACGGCAAGCGAGTCGTCGTCGCCGGCGCGGTGAACAAGGCGATGGTTTTCTCTCGCCACATTATGCCCGCGGCCGCGCAGGCCAGGATGAACGAGAAAATGTACGAGCGCATTCCGGAGGAAGACCAGAAAGTACAGCGCGGCGATCGCGAGCGCGAAGCCGCGATGAAAGAGTAGGGGAGTTTTTGCGAGAGCGACCGCGGGCCGAGTATCAGTGACTTGCCCGCGGTCGCCTTGTTTTCTGGTCACGAGGCTTGGCGCCGTACTTTTCTGGATCGATGCATGGTGCATTGCGTCAGTTATTCACAAGCCATCGGAATTTG
Organism: Verrucomicrobiota bacterium; assembly: GCA_019244415.1. GTDB lineage: Bacteria > Verrucomicrobiota > Verrucomicrobiia > Chthoniobacterales > UBA10450 > AV69. Next base: position 4,926 of record JAFASN010000062.1, on the reverse strand, counting down.
ACCTAAGGCTTGTTCATTCCTCCGCCCAATTGTCGCTCGCCTCCGGGCGCGTCACAGTCGGGCCGCATATGATCAGCCCGTTCGCGCAGACAACAGACAGGCTCACTCTTCTGCAACGCGGCGATCATTTTCGGGTTTGGAATTCGCTCGAAGACAAGCGCGTCTGTGTGTTGTGCGATGCCACTTTCGACGGCCGCGACGTGCTGGTGACGCTAAACCGGGGCGAGCTAGAGCTGCATTGCCCGACGCGCGGCTGCCGTTCCGGCGTGCACCAATGGGTTTATCCCGGAAACCCGCTGATCGATGAGACCGCAAATGCTGATTGGTGGTGCGCGCTAGGCCAGCCGGGTCGCAACCACATTCCTGCCGTATGATTCAACCGCAACTTCGACAAAACTTTAAAGCAGCCACTGACGAAGCGATCATGGGTGCAATCACAAACCGCGATGAGACGGCGCTGGCGGCATTGTATGAGCGGCACGGCGACACGCTGCGGTCCATCATCGAAAGTGTCATCCACGAGCAGGCCGAAGCCGAGGATGTGTTGCAGGAAACGCTCTTGCAGGTCTGGAAGCAGGCGCGCAATTACGCTCCGAAAGTAGGCAAACCTCTTGGCTGGCTGACGACCATCACACGGCGCCGCGCCATTGATCGCTTGCGCCGGCGCCAGGCCTACATTCGCGTGAAAGATCGCTACGAGGAGCAACTCAACGAACTGCCTTCAGGCGCAAGTACGACAGTCGACGGCGACTCGGAAATGGAACGGGCTGATCTGCGCCGCTACTTGCGCGAACAAATGAGATCGCTCCCAGCATTCCAGCGCGAAGCCCTGGAGCTTTCATTTTTTACCGGGATGAGCCATCGCGAGATCGCGGCCACGACGGATGACCCGCTCGGGACAGTCAAAACGAGGCTCGAGCTCGGGCTGCAAAAATTGCACGCATGGTTGAAACCATTGCAACACAAGATCTGACCTCGATGAGCGTCAGATCGCCTTAGGTGGAGAGAGATGTGCCGGGGCCTCGAAGGCTGAGCGGGAAAACGTCGGGGCGCCCGGCCTCTCCACCGGAAGGAACGACTGCATAAGCGTTCTGGATCGGCAGCAGCGTTGGCTCACTGTTGCTCAGACAGAAGTTTCGCCGCCGCCTCGGACCTGCGATTGCGCATCGTGCCAGCGAATCGCCATTCGGGTGAGCTCAACCATGCTGCCGATGCCTAGTTTGTCTTTCGCGCGGGCGCAGTACGCCTGCACGGTTTTGATGCTGATGTGAAGGTCTTCGGCAATCTGCGCCGAGCCGCGGCCCTCACCGACAAGGCGGAAAATTTCCAGCTCGCGATCGCTTAACGCCTGTACTGGATCGGCCATCGCATCGCCGCCGGCGTGCAAACGCTTCGCCAGCACGTTCACCATTGTGTCGCTGAGGAACACGCTTCCTTGCAGCGCGCGCCGGATCGCATCCAGCAGGCCGGTGGTACTTTCCCGTTTCATTACGTAGCCCGATGCGCCCGCTCGCAGCGCACGTTCCGCATAGAAGGTCTCGTCGTGCATCGAGAGCACCACCACGGCCAAATCCTGGTACTCAGCCTTCAGCTTTTTCACCAGGTCCAGTCCCGAGTCGTTTTTCAATGAGATATCAACAAGCGCGAGGTCGGGACGGCTCTCAGCCACGCGCGCCAATGCTTCAGCGGAGTCTTCCGCCTCACCGCAAGTCTCCAGGTCAGGCTGTTGATTGATGATGTTCGCCAGCCCTTCCCGCACCAGCGGATGATCATCAACGATGAAAATGCGTCGTTTGCCCGATTCGTCGTTCTCCTTCTCGCCAGCCATCTCGCGGCAAGACTATGGTGCTCTCCGCACGTGACAAGTGACAATCGTGCCCCCGTTCGCTCCGCGGCGCACTTGCAGGTCGGAGTTGATTGAGGCAGCTCCGTGGCGCATCAGGCTTAATCCCAGCCCGCCGCGATTGAAGGGCTCGGTGCAAATACCTACGCCGTCATCCGCGACGGTGAGCGTTGTTTCGGAATGATCCGCGTCGAGGTGTATCTGGATTGTGCGGGCTTTCGCGTGTTTGAGGGCGTTCGTTACCGCTTCGTGTGCGATGCGATAAAGCTGGGTGGCGATTTCCCCGCCGTTTACCTGGCCGGTCATATCAAAGGTGCAGGCCACTCCCCGCGCATGCGAGGTTTCGCTCGCGAGCGCTTCGAGTGCCGAAGCTAGCCCGGTTGCCGCTAATTCCGGAGTGAACAATCCGCGGGCGATATTCCGGCTCATGTCGATCCCTTGCTCCACCAGCTTCACCACACGGTCGGATTCGCCGGCCAAAGGCGATTCACGCGAGCGCAACTGAGCGGCCACTGATTGCGCGACGAGAGCTGTGCCGGTGAGATGCTGGCAAAGACTGTCGTGCAACTCCTGGCCGATGCGTTCCCGCTCGCGCGTGGTGATTCGCTGGAGCTCGACATTGAGACGTTTACGTTCCGCAACTTCCCGGCGCATCGCGGCCGTTCGTTCACGGACGCGCCGATCGAGCGCGCGTAACACGGCCGCGAGATGTGCCAGCACGAGTACGTAAGCGGCGTAACACGCCAGGCCCATCGCTGCATTCCAATAGCGCGCGTGCAGGTTCGGAACACCCGAAGCGATATCGGCAACAATCGAGACGACCGTGCTGAGTACGGCTGCGGCGAACCCGGCGAGGCCTCCGCCGCACCACGTCGCCAGCGTGATTGGCAGAAGATACGGCAGCAGGAGCGAACGCTCATACCCGATCGAGAAATCGACGAGCCCTATGACGCCGATCAGCAGCGCTGAAATCACCAGCGCGAGCCGGGGCTGCGCCTCCAGTCTCCTCAAGATTTTTCCACTTGAGCGATACATTGGTAATTCCTACGTCCTGCGGCTGCTTGTACTCTTACTCGTGCTCCTGCTCGTAATCCTGCTCCTGCTCGTACTTACCCGAAAACGTCCCGAAATTCTTCAATGGAAGTACAGCATTGCCTGAATGCCAAAAACTCTCGCCTGTACTCGCCTGGCATCATCCTGAACACGATTACATTATTGCTAATAGTTGAACGCAGCTCCGTACTCTCGTATATTTTTCGTACTTACGGGGGCGTACTGGCTTCGACTTGAAGTTTGAAGCGCAGGCGGCATGTCGCGGATGGTTCGTTGGCCGCGTTAACAACCGGACCAAACAAATAAACGCAGATCACGAAGATCTCGCTCTCGCGGCTTAATTGACCGTGACGTTTGGCGCTGGACGCCTGCTACGGCGCCGAACGTGGACAGCAGGCTAACCGAAGGGCGGAGCGACCGCGCCTGACGGTGAATCGATTTCGCGGACGCTCGGGAGCCGGCAGCGTGCCGGTGCGACGTTCGGCTCCCTAAAACTCACCACCGGCTAAACATGTAGAAGCGTGCGTCGACCGCTTCGAGGACAGGGGTTCAACTCCCCTCGCCTCCAAGCTCCCCTCGCAATCGAAATCGCGATCGACGCCTGGCGGTCCGATACAGACGCCCTACAGGCACTCGGTTTTTCTTTGGCCCCATTTCCCGGCCGTTCTCGCTTTAGAGCCATGAGGGAACATTCATGTCAAAGATTCGCTGGCTTGTTTTATCTGTGGCTGCGGGGTGGATTGTCGCTCGCCTGTTCGCCGCCACCATCACCGTCACCAACACCAACGACAGCGGCCCGGGATCGCTGCGCCAGGCCATTCTCGATGCTGCCGACGGCGGTACCATCAATTTCAGCGTCACCGGCACGATCACGCTCACCAGCGGCGAGCTGCTCATCAACAAATCGCTCACCATCTCGGGCCCGGGCCAGAGCCAGCTCACCATCAGCGGGAACAATGCGAGCCGCGTCTTTGCTATCGGCGCAGGTGCCTACGACGTCAGCTTCTCCGGTCTTACCGTTGCGAATGGACTCAGCCAGCCGACTGATGCCGATAACCCCGGCACCGGCGCGGGACTTCGCAATGATAGCACCGGCACAGTGACGCTGACGAACTGTACCTTTACCAACAACTTGGTGAAAGGCGAGATTGTAGGCGCGAACCAGCAGATTGGTGGCAATGGGGGAGCGGTCTTCAATTCCGCCGGCACACTGACCGTAACCAACTGCACGCTTTCGACTAACCAGGCATTCCTGCAGGGAGATACTTCAGATAGTTCTGGCGGCGAAGGAGGCGCCGTCTTCAACGCGAGTGGCGCAACGCTGAACATAACCGGTTCACAGTTGCTCAACAATTCAGCCGAATCCGGTATACCTGCGGTTGTCGGGCCTGTGAATGGCGGCGGCGGAACGACGTTTGGGAACGTGGAAACGGCAGGTGGCGCAATCTCGAATGTGGGCACGTTGAATCTCGCAACGTCGACATTAACGGGAAACAAGGTTGATAATGGCACTTGGACGGCCACACCGGGATCCACAGCTATCGTAGACATAAATGGGGGCGGCGGCGCGGTCGCCAACTTAGGTGGAACTGCCACCGTGACTGGGTGCACGATTTCGGGTAATAGCGTGATCGGGCCAGCGCTCCAGGGAATTGTCACGACGGTGTTGCCCTCCGGTGGAGGTGCCATATTGAACAAGCCCTTTGCCGCGCCGACGGCGACGTTAGCTGTTCAAAATACGACTCTTGCCGACAACCAGGTCACAGGCCCGCAGGAGTTGACCGGATGTACGACATGCGGTGGTGAGCCGGCGGGCGCACTCGCTGTAGGCGGCGCGGTTTGTGATTTCTTTGGCTCAACTAGTCTAACGAACTGCACGGCAGCCGGGAATTCTGTTACTGCTTATCTGCTGCTCGATTCAGGTAGCGCCGCCGGTCCAGATCGGGCGCAAGGCGGCGGGATTGCGCCGTTCGGCGGCGGGACGACGTTAAGTACGACCTACTGCACGATCGCGAATAACAGCACGGCGG
>JAFASN010000047.1 GCA_019244415.1 Verrucomicrobiota bacterium | reverse complement strand
CATGAGCGACTATTTTCGCCTGAGAGCACCGCCAGGGCAACAACTGCGCCGCGGCAGCAGGCTCGCTCGAGTGGTGCGGTGCGGCGCGATCCAAAACTGCCAGCGCGGCGGCAAAACCTGCGGGAGCAGCGATGTCGTACAAAGTCGCATTCCGAACAACACCGCTCCAGCCGGCTTGCTCGTCGGACGCGAGTACTTCGATAAAACGCAAATCCGTACTCAAGCCTTCGCCGGTGGCCTTCAGGTAAGCTTCCTTGCGCGTCCAGGCGCGTAAAAAAGCGGCGCGCCGACAAATCGGGTCATCGAATGCCTGCCACCGTGCGAGCTCGCGCGGAGAAAATACGCGCGCGGCGATATTCTCCAGGTTCGCCGTTTGTGCCCTTGCCATCGACTCAAGATCGACGCCGATCGCGCAGTCGCGCGTCACGCCGAAGAGCACGTGTGCGCCGGAATGTGAAAGGTTGAACTGCAAACGGCGTTCTCCGCCGGCGATCATCGGCTTGCCATGCGCGCCGAACTCGAACACCAGCCGGTTGGGCTTTTCGCCGATCGCAGCGCCAAGAAGGATGCGCAGCCACGCGCGCGCGACCAGAAAACAGCGCCGATCGCGCTCTGCAAAAAATCTGCGGGCGCGACGTTGTTCCGGCGCGCTGGTCAGCGCGGCGAGTTCAAGCACGTCATCGGGCGAAATAGCTGCCGTGTCTCCAAACCACAGCTCGACGCCCTCGTGTGGCGAACCAAGTGGCTGGAGGTGAGCGCTCATTTCATAGCGGCGCGCGCATTCACTCATTTGGGGAAAACTCCGCGCAAGCACTGCTCCATCGTCGCGGCTAGATCATTCACGTGCGCAGTGATGCACTCGAGGTGGCTGCCTTTCACCTGGTGCACCGTGAGCCGCGAAGCGAGCCGTTGCCAGTCTTCCGCGAGATGCTGGCTGCGCTTGAGCAGGTCTTCTGATAACAGCAGCGCGGCGGGTGCAGCATACGGCTGCGGCGAATACTCGGCCGCGGCCCAAAGAAAGCTCGCCGGCACATCGCGCCCGGCGCGCGCGTCAGCGACATCTTTTCGTCGGTCATTTGTGCGAAGTTCCTTCCATCGGGCGAGTACTCGTTTGCGCAAATGTTTCACCGCAAGGCGCGCTTGCTCGCGCAGGATTTCATCACGCCAGATGGCAAACTGCGCGTGCCGCACGGCCCAGCGGGCGAATTGCGCCAGTCGCTTGTTTTCGTCCCAGCCGAACCGCTCGCCCACGCGTTCGGTCAGCTTGCGTAGGCGGCGAATCACCTTGTCGCCTGGCGCAACATCGATGAGCATCAACATCTGTACTTCCTCGTTCTGGGCGGCGAGCTGCTGCGCCAACTCGTAGGCAACGATGCCCGCGAGACAAAATCCTCCGATAATGTAAGGGCCGCGTGGTCGCGCCGTTCGTATCACCTCCAGGTGCGTCGTTGCCATTTCCTCGATCGTCGGCGCGCGTTGTAATTTGCGCACGTCGAGCGGCGGCAAGCCGTAGAAAGGCTGATCCGGGCCGAGCGCGCGCGCGAGCTTCGCGCTGTAAAAGCCGCCGCCGAAGAGATCGCCGTGCAGGTAGAAGAACGGCGTGCGCGTGCCGGAATTGTTCAGCGGAATAACGGCAGCGGTGCGCTCGCCGGCGCGGCGGGTCAGAGCGGCGGCAAGAGCTTCAATGGTTGGTTCGGCGGCGAACGCGCTGACGGTCAGCGTTTCGCCCGCGATGAGTGCCGCTCGCTTCAGCATCTGCGTTGCGGCGTGCGCATTTCCGCCGAGGACGAAGAAGTTGTCGTGAATGCCGATGATCTTTTTGCCGAGGAGATCCTGCCAAATCGCGATCAACTCGAGTTGGAGGCTGAGATAAGGCCGGATGCTTTCGCCTGCTGGCGCGTTGCCCGAACTTGGCTCGAGCGCGTCAGCGACAGCTGCGACAGTTTGCGCGCGAAAAAGCGTCGATGGCTCAATGTCCCGCCCCAGCGTTTCACTTAATCTCGCCGCGACGCGCATGGCCGCGAGTGAGTGGCCGCCTAGATCGAAAAAGTTATCACTCCGGCCCACGCGCTCCCGCTCCAACACATCTGCCCAGACATCCGCGATCGTTTTCTCCATCTCAGTCCGCGGCGGCACGAACTCACGCGCGCTTCCCGCCATTTCGGGCACCGGCAGCGCGGCACGATCGAGTTTACCGTTCGCGGTGCGTGGGAGTTCGTCTAGAAATACGATGGCCGAAGGAATCATGTACTCAGGCAAGACGGCGCGCAGCGCTTCGAGAAGCCGGGTAGATTGCCCAGGAAGAGAGCCGCCGCCGTCTGCTGACGCATCATCGCGTGCCACATAGGCGACAAGCTGTTTCTCGCCTGCCGGCGTTTCCCGGGTCAGTACTGCGGCGTCGCGTACGCCATGCTGCCGCCGCAACGCGCCTTCAATTTCCGCCGGCTCGATGCGAAAGCCGCGGAGCTTCACCTGGTTGTCCCTGCGGCCCAGGAACTCGATCACACCGTCACTGCGCCAGCGTGCAAGATCGCCGGCGCGATAGAGGCGCGCTCCAGGCTCGTTGCCGAATGGATCGGTGATGAATTTCTCGCGCGTCAGCTCATCGCGTTTCCAGTAACCGCGGGCCAGGCCATCGCCGCCGATGCACAATTCACCGGCCGCCCCGATCGGCACACGCCGAAGGTTTTCGTCGAGAATGTACACGCTGGTGTTGGCAATTGGTTTTCCGATCGGGATCGCGCCGGTCTCACCGCCCGTGATGGTGTGGCAGCATGCGAACGTCGTACTTTCGGTCGGGCCGTAGCCGTTAATGAGCCGCGTGCCGGGTAACGCCGCGAGTGCTTTCGCGACATGCGTCGGAGAGAGAACATCGCCGCCGGTGAGAAGTTGACGAAGCGAGCGCAGCTCAGCGATTCGCTCATCGACCATCGCGTTAAAGAGCGCAGAGGTGAGCCACAGCGTGGTCACGCCGCCGTTCACCACCGCGCGCCCGATCTCCTCGAGACTCGGCATGGCCGAATCCATCAGCCCGAGGCGGGCGCCATTCAGGAGCGCGCCCCAGATTTCGAAAGTCGAAGCATCGAACGAGATGGGCGCAAGCTGGAGGAATGTTTCGGATGGCGAAAACGAAGCGTAATCAGTGTTCCTGACCAGACGAACAATGGCGCGATGGGGAACAGCCACGCCCTTCGGCGTGCCGGTCGATCCCGAGGTGTACATGATGTAGGCAAGGTCGTCCGCCCGGGCCGCGCTCTTTGCAGCGGCGGTATGGCATTCGCCTACGTCATCGATGCATAACACCGGCACCTCGGCCGGCTCGATTTGCGCGCGAAGCCGCTTGCTTGTGATGACCAGGCGCGCGCCGCTGTCAGCAATCATCCAGCGTAAGCGATTCACCGGGTAAGAGGGATCGAGCGGCAGATACGCGCCGCCTGCCTTAAGTACGGCAAGAAGCGCGACGATCATCTCGAGCGAGCGTTCCATCCACATGGCCACGGGAATATCGGGAGCGACGCCGAACTCCCGGAGTTTGCTCGCGAGACGATCAGCGCGCGCATTCAGCTCGCCGTAACTCAATTGCGTCTGGTTAAGTACGAGCGCTACCGCGTCGGGAGTCAGCTGCGCCTGTTCCTCGAATAGCTCGTGCACCGTTGCATCCCGCGGGTACTCGCTGCGATTGATTTCCCAATTCCGCTGCGGAAGCGATGCGCCCGTCAGCTGTTCGATCCGCGCCTCAGGCGATAGCGCGATTTGCTCCAGCAGGCCCAGCCAGCGCTCCTTTAGCGCAACGATTGTCTCGCGCTCGAACAAATCGGTGTTGTACACGAACCGTCCGGTCAATCCTTCCGCGCGATCGTCGAGATCAAGTTGAAGGTCGAACTTCGCCGTTCCGGTATCGACATCAGTGTGAGTGAAATCCCATTCGGGCGGCAGCGGCTCCAGCGGCGGCTCCATGACAATGAGCGCCTGGAATAACGGCGCGCGCGCCGGGTCGCGTTCGTGCCCGAACTTCTGCACCAACAACTCAAATGGAACCTCGTGCGCGAGCGCGCTCAGGGTCGTCTTGCGCACGCGTGCGAGCAGGTCGGTGAACGTTTCGCCCGGCGAAAATCGGCAGCGCACCGGCAGGGTATTGAGAAAGCATCCGAGCAGGTTCGCGATCTCAGGATAATTGCGCCCGCTGCTGATCGCACCGACGACGACATCCTGCTGCCGCGTGTACTCATGCAGCAGCGTGATGAACGCCGCCGTCATCAGAAGAAAAGGAGTGGTCGATTGCCGCTGGCAGAGTGTTTTCAACGCCAACGCCGTACTTGCTGGCACGCTGAAAACTTCCATCGCGCCGGCAAAAGTTTGCGTCGGTGGACGGGGCCGATCTGTGGGCAAATCGAGAACAGGCATATCGCTCAGTTCGCGCCGCCAGTAATCCAGGTGTTCGGGCGCGATCGCTTTAATCGAGCGCCGCTGCCACGCCGCGAAATCCGGATATTGGATCGGTAACTCGACCGCAAGCGGTTCTTCGTTCCGCGAGAAAATGTCGTAGAGCCGGAGCAGCTCTGGCAAAAGTACGCGGTAAAGCGAAACGCCATCGAAGATGATGTGATGTAACGTCAGGAAAAGCCGGTACTCAGATTCGCCAAACCGGACGAGGCGCAAGCGGTAGAGCGGACCGCGAGCGACGTCGAATGCCGCCCGTGCATCCTGCGTGGCGAGCTGAAGAGCTTCCGCTTCATCTTTTTGCCGCAAATCGGTGAGCGGAATTTCGATGCGTTCGGGCGCTGGATTGACAGTTTGTACAGCCTCGCGGCCATTCCAGTGAAACGTGGTGCGCCACGCTTCGTGCCGACGCACAATTTCGGCGAAGCTTTTTTCAAGCGCCGAAATATTCAAGTCGCCGTGGCGGTGGATGGTGATCGGCTCGTTGTAAATCGGTTGATCGAGCGCAAGCTGTGAATGCAACCAGATTTGCTGCTGACTGTACGAGAGCGGCACCGGGCCAGAGCTGGCTCGCTTCGGGATGCGACGCGAAACGGCCGTGCCTCGGAGGTACTCCTGGAGAAGCAAATGCCGCGCTTCGCTTAAATCTGTTCGGCGCTCTTCCCGCGTTTGCATCACCGGCGAGAAAATGTGACCGGCAGCGCCGTTAAGCCGCGCAAGCCGGAATTGTCACGCCACGTCAGCGATCCCCGCACGAGCTGGAGATCCGGCAGCCGTCGCAGGATCGTGCCGAACGCGATTTGCGCTTCCATGCGCGCGAGCGGCGCGCCGAAGCAGAAATGGTTGGACCAGCCGAAGGCGAGATGCTTGTTGTCGGCGCGATCGAGTACGAGCTCGTCCGGATTTTCGAACCGTTCCGGGTCGCGATTGCCCGCGGCCATGATCGCCATCACCGCCTGGCCCTTGCGGATCAATTTCCCGCCCATCTCCACATCCTGCCGCGCGATTCGCCCCGTGTGCTGACTCGGGCTTTCGTAGCGCAGCAATTCTTCCACGGCCGATTGCAGAAGGGCCGGTTCGTCGCGCAATCGCGCCAGCTTGTCAGGATTGCGCAGCAGGGTGAGCAGGCCATTGCCGATCAGGTTGGTCGTTGTCTCCTGGCCGCCCACCATGGTCACGATGCAGTTGGCAACGATCTCTTCCTCAGTCAGCCGGTCGCCATTCACCTCGGCCGTCATGAAGGAATGAATCAGCCCTTCCCGCGGCTCGGCCCGCATTTGCGCGATGGCATTTTTGAAGTACTCGACGAGCCGGTTCGTACTTTCGAGTACGCGCGGCACGCGATCGGGATTGTGCTGAAAATTACCAAGCATCTCGGCGAAATCGGCCGACCATTTTTTTAGCTGCGCGTGATCTTCCGTCGGAACGCCCAGCATTTCCGCGGTGACGATGGCCGGCATGGGCGCGGCGAAATCGGCGATGACGTCCATACTGCCCCGGCCTTGCACGCGATCGAGAAGCTGCTCGGAAATTTCCTGGATGTGCGCCCGCAGAGCTTTTACGCGTTGGGGTGTGAACGCGGCCGAGGCGAGCCCGCGCAGACGCGTGTGCGCCGGTGCGTCCATAAACAACATCTGCTTCACCATCACGGTGGCGATGGGATTAAGCGCCGAGAGGCCCATGGCGGAGAGTTGCTGCGGAGTCGGCGTTCGCTTTGCCGAAAACGAATGCAGCACGTGGATGACATCAGCGTAGCGGGTGACGACCCAGGTGTGCATGTAACGGTCCCAATGCACCGGAGCTTCCGTCCGCAGCGCGCGATAAAATGGATATGGATCGGCAAGTACCTCCGGCTCGAGCAGCCGCACGAGGCTGAGCCGCGCGTCGGAAGTAGTCATTTAGCGCGCGGCGAGCCCGGCAAGAGCAGCACCGATTTCCGCTTCACTCATGGCGTTGACCTTCCGTGTCAGCGCTTCCTCGATTCGGGCGGAGAGCTGCGCCACCGTCGGAGCCTCGAAGACGTCAAGCAGCTTCAGCTCGGCGCCGAACACGCTCCCTACATGCGCGATCACTTGCGCCCCGAAAAGCGAGTGCGCGCCAAGACGAAAAAAATCGTCGTGTACGCCCACACGCGGTACTTTCAGTACTTGCTGGATGATTCCGCCGACGGTTTCTTCGATCGGATTGCGCGGCGCGGTGAATTCCTCGGGTCCAAGTACGCTCAGGGGCGGCAACGCCGCACGATCGATCTTGCCGTTCGCGTTCAGCGGCAATGATTCCATCCACACAAATGCGCCCGGCTGCATGTACTCAGGCAGCCGTTGGCGAACAGTCTCGCGCAGCTGTTCCTCGTTAGCGTCGCCGACTATGTAAGCAATGAGCTGCTCGTCGCGCGCGATCACGACGGCTGCCTGCACGGCGGCTTGCTCGTTGAGAACAGCAGCGACTTCTCCAAGCTCGATGCGATGGCCACGAATTTTGACCTGGTCATCCGTCCGGCCGAGGAATTCGATCTCCCCATTGGGCAGCCGCCGGCCGAGGTCCCCGGTGCGGTAAACGCGTTCACCATCAAGGATGATGAAGCGTTGTGCCGTTAAATCTGGGCGCTTGCGGTAGCCGCGCGCGACTCCGGCTCCGCCTATACAAATCTCGCCGTTCTCCGCTTCGCGCAGATGCTCGTCTAAAACATGGATACGAACGTGATCGATGGGCGCGCCGATTGAAGGAGGACGCGCCGGCGCGGTACTCGGCAAGACAATTCCCGAGGTAGCGACGACGGTGCATTCAGTGGGTCCGTAATTATTCACGAAGGTGAATGGCAGGCCGGGCGGCGGATAACGATGCAGCGTGTCGGCACCGGTAAGCAGGAAGCGCAGTGACGTTTCCTCCGGCCAACTCAGGGCAATGAGCTGCTCGGCGATGGCCGTCGGCGCGAAGCTCACGGTGACGCGCTCAGCGACCAGCCAGTCGCGCAGACGTGCGGGCGAAAGGCGAGTAGTCTCGTCCGGCAACAGCAGTGCCGCGCCCGCGGCAAGGTGCGGCCAGATTTCCCACACCGCGGCGTCGAACGCCACGCCGGCCAGAAATGTCGCGCGCGTACTTTCGTCAACAGCGAAGGCACGCACGTGCCAGGCGATGAGATTCGCCAGGTTCCGATGCGTGACCTCAACTCCCTTAGGCTGTCCGGTCGATCCCGAGGTGTAAATGACGTAGGCGATGTCGTCGGGCGCGGGCGAAAGTGGCGGCGGTTCGAGGGCGCCGGCGTCGCAAGCAGGGATGCCATCCTCGAGAATTATTTTTTGTGCGTCGCTGAAATGCGGCGCTGTCTGCGCTGAACAAATGACCAGCGCTGCGCCGGAATCGCGCAGAATGAAACGCAGGCGTTCAGCTGGGTCTGCGGGATTGAGCGGCAGATACGCTGCACCGATTTTCATGGCCGCGAGCGCTGTGACGATGAAGCGCGATGAACGCTCCAGGCAGAGCGCGACCAGACAGCCCGGGCCGATTCCGGCAGTGAGAAGAGATTGTGCCAGCCGGTTACTCTGCGCTTCAAGCTGGCTGTAGGTCGTGGTACTTTGTGCAATAATCGCAGCGTGCTCGGGAGCTGATCGCGCTTGTGCGGCGATCATCTTCCCGACAAACGTTTCAGCGATGACAGGGACAATCGATGGCATGTTCATCCGAGAGCAGGACGGCGAGTACACGACTCCCCGCCACTCTCTGCTCCAGATGAAGCGGCATCTGTGCCGCGCGCCTGCTCGGTGGATAAATTGCGGGGTAGCGCTTCTCGCCATCATTCTGTCGTGCCCGGCGGGACAAGCGGGCGAGAGCACGAGCGATGTCGCGCAAGCGAGCGCGCTGGCCGAGCGTATTGCCGCGCTGGCTCCAGATGTCAGCCGGAATGAGGCGGCGCGGCTCGCATCTCGTGCCTACGCCACGGCGAATGAACTCCGGCATGAATATCGCGTCGTCGGCCCACCGCTATTTCACAATTTCCTCGTCAACACCGGAATCAGGAAACGCGGCCTTTGTTTCCAGTACGCCGAAGATTTGCTGGCACGGCTCGATGAACTGAAACTCTCAACTCTCGAGCTCCACTGGGGCGAAGCGCGCGCCGGCACCTTGCGCGAGCACAATTGCGTCGTGGTCACGGCCAGAGGCGGGCCGTTTCGCAGCGGAATCATACTCGATTGCTGGCGGCATTCCGGTCACCTCTACTGGGCGCCACTCGCGACTGATGATTACCCGTGGATTGAGGACCGGGCCTACGCGCAACTCACGCGCACGCGCCGCCAGGTCTCTGCGGCAGGCGGGCGCGCGGCTGGCCCGCCACTGCGCGCCAGCGGCGGATAACGAATCGCCCTTCGCCGAAGCGCCTTCGCGCTATTTCTTGCGCGTGTACTCGATCTCCATCGTCTTCACCTGCTGGCCGCCGTGGTCCTCGTACCATTCGAGCGTATGATGGTCCTTATCGACGATCTTGATGACCTGCCGTACTTTCGTTTTCGTGCCGGGCATCATCTCTTCCTCACCATCGTAGGTGAAAGTCTTGGCCGCCTCATCGTAGCTGCCTTCCAACATGATGATTCCCGTCCCCATGTTGTCGATCCACGCCGAGACGAACTTCTTCTTCGCGTTATCGTAGCCTTCCAGCGACATGCCTTTGAAATCAGCGTCCTTCAATTTGCCATCGGCTCCCGGCATTTTGATTTTGCCAAGGACGTCGGCCATGTAGTAGCGGCCGTTCATCATCGCCCTTCGAGTTTCTGTCCCGGCGGATTTCATCGGCGGCGCATCTGGCGCCATCCACAGCGTCACCGTGTAACTCCAGGATCCGGCGAGTTGCCCGAGTAACTTGTGGTTCTCGTTCAGCTTCGAGAGTTCCATCATCTGCTGCATCATTTCCGCGTCGTTCGGCTGAGTACTCGGCGCTGCAATCGGGCTTGTCGCAACAGCGGCCGCGGGCGTCTCCAAGCCGCGCGAACTCGGCGACTCCGGGGCGGGTGAAAGGGCTGGCTCTTGCGCCAGCGAGTGAGAGGCAAGGAGCAGAAATGGCCAAGCAAAGATGAACGCGGCTGTTGAGACGGAGCGGGTCTTCATCACGCCATTGTGCGTGCACGCGGAAAGCGGCGTCAAGCCTGCAAAACCGGATCAGCTCGCGAACGCACCGGGCTTGTAACCGCTGCGCAAAATGGCCTCGTGCAAGGCAGGCGCGTGCGTCTTGCGCGCGTCAAACGTGACCGCGATGCGGTCGGCTTTTGTGTCCACCATCACCTCCTGCACGCCATCGATGTGCATCAGCGGCTCACGCAGTTTCCGCACGCATTCGTCACAATCTTCGCCTTCAGTGGCAATAAGGATGCGCTCCAGCACTGGCGTTTCAGCACCTTGCAAATTGTGCGGGTCAGACGGGTCGAGATGATGAGGATCGTTGATCTGTTCCATATGGCTAACTGACATTCGCGCGCGAAACCGCCAGCACTCGTGCTCGTGCTCGTAATTGATTCTTCGTACTAACAGATCGAGCAAGAGCACGAGTTAAGGTTGCGCTCGGGCCGCCACTTCCCGCGCCACCGGCTCTAGCACACGCCAGACATTCTCCGCCAACGCTTTGTGTCCGGCGGCGTTCGGGTGAATGCGATCATCCAGGTTTAACGTCGGATCGCCGCCGACTCCCGCCAGTAAGTACGGCACCAGCGCGGCGTGATTTCGTTCCGCTAATTCGCCGAACATTTTCCCGAATGCGACCACGTAATCGTCAGCCGCGCCTTCGATCGGGAATTGCATCCCGATCACGACAATGACCGCGCTAGAGTTCTTCGCGCGTACTTTATCGATGATGGTTTGAAGGTTCTCCTCGATTTCCGCGACTGACACGCCGCGAAACGCGTCGTTAATCCCCAGCTCGAGGAGGAAAATGGCAACCGGCCTGTTCAAGTACGACGGCAGTCTGCGCAATCCGCCGGCCGTGGTGCTGCCGCTCACGCTTGCATTCACCACTTCGAACTGCGGATCAACCGCGCGAAGCCGCGGCGCGACGAGCGAAGGCCAGGCATCACGCGGATTCAGGCGAAAACCTTCCGATAAACTGTCGCCCAACACGAGCACTCGCTTCACGCCCGAGGTATCGCGCGCCGGCGCAGCTTGCGCGCTCAGAAAGATCGCTGCTGCCATCGTCGCACTTAGGAATTGCCTGACTCGCTCGCGCATTTTAGCTTCTGCGCTTCACTGATTCCGGTTCCGCGGCTCAATCGCAAACCAGAAATCGCAAATCGGAGATTTACCTATGGCAAACTACGGCATCAATGGTTTTGGACGCATCGGGCGCAATGTGCTGCGCGCCATGTCGCAGGAGGAGGTCACACGCGTGAAAGCGATCAACGATCTCACCGACACGCGCACCCTCGCGCACCTGCTCAAGTGGGACAGCGTGCACGGGAAATTCGACGGCGAAATTTCCTACGACGAGCAGAACATTATCGTGCGGGGTCATCGCATTCGCATCTTCAAGGAACGCGATCCCGGCGCTCTGCCGTGGAAGCAGCTCGATGTGCAGGTGGTGCTGGAATCGACCGGCTTTTTCACTGCGCGCGACAAAGCCGAGGTGCACATCACCAAGGGTGGCGCGCGCAAAGTACTGATCAGCGCGCCCGCAAAGAAGCCGGACATTACCATCTGCATCGGCATTAACGACAACATGTACGATCCGGCCAGGGACAACATCGTCTCGAACGCCAGCTGCACCACGAATTGCCTCGCGCCGATGGTGAAAGTGCTGAATGACAGATTCGGCATTGAATGGGGGTTCATGAGCACCATTCACTCCTACACAAATGACCAGCGCATCCTCGATTTGCCGCATGAAGATCTGCGCCGTGCGCGCGCTGCTGCGATTAACATTGTGCCTTCGAGTACCGGCGCCGCCAAGGCGATCGGCGAAGTCATTCCCGAGCTGAATGGGAAGCTGAACGGCGGCGCGTTTCGAGTACCGACGCCGGACGGTTCAGTGACCGATTTTACCGCGTTACTCAAGAACAAAGCGAATACCGAAGAAGTAAACGCCGCCTTCAAAGAAGCATCATCAAACCCGAGCTACAAAGGCGTGCTCGAGTACTCGGACGACCCGCTGGTGCTCGCGGACATCGTCGGCAATCCGCACTCGTGCATCTTCGATTCCAAGCTCACGCTCGCGCTTGGCGACAAGTTTGTGAAGGTCGTCGGCTGGTATGATAACGAGTGGGGCTACTCAAATCGTTGTGTGCAAATGCTGGAATTGCTGAGCAGCTAGGGCCGATCGAGCACCAGCACGAGCACGAGCCATGAGCAAACTCTCCCTTCGCGATCTCGACGTCCGCGGCAAACGCGTGCTCGTGCGCGTGGATTTCAACGTTCCGCTCGAGGAGCGCGACGGCAAAATTGTCCTCACCGATGACACGCGAATTCGCGAGTCATTGCCCACGATTAACTACCTGCGCGAGCACGGGGCGAAGGTGATCCTAATGTCGCACCTCGGCCGCCCCAAAGGAAAACCTAACGACAAATATTCCCTTCGCCCGGTCGGCGATCATTTGCACACGATCCTCGATCACCCGGTGGCGTTCGCGCACGAAACCGTTGGCGAAATTCCGCAGAAGATCATCGCCGATATGTGCGCGGGCGACGTGACGCTACTGGAAAACCTGCGGTTTCGGCCGGAGGAAGAAGCTAACGACCCGCAGTTTGCGCAGCAGTTAGCTGACCTCGGCGATGTTTACGTGAACGATGCCTTCGGCGCGGCTCATCGCGCGCACGCCAGTACCGCCGGAATCACGAAATTCATCGCGCAATCAGCCATGGGGTTGCTCATGGAAAAGGAGCTGCGCTATTTGCACGAAGAGCTGGATCATCCGGCCAAGCCGTTCCTTGTCATCATGGGCGGCGCGAAAGTGTCGGATAAAATCGGCGTGCTCAAAGCGCTGATGGAAAAAGCCGACACGATTTTGATCGGCGGCGCAATGGCAAACACGTTTTTCAAAGCCGAAGGAATTCCGATCGGTGCGAGTCGCCTGGAAGCGGACAAGGTCGATCTCGCGAATGAGCTGCTCGAGCTCGCGCGCAAACGCGGCGTCAAACTCGTTTTGCCAGTCGATGCCATCATCGCGCGCGAAGTTCGCGCCGGCGCGGAATCGCGCGACAGCGGCCAGCTTACGCCGGAGCATGGTATTCCCGATGGCTGGCAGAATCTCGATGCCGGCACGCAAACTATCGCGCTATTCGAGGGCGAGATCGCGATGGCAAAAACGATCTTGTGGAATGGCCCGCTCGGCGTATTTGAG
Organism: Verrucomicrobiota bacterium; assembly: GCA_019244415.1. GTDB lineage: Bacteria > Verrucomicrobiota > Verrucomicrobiia > Chthoniobacterales > UBA10450 > AV69. Next base: position 9,853 of record JAFASN010000047.1, on the reverse strand, counting down.
ATTCCAGATTTCGCCAAAGGTACGTTCGCCATTGCGCACGCGCTCGCCCATTCGAACGCCACCACGATCATCGGCGGCGGCGATTCTGTTACAGCGGTGAAAAAGGCCGGCGTGGCCGACAAGATGACGTTTATCTCGACCGGTGGCGGCGCGTCGCTCGAGCTGCTCGAAGGCAAGGAACTGCCCGGAGTGGCAACGTTGACGAACAAATGACGTCATCCCGAGCAGAGCGAAGCGAAGTCGAGGGATCCCGTTGTGTCACGCCCCAGTTACATCGCGGGATTCTTCGACTTCGCTCGGAATGACAGCGTTTTTGTATGCGAAAAAAAATCGTCGCCGCTAATTGGAAGATGAACATGCTGCAGGTGGAAGCAGCGGAGTTCGTCCGTGATTTGTTGCAGGAACTCGGCGATCAAACTGCCGCTGAAGTCGTGATCGTGCCGCCATTCACGGCCATCCCCCGCGTCGTCGAGGCGCTTGGCGGCGCCGAGCACGTCAAGGTTGGCGCGCAAAACATGTACTGGGAACGCAGCGGCGCATACACGGGCGAGATCTCGGCGGCGATGCTGCGCAACTTGTTCGTGCGTTACGTCGTACTCGGCCACTCCGAGCGCCGCCAGCTTTTCGGCGAGACGGATGAAATGGTAAACCGCAAAGTACACGCGGCGCAGGACGCAACCTTGCGGCCGATTGTCTGCGTCGGCGAAACGCTGAAGCAGCGCGATGCGGGCCAAGTCGAGGAAGTACTGGAGGGGCAGCTGCGGCGCGGTCTTGCAGGGCTAGAGACGAAAGCGTTCACCGAGACTGTCATCGCATACGAGCCGGTCTGGGCGATCGGGACAGGCCGTAACGCAACTCCCGCGCAGGCACAGGAGGCGCACGCCTTCATCCGCAGCGTTTTGCGCGAGCTTGCTGATGACGCGACTGCAGCGCGCATCCGCATCCAGTACGGCGGCAGCGTCAAGCCGGACAACGCCCGCGCTCTTATGTCGCAGCCGGACATAGACGGTGCGCTCGTCGGCGGCGCCAGCCTCGAGGCGCGCAGTTTCGCCCAAATCGTCCTCGCAGCCGCGGAAGACGCGCTGGATGAGGAGCGATTGTCATCCTGAGCAAACGAAGGGACGGCTCAGCTCTTGATCTCGAGGTAGGTTCGGGCTTTCACCCGATTTGTCTGCGGGTCCAGCGCTTCGACTCGCATCTGTTTCAAAAACCAGCGGCCTTCGATCTTCTGCGCGGAAACAACTTCAAAGCGTTTCACCAGTTTACCGGCGCGGTCGTACGCCTCCATCCGCATCAGCGCGCCGCTGTCTTTATCGACCCACAAAAGTACGCTGCCGTACTGCGAATCGTTAGCTGAAGGTTGCAATTGCATCTTCCAGCAATTGCGAGTCCGAATGAAATCCGCCCCCACCACGCGCGGGTTTGGCCAGTAAAGAAACTTCAGCGCAAGATCCTCATAACTGATCGCCGTGCCGCGAACCGGCTCGTCCAGCCGCGTGCCGGATATCTTCTTTAAGCCGCCGCGGGTGATTTCATCCAGTCGCGAGTCGTTAGCTGCGATTCGCAATTGCAGCGTTTCGTCCGGATTGGAGAAGATGTAGCGGATGACAGGTCCGTCCTGAAACAGGCGAAACGGAACGACGAGCGTGTCCTGCCGCAGTTGCCCTTGCAGATCGATCTGTTGCTGAGATTGCCGCAGCCGCACATTTGCCAGCACTTGCTCTGCGTCTGGGAAGTTCTGGCCAATCGCGCTCGTACTCAGCAGCAAAGCGCCGGCCAGGAGCAGCACCGCTTGTCTGAGCGTGCGCCTGCTCTTATTCTCGCGCTGCCGCGGCGCTGGATGGACGAGACGATTCTTCATTTGTTAAACGAGCGATGGACAAGCCCCGCTCTTGATTCGTTCATGGCGGTAATCAGCCGCGCCGATATATGGGAACCGTTCTTTTTCCTCATCGCCATCGCGCTACTCATCTTCGGCGGATTCCACGCGCGCGCATTCGTCTTTTGCACAGCATTGGCGATTGGGCTGACGAACTGTGTGGTGGAACCGCTGAAAACCGCGGTGGGGCGTCCACGTCCGAAGCAGTTCGAGACTGTGCGCATGGTCGAGCTGCAAAAGATGCGCCCGATGCTGCTGACGGTTTTTAAGAAACCGCGCATCCGTCTTTCCACGGACGACGAGCGTTCGCGTTCCGGACTCTCTTTCCCTTCGGGTCACACCAACAACAACACCGTAATCGCCATTTGCTGTACTTTGTTTTACCGGCGCTGGGGCAAACTTTACTGGCTCATTGCGTTTGCGGTCGGCTGGTCGCGCATTTACCTCGGCGCACATTGGCCAAGTGACGTACTGGCGACGTTTTTTCTGGCCACGGCTGAAACGCTGCTGATTCTGGCGCTCTGCGAACTCGTGTGGCAGACGTTTGTGGCACCACATTTCCCGAAGCTTGCCGCGCGGCATCCGCGCTTGATCGATGTCGCGCAAGCTAACGAGTCGCAAGTCCCAACCTTGAGCCACGAGTGAAGATCGAGCGCGCGGTTTGGCTGTTTGTGCTCGCGCTCACGGTAGTGCGGCTGGCGTTACTCGGCACGACCGATTTGCAATTCGATGAAGCGCATTACTGGATGTGGTCGCAGCGGCTCGCTCCGGCGTACTACAGCAAAGGTCCCGGCGTCGCTTTCGCCATTCGCGCCAGCACCATGCTTTTCGGCGCGAGTGAATTCGGTGTTCGTTTTTTCAGTCCGCTGCTCGGCGCCGGCAGCAGCCTGCTGTTGTTTTATTTTGCGCGAAGATTGTTCGATGCCCGCGCGGGGCTGTGGGCGGTGATCGGCCTGAATGCCACGCCCATTTTTAACATCGGCAATTTCGTCATGACCATCGATCCGCTTTCACTCTTCTTCTGGATCGCGGCCATGTTTTCGTTCTGGCTCGTCGTGGAACGCAGCCCGCGCTTTACCTGGCATTGGCTCTGGACGGGCGTACTCATCGGCCTGGGTCTTCTCTCTAAGTACACGAACGCGCTCGAGCTGATTTCGATTGTTGCCGTACTTGCACTAATTCCGAAGCTGCGCATCGAATTTCGCCGTCCCGGTTTTTACCTCATGCTTGTGATCGTTATCGGGGCTTGCATTCCGCCCATCGTCTGGAACCAGCAGCACGCCTGGATCACACTCGCGCATCTCGAATCGCGCGGCGGCATTGATCAACACGTAGGAGTGCGCCCGCTCGAATTCCTCGCGTTCCTTGGCGAGCATCTGCTTGTTTACTCGCCATTGATTTTCCTCGCTATTGCTATCGGCGTCATCGGCCTGTGGAAACGCTCATGGCAACAGCCGCGGCGTTTATTCCTGATGTGGTTCGGGCTTCCGGTGTTCGCCTTTTACGCAATTCTCTCGCTCAACAAAGCGGCTGCGCCGAACTGGGACGCGCTCGCGTTTCCCAGCTTCGGTTTACTCGCAATCGCCTTCTGGCGCGAGCGCGTGGAGACATCGTACTTATGGCGTGTACTTGCCGGCTGCGCGATTGCCTTCGGCGTACTCATGACTGTGCCGGCGCTCGATTCCGATATTCTGCGAAGCGTTGATATCCCGATCAACCGCCGCGACCCGGCCGATGGAATGCGCGGCTGGAAAAGCGCGACGCGCGCTCTCGAATCAGTGCGGCACGAGCTCGAGGCGCAGACCGGCGACAGATTGTTCCTCATTGCTGACGGCCGGGACCGTGCGTCGGAGATTTCGTTTTATCTGCGCGACAAACGCGTGGAAGGGCCAGGGCATCCGCCTTGTTATCTGGTCGAGTCGCAGGCGATCGAGAACCAGTTTTCCTTCTGGCCTCGCTACGATGAGTTCGTTCCGGCAAGCGCCGCGTCCGCAGGCGAACAGCAGCAAACGGACACCGAAGAAAAAGGCGTGAATCTTTTCACCGGCCGCGACGCCCTTTACGTGCAGGAAGCCGGCCGCACGACCCCGCCGCACAATATCCGCGCTGCATTCGGCTCGGCGGATCGCGTCGTCAGCATTGAAGTACGTCGCTTCGGCAAAGTGATGCGAGCATGGGATGTTTTCCTTTGTCGCAAGTACCGCACCCTGCCGCTATGAGCGCGGTCATTGCGGGCGAAGCCGAGGGACCTCGCGGCGTCTCGGTCGTGGTTCCACTCTATAACGAGCAGGAGAACGTTCCCATTCTTCAGCGCGAATTGACCGAGGCGCTGCGCCATTACGACTACCAGATCATCTTCGTCGATGACGGTTCGACCGATGAGACCGCAGCTCGGATCGAACCGGGCGCGCGTGTCCGCATTTTGCGCTTCGAGAAAAACGCCGGCCAAAGCGCTGCCATTTACGCCGGGTTAAGCGAAGTACAGAGCGATGTTGCTGTCCTGATCGATGGCGATCTGCAAAATGATCCGGCGGACATCCCACGATTGCTCGATGAAATCACCCGCGGCGCCGATCTCGTCTGCGGATATCGGGCCAGGCGCAAAGACACGGTCACCAAGCGCATCACCAGCCGGGTCGCGAATTTCGTACGCAGCCGTTTCACCCGCGATTATGTGCGCGACACCGGCTGCACGCTCAAAGCCATGCGGCGTGAATGCATCAGCGCGCTTGTTCCATTTAAGGGAATGCACCGGTTCATTCCGGCGTTGATTCGCGGAGCCGGTTACAAGCTGGTCGAAATTCCGGTGAACCATCGGCCCCGGCGCTTCGGCCAGAGTAAGTACAGCCTGGGTAATCGTGCTGTCCGCGCCACCGTGGACATGTTCGGCGTGCGCTGGCTGCTCTCACGCCGATTAGATTTTAAAGTCGCGCCATCCCGAGCGCAGTCGAGGGATCCCGCTCTTAACGGTATTTCCACGGGATCCTTCGACTTCGCTCAGGATGACTCCGATACGGAACGCCATTCGCGCTAAATCATTCTTGTCATCGCAAGTCGCCCCGCTAAGCTTCCCGCTCCACTGGACCCCGCATGGCGCTGGCTGAGCTTCTTTCCGCAGACCAAATCATTCCCGAGATGAAGGCGACGGAGCGCTGGGACGCGATCGTCGAGCTGATGGATTTGCTCGTCGCCCGCAGGCAAATCAAACCGGAAGACCGGGATGGCATTCTCACGTCGCTGAAGCAGCGCGAGGAAACGATGAGTACTGGAATCGGGTTCGGCATTGCCATCCCGCATTGCTCATCAGACCGGCTGGATAAGGTGGTAGCTGCGTTCGGCCGCTCGACCAAGGGGATTGAGTTCGACGCGCTGGATAACGCGCCGGTTAAATTCGTGGTACTTTTCGTCGTTCCGAAAAATCAATTCCAGACGCACCTCCGGACGCTCGCCTCGATCGCAAAATTCCTGAACGACCGCAGTGTGCGCGATCAGCTCGCCAGCGCCGATTCGGCCGAGGCCATCATGAAGGTTTTTCGCGAACGCAGCGGCCAGTAGCCGGGCGGCGCAGGTGAATACCCATGCACACAGATGAGCTGTATCTGTGTTGCGTTTGCGTGATTTGTGGAAAATGGAAACGTTTCAGTCGCTCCTCGCGCGCAGACTTTCCGCTGCGCTGACCGCACTCGGCGTTTCGCAGGCCGGCGAATTGACGAGCGCCACTGATCCGCGCTTCGGCGATTATCAGACGAACGCCGCCCTCGTGCTGGCGAAACAACGTGGTGAAAATCCGCGTGCGCTCGCGCAAAGCATCATCGCGGTACTCGACGTGGGCGACGTTGCGGAACCGCCGCAAGTCGCGGGAGCGGGGTTCATCAATTTCCGCATCAAGAGGGAAGCGATCGTAGCGAAGACGCGCGACCTCGTCGGCGACGAACAGCTCGGAGTCACTCCCACTACTGATCCGCGCAAAATCGTGATCGATTTTGGTTCGCCCAACGTGGCCAAACCGATGCACGTCGGTCACATTCGCAGCACGTTTCTCGGCGACGCACTTGCGCGCATCGCGCAGTTCGTCGGGCACGACGTGATTCGGGATAATCACCTCGGTGATTGGGGGACGCAGTTCGGCATGGTCATTTGGGGCTGGAAGCACCTGCTTGATCGTGACGCACTGGCGCGCGACTCGATTGCGGAGCTGGTGCGGCTTTACAAGGAAACGAATGAGCGCGCGGCGAACGATGAGTCGGTGCGCGAAGCAGCGCGCGCTGAGCTGGTTAAATTGCAATCAGGCGATCCGGAGAACTTCGCCATCTGGAAACAATGCGTGGACCTCTCGATGCGCGAATTCGAACGAGCGTATGAATTACTCGGGATTAAGTACGACATCGTTCGCGGGGAAAGTTTTTACAACGACCGCCTTGCCGCAGTGGTCGAGCGCCTGCTTCGCGCCGGAATCGCGGAGATCAGCGAGGGCGCGGTTTGCGTTTTCTTCCGTGACGTGCCCGATCTTGCGGACAAGCCCTGCATCATCCGTAAACGTGACGGCGGATATAACTACGCCACGAGCGACATCGCCACCGTCGATTACCGTGTGCAGGATTTGCAGCGTGACACGATCTGGATCGTGACCGGCGCGCCGCAGCAATTGCATTTCCGCCAGATCTTTGAGATCGCGCGCCGCGAGGGGGACACGGCGGATTTTCGCCACATCACCCATGGCAGCATTCTCGGTGAAGACCGCAAGCTGATGAAAACGCGCTCGGGCGAAAACGTGCCGCTGCGCGATTTACTGGAGGAAGCGATCAGCCGGGCCGGCAGAATTGTTGCCGAAAAGAACCCGGATTTGCGCGAGGAAGAACGAGCGCATATTGCGAAAGTGATTGGCATCGGAGCGGTTAAGTACGCCGATTTGTCGCAGTACCGGATGACCGATTACGTTTTTTCCTGGGACAAAATGTTGTCGCTGCACGGCAACACCGCGCCTTATCTGCAAAACGCCTACGTGCGCATTCGCTCGATTTTCCGAAAGCTCGGCCACGCATTCGTTGCGCCGGAGAAGATCGCACTGGCCGAGGCAGCCGAGATTCAGCTGGCGAAAAAGCTTTGTCAGTTTGCCGAGGTGGTCCCGCAAGTACTGAACGATTTCCGTCCGAACATTCTCGGCAATTATCTGTTCGAGCTGGCTAACAACTTCCACGCCTTCTACGAAGAGTGCCCTGTACTTAAGGCCGCCGAGCCGGCCCGCTCCTCGCGTCTGCTCTTATGTGAGCTAACAGCGCGTGTGCTGGGGCGCGGCCTCGACTTGCTCGGGATCGGCGTCCCGGAAAAAATGTAGCTTGGAGGCGGAACGCCTCACTAACTACGTTGTTCAGTCACCAGCATCGCTGCCGCAGCTATGCCGACGAGGCGCAACTACGCGGGTGCTCCGCCCAATGCGCCAGGCAGCGGCGGGGTGACGTCCGGCGCCACGACGACCTGCTTCGGCGGTTTTTCTGGAGGCATCTTTTCACCGGTGCGGCTGGGCAGCCCGGGAGGAGGATTGAGCATCCGGCCGTGCTCGATGATGTCGCGGATTTGCGAGCCATCCAGCGTCTCGTACTCGAGCAGCGCCCTGGCAATGGCATCGAGCTTGTCGCGGTTCTCGCTCAGCAGCGTGGTGGCTTTGGCATAAGCTTCGTCGAGCAGCTTGCGAACTTCGCGGTCGATTTCCTCGGCTGTTGCTTCGCTGTAATCGCGCGCCCGGGAAATATCGCGGCCCAGGAACACGTAATCCTCGTGGTCGCCGTACTCGACCATGCCCATTTTCTCGCTCATGCCCCATTCGCAGACCATGCGCCGGGCAGTGGCAGTCGCCATTTTGATGTCGCCACGCGCGCCATTAGTGACATCGCCGAAGACCAGTTCTTCCGCGACGCGCCCGCCCATGCTCACGACCAAACTATCGAGCAGCTCGTTCTTGCGATTGGTGTACTTGTCTTCCTCGGGCAGCCACATCGTGCTGCCGAGTGACGGCCCGCGCGGGATAATCGTCACCTTGTGCAACGGCTCAGTGTTCTCGAGTAACTCAAGCAAGAGAGCGTGGCCGGCTTCGTGATACGCGGTGTTCGTTTTCTCCTTCTCGCTCAATGCGAGGCTGCGGCGTTCTTTGCCCCAGCGAACTTTGTCGCGCGCTTCTTCCAGCTCGGCCAGCGTGACGCCTTTCAGATTGCGTCGCGCCGCGAGCAGGGCCGCTTCGTTGATTACGTTCGCGAGTTCCGCGCCGGAATATCCCGGCGTGCCTCGGGCGACCACCGCCAGGTCCACGCCTTCGGCCAGCTTCACTTTTTTTGCGTGCACACGCAGGATCTCTTCGCGGCCTTTTACATCGGGCAAATTGACGGTGATCTGGCGGTCGAAACGGCCCGGGCGCAGCAGCGCGGGGTCGAGTACATCGGGCCGGTTTGTGGCTGCGATAATGATCACGCCTTCTTGAGTGTCGAAGCCGTCCATCTCTACCAGCAACGCGTTCAGCGTTTGCTCGCGCTCGTCGTGGCCCCCGCCCACACCGTGACCGCGGTGGCGTCCGACGGCGTCAATTTCATCGATGAAAATAATGCAAGGCGCGCTTTTTTTGCCCTGCTCGAACATGTCTCGTACACGGCTGGCGCCGACACCGACGAACATCTCGACGAAATCCGAGCCGCTGATCGAGAAAAACGGCACGTCCGCTTCCCCGGCGATGGCGCGTGCCAGCAATGTTTTTCCGGTTCCGGGCGGTCCCACGAGCAGCACGCCTTTTGGGATGCGGCCGCCGAGTTTCTGGAACTTTTTCGGGTCGCGCAAAAATTCGACGAGCTCCTGTACTTCGTCCTTCGCTTCCTCCACGCCGGCGACATCGCGGAAGGTGATCTTGTTCTTGTCCCGCGCCAGCATGCGCGCTTTGGATTTGCCGAAATTCAGCGCGCCCTTGCCCGCCATGCGGATTTGCTGGCGAAAGAGAAAGTACAGCACGAGCAGGAAAAGGGCGATGGGAAGGAAGCTCAGCAGGGTTTGGGCAAAGAGATTCGACTCTGTGCGGATGGCCGGCTGAATGCCCGCGGCGTTCAGCTTGTCCTGGAGGTTGCTGGTGAAATTGAGGTAAACGGTCGTGCGGAACTTCACCGCCTGCTCGGTTCCCGCCGTTTGCTTGCGGTAATAGCCGATCAGCGCCTGCGTCGGCTGACCCTCCTGGACGACAAGGGTTAGCGGCAGGTTTTTATCACTGATGATCTGCTTATTGTCGAGCAGCTCGATGAAGCGGTTGTACGGCACGTCCTCGATGTTCTGGTAGCCGCCGTTGCGAACGAGCAGCGCCATGCCGATGAGGGCGAAGGCGATGGCAATCAGGACAATGCCGCGCCAGTTAAAGTTCGGCTCGTTGCCGCGCTTGTTGTCTCGGGAGGAATTACGATCGTTTTGCGCCATTGGTTCCAGCGCGCGGGGTTACCGCGCGTCGCAAACGTTGCATGAGCGAAGTGGCATTGCAATGAGCAGGACTTGCGCCTCCGTCCGAAAGAATCTCTGAGCAAAGCCCGAACGCCCGAAGGAGGTTTTTACGAAAGAGAATCATCCTGCTTTCCTTAGAGATTGGCCGCGTGGCTTTGCGGCACGTTCATTGCGTCAAAAGCCGCGTGCGACTAATGTTCGTGCTCGGGAATTCATGAGTGAATTGCTCACGCAAGTAGCAGATCGGATCGATCGCGCAGTGCAGAAAGTCACGCCCTTCGCTTATCGCGTGCGCCGACGCGGTCGCCGCTTTGTGCGTCGGGCCATGCGCAAGCCGCGCAGCGTCTCGGAAAGTCCGAACCTGCTGCCGCTGCTCATCCGGGTGCTGGCAACCTTTTCAAAAGCGGACGGCGTTTTGCTCGAAGAAGAAATTGACTCAAGCCTCGGTTTCCTCCGTTACGATTACCCGGACGCGGTGTACTCAGAGCTGCGGCAACTGTTTCGCCAGGC
>JAFASN010000088.1 GCA_019244415.1 Verrucomicrobiota bacterium | reverse complement strand
ACACCAACGCCATCACCGACCGCGTCGCCTTCGCCACAACCCACTCCGGCGGTCATCAGTTTCACCCTCATCAACACTGATACAGACCAGCCCGTTCCCGGCTTTGAAACAGTTCCGAACGGCGCCGCAATCGATCTGGCTTCACTTCCTGCCACGCATTTCAACATTCGCGCCAACACGAACACGCCCGATGTAGGCAGCGTACTTTTCGGCTTCGATGGCAACCCCAATGCCCATGTGGAAAACTACCCGCCATTCGCCCTCTTTGGGGATGTTAGCGGAGATTACATCGCCGGCAGTCTGCCGCCCGGCCAGCATACCCTCACCGCCACGCCATTTACCGGGAAATCGGCGACTGGCACGGCGGGGCAATCGCTGGCGATCACCTTCAGCGTTACTGATGAGTCCGGCTTCGCCAATGGTTCTGGCCGCAGCCGGATTTCGCCAAAGGCGGAGCTGCTTACCGGCTTTGTCATTGCCGGAAATCAGCCGAAAACAATTGTAGTTCGGGCGCTCGGTCCTTCGTTGAGTCGCTGGGGAATCGCCGCAGGCTTGCCGAATCCCACGCTCGAGCTGCACGATGCCAGCGGTAATTTGCTCGCCTACGACGATAACTGGCGTGATTCGCAAGAGGCGCTCTTCGGCCGGGGCGGACCTTTTCATGAGCTGCAACCGCCCAACGAGTTGGAGCCGGCGATTGCCATTCAACTTCCGCCAGGCAGCTACAATGCCGTGATTCGTGGTAAGTACGACGGCGGGGGAGATGTCGTTGCGGAGATTTACGATGTCTCCGGTGCTGCGCCTTCCATGCTGGTCAATGTGAGTACGCGCGCCTGTGTGCAGACTAGCGGCGCGATCGTCGGCGGCTTTGTGGTGAAAGGGTCTAATGGCGGCAGCATCATCGTGCGCGCGCTCGGGCCGTCGCTCGCGTCATCTGGAATTACGCAGGTCATGACAAATCCTTTCCTGACGCTTTACAATCAGCAGGGCGATCTGCTCGGCTGGAACGAACATTGGCAGGCTGATCCGCAACAGGCCGCGAAAATCGCGCAGAGCGGGCTCGCACCGCACTTTCCTAACGAGCCGGCCATGGCGTTGAATCTGCCCTCTGGTACTTATACAGCAGTGGTTCGCGACGAGAATAACTCGTCCGGCGTAGCGTTGCTCGACATCTACAACGTGCCGTAGCAGGCGCCGGACGTAGCGCTCGTTTGCCCGAACTTCTCTTCGCATTCGAGGCAATCCTGCGTCACCTTTTGCGACTGACTTGCCATGACTGGATCATCTTCTCTCTGGCGTCGTTTCACCGCAGCAGCCGAGCGTTTTCCCACCCGGCCTGCCGTGAGCGTCACGCGCGAGGTAGCCTACGCCGAGCTTGCGGAGACCGCCCGCAGGATCGCCGCGACCATTCAACAACGACAAACCGCTGAGACGAGGCTGACCGCAGTTTTCGCGCTCCGATCCGAAACAGCTTACGCGGGCGTACTGGGCGCGCTTATGGCGGGGCATGGTTATGTTCCGCTGAACCGCACCTTTCCGGTAAATCGGACGCGTCTGATGCTGCTACGGTCTCTCTGCCAATGCGTCGTAGTTGATGGGGCGTCGGAACCGCAGCTAGGCGAAATGCTTGACGGTATCGAACGGAAGCTGGTGCTGATCCTACCGGAACGGACTGATATCTCAGATCTCGCTGCGCGCTTTCCCGAACACGAGGTAATCGGCGCCGGTCAGCTCGCTCGGGCAGATGAGTGGCGCCCGGTTGAAACTCCGGCTAATTCCATCGCGTATCTACTTTTCACTTCCGGAAGTACCGGCGAGCCCAAAGGCGTGATGGTGTCGCAGAAAAACGTTCTGCATTACGTCGATTACGTCACGAACCGCTACGGATTTAACAGCGACGATCGCGTGTCGCAGACGTTCGATCTCACCTTCGATCTTTCTGCCCACGACATGTTTGTGGCGTGGCAAAACGGCGCCTGCGTCTGCGTTCCAAGCGTCAAGCAGCTGATGAAGCCCGGGGCTTTTATCCAGGATGCAAAACTCACCGTTTGGTTTTCGGTTCCATCGGTCGCGGTGTTTATGCGCCGGTTCGGTGTCCTTAAGCCGAATATGTATCCAGGTTTGCGACTTAGCTTGTTCTGCGGAGAAGCGCTTCCGGTGGAAATAGTACAAAGCTGGAGACTGGCAGCGCCGAACTCGGTCATCGAAAATATCTACGGTCCAACGGAGTTAACCATCGCTTGCACCGCCTACCGGTGGGATGATTCAACTTCACCCGCGCAGTGTGAACAAGGTATCGTTCCAATAGGAGAACCGTTCCAGGACATGAAAGCGCTTATCATTGATGCGGAACTGCGGGAGGTGAATGAAGGTGAGGATGGAGAACTTGCCATGACCGGCCCGCAGCTCACGCTCGGCTATTGGCACGATGGGGAAAAGACGCGGCGCGCGTTCGTCGAAATTCCCGGCGCGGATGGAACGTACTATCGCACAGGCGATCGTGTACGGCGGCGCGGGCCTGGCCAGCCGCTTCTTTACCTCGGGCGGCTTGATAGCCAGGTGAAAGTACTCGGCCACCGCGTCGAGCTCGGCGAAGTAGAAGCAGCTATTCGCAAAGCATCCGGCATTGATGGAGTGGTTGCGCTGGGCTGGCCACTTTCTGGGAGTGGGGCGGATGGGATCGAAGCCTTCGTTCAGAGTAACACGCTAGATATATCGAGCGTGTTAGTGCGGCTAAAAGAAACACTGCCGTTCTACATGGTGCCGCGTCGCATTCATCTGCTAAGTCATTTTCCACTTAACGCGAACGGGAAGTTTGATCGCGGCGCTCTAGTTCAGAAGCTTCGCCAGGGTAGCACGTGAATGATACCGGTTCCGTAGCTGAAGGATCAGCGGCTGGTCTTAGCAATTCTAAGGCTCGGTCGAAGTCGAGCGGTCCTGTGCATTGGTGGATTCGTGATTTCCCCGCCAGACAGCGAGAGGCGATCAGCGAAGCAATTACCACCGGCAGTCTGGCCAAAGTACGGCGCGCTTTGCGTCTCATCCAGGAGCTTGCGGTCGAGCAGCAGGGGCCACCGCTCACCGTCGAGCTGCTGAGTACTTACAATCTCGAGCCAATTCTCCCAGTCCTCGAACTAGGGCTCAAGTGCCTTCCGACATGTCCTAAGGTCGAACTCGCGCCTCTCAATGACCTGGAAGGTCACATCGTGCGGAGTGTTCCGCGCCGAGCAGACGAAGCAAGTGCGCGCATCGTACTATGGCGAATTGAGGAGATACTTCCCGGCGTTCTATTTCCTCTTTCCAGCGGCTTTCCGGAACAACTTACGGCGCAGGTGGACGAAGCAATCAGCCGCGCGGAAGGCATCGTTCACTTGCACCAGCGACACGCGCCTGGAACGCCGCTCTTTTTATCTACAGCTCCTTTTCCGCTGCACTTTGCCAATCCAGTTTTCGCCGCGCAACACTCCTCCGGACCTTTAGGGGCGGTCGAGCGTTTCAATCGTCACGTGCGCGAGTTGGCGGCTACTCATCAGTCCGTTTATGTTCTCGACGTTTGCGCCTGGGCGGCAGCGCTGGGCAAGAGCTATTCCGACTCTTTGTTCGACTTAATGGCGCGCCAGCCATTGACTCCTGAAGGGCAAATGGCGTTCGCGCTATTCCTTGCGCGGTCATTGCGCCCGCTCATTTTCCCACGCCGGAAAGTGCTGGCGGTGGACCTCGATAACACACTTTGGGGCGGGGTTGTCGGCGAAGACGGAATTGCGGGACTACAGCTCGGTCACGATTTTCCAGGGAACGTCCATCTCAGGATTCAGCGCGAGCTGCTCGAACTACGTAACCGCGGAGCCCTTCTCGTACTTCTCTCGAAGAACAACGAAGCTGATGCGCGACTGGCCTTTGATTCGCTGCCTGACATGCTTCTCAAGTGGGATGACTTCGCCGTACGCAAGGTCAACTGGGAGCACAAACATGAGAACCTCCGCGCGGCGAGTCGCGAACTCGGTTTGGGGCTGGATAGTTTCGTTTTCCTGGATGATTCGGACTACGAACGAGAGCAGATGCGGCAACTCATTCCGGAAATCCAGATCCTGAACGAGAGCGGAGACGCGCTCCAGATACTTCGTGCTTTGTGGGAAACAGATGCGTTCGATTCCTTAGCGATTAGCGACGAAGACCGGATGCGGCATCGCGACTACTCAGTACGTGCGGCGCGCGATGTGCAAGGCCACGAAAACGACCTGCAAGCATTTCTTGAGTCGCTCGAGATGGAGGTTGCGATCGAGCAAGTAAACCCCTCGAACCTGGAACGCGTCGCAACGATGCTTGGCAAGACAAATCAGTTTAACCTTACGACCCGAAGACACTCGCGTGCCGAGGTACAGCAGCTCGCGTCGCAGCCGGGATCAGTCGCGCTCGCCTTGCGTTTACGCGATAAGTTCGGCGACCAGGGAATCGTCGCGGTGTTGCTGGCCCAGTCTGGGCAGAATGGTCAGGCTAGCTTGACCATCGATACGTTTCTCGTTAGCTGTCGCGCGCTCGGCCGTGGTGTCGAGGACGCGCTCTGGGCGGCATTGATTGCACGTGCGCGTGAACAGAAAGTACAAAAGCTCGAGGCGATTTACATACCGACGCCGAAGAACACCATTGTGGCGGAGTTATATGATCGATTAGGCCTGCGCAGGGTAGAAGGAAGCTCTTCCGGAACACGGTATGTCCTTGAGCCGGTCGCGCCAGCCACATGGCCAGCTTGGATCTCGAACAAGAACGGCAATGAGTGATCACGATGAGTTGCGGAATCTCTTGATCGATTTCTTCGGCCTTTCCTCGGCGGTGCAAAACGAGGAGCTTTCCCAGTCCTCGTTACCAGCCTGGGATTCGTTAGCCATGGTCCAGCTCATCGGGGAACTACAATCGACTTTCGGAGTCGAGTTCGACCTCGACCAGATTCAAGCGCTGCGAAGTTACAGCGAGATTCGTGAATGCCTTTCACGAAAAGGCGTGAATCTGGCGGGCTAAACGGGCGCCTCGTCTGTGTGGCTCACGTCGCGCGCGCCCGTGAAGATTCGAACTTCAAACCTTCTGATCCGTAGTCAGATGCTCTATCCAGTTGAGCTACGGGCGCCCACGCGAGCCGGTAATTTGCGGAGGAACGCCCAAGCGTCAACCGTTCGGCCTGGTGGAGGCGCGATCCTCTAAAATTCGAGCGACACACCGGCATAGCCGGAGCGGCGGGGCGCCGGTTCGATCAAGCCATTGAAGAAGACGCGCGAGTAATATTTCTCGTCGGCGACGTTCGAAATGCCGGCGATCAGGCGAATGTTCCTCGTGAGGTAGTAGTCGCCAGCAAGATTGAGTACCCAGTAGGAGGGAATCTTGGCCGGAGTGGTGGCGCTGGCCTGGTCAGCATCAGACCAGTATTGATCGGAGGCATAGACTCCGGTGAAGCTGATATCAAACTTCTTGTCCCGACGGAAGGTGATGCCGCCTTTCCAAAGAACAGCCGGCGCAAAAGCGGGCGTTTTGCCCACCTGGCCGGGGATGTCACTTTCGGTGAACTCAGCATCGAGTAGTTGGATGTTACTAAAGACGATCAGGTGCATGCCGTCATGTCCGGGATTCGAGAGTGGTTTGATACGCGCGTCCTTGCTCTCTTTGCTATCCTGGGCAGCAGCTGGTGTAAGGGGATCGCTGGCGAGGAAGTCATAGGAAACTTCCGCCTCAAGTCCGCGATGGCGTGTGCTTCCGGTGTTTACGAGGATGAACTCGGTGTTGCTGAACTGCCGCGTCTCGGTGCGGTTATCGAAGTTCATCCAGAACAGGCCGACATCGTACCAGAAACCTGCCCACGGTGTGCCGTGAACGCCCAGCTCGAAGTCCAATGACTTAAATGGATCGGACGGGTGTCCCGGGGCGATGTTCTGGAAGGGCGAGGAAATATCGAACCAGCGAGTAGGCCGCCATCCAGAAGAAGCGCTGAAGTACGTTTCGTTCAAATGACCGAAGTCATTGCCTAGGCCAATACCCCAGAGCGGCACCCAATGATCAGCGCTCACCGATGTAAGTGGACGCTGACCTGTGCCGCCGGCGAATGGCGAGACGTTTTCATCGACATCCACGTTCTCGTGATCGAGCCGGAATGATGGGACGATGTGGAACTGGCCGAGGCGGAAAATGTTCTCGATGAACAGGGCCTGGTAATCGGAGCTGCGGTCCTGATCCAAACGCAGGATGCCGGCGGTAGAATCGCGCGCCGCACTGGGATCGAAGTTCAGGTATTGGCTAAATGGACCTTCGCCGTGGTAAACAAGGCCGCCGAAAGTGAGCGCACTGCCTCTGAACATGGTGTCGTCTCCCCAGAGTTTGCGCACGCGTATATCTGCTCCGCCGTTATCGAAACGTTCGTCTTGTACGAAAGGCATGGCCCGCTCATCGATCTCCTGGTGCGTGTACCAGGCTTTGGCCTGAAGCAGCCAGCCATCACCGAAATCGTGTTCGTGTCGCAGAATGACCGAATAGCGATCCACCCATTCTTCGTCGGTCGGAGTAGATGATTGAAATGGATTACTCTGGAATTGCTGATAGGTCAGATTACCAGGTATGCCGCCATCAAAACGGCTGGCGTGGAAATCAAGCGCCCATAGTTGTTTGTCATCCGGGCGATAACCGAGATAGAGGTTTGCCTGCCATAGATTATACCAGCTATTCTCCCGCTGTCCGTCCGAGCGGACATAACCTCCCTCAAGCCGCAGCTCGACCGGCCCGCTTGCCTCCTGAATGACGTTATACGTTTCGTACAAGCCGTTAGCTCCGCCGATTTGCTGAGTGTAGCCATTCCACGGTGAGCCTGGCGCCGGACGATTCGAGGTAAAGTTAATAGCTGGCGCCGGCTCCGGGCCATAGAGCAAACTGCTTCCGCCGCGGATTTCCTGAATTTCGCTGACGCTTTGTGGGAGCGGGAGATAGTACAGAGTAGGAAAACCGATCCAGTCAGTGGTAACGGGAATACCATCCTGTAGGACAAGGATAAACTCTGATTCCTGCGGATTTCCGAGTCCGCGGTAGCTGAAATTGAATTGTCCCGGCGTGAACTGCTCGGTGATGAGCAATCCCGGCGCGCGCGTGAACAATTCCTGCTGATTGTTGTTCACGACCGTCGGCTGCTGGTCGAGCTTGATGACCGTCGCCTTTTTGGTGACGGTGATTTGCGTGCCGGATACTTCGCTCATGATGTGGTCGAGCTTCGGCCGCCAGTCATCGTGCGGAGTGGGGCTCGGAATCGCTGCGCCAGTGACGGTGACTCCCGAAGTTTCGGCT
>JAFASN010000122.1 GCA_019244415.1 Verrucomicrobiota bacterium | reverse complement strand
AACAACAAAGCGGTGAAGTACAAATACGAGGATTGGTTTATGTGCTGCTATGAGTGGTGGACGCGTTCGACACCCACTGCAACACCTTCGCCATCGAGGTAAGCGCCCGCCCGTCATCATCAGTAAGGGTGGGATGCCAATCCGAAGCGTGTAAGTAAGAGTCCGGATCTGCTGCCAAGGCACTGATGATCACGTCAGCAATGACTACGCTCCCAACCGGTCCAAGGCACCACCCGGACTGGAGTAGTTCTGCTTCTTTAAGAACATAATACCAAAGCGGAGTATTCTGCTCCAGACCATAGGCAGGCTCTCTAAGAATTTCTCCACGTGGGCTGTTGTCAGCGATTTCGCTGGCTTGTAGCGTCCTGGGACAGGTGAAATGCGCGCTGATCCGTTCGGCGACTTGCTCACCCGAAGGTAGCCGCATTCTGAAGCCTCGCAGAAGAGTACGGACGGGTAACTCAGGGTGAGCTAAATGTCTGCCTGCACCGACGCTGAGATTGAATAACTTGACGGTGTCAGGATCGAGATGATGAAGCGCCTTCGCGATCTGAGTATCAATCTTACGCGCTCGATTCACCGCGGCGATACGCGGCGGAATTAGAAAAAAGTGGTCCCATGACACAACCCACTCGTCGGGTAGCCGGGTGTTTGCGGGTTCACCCGCGGTCGTTAGACCCATAGGCCCCGTCAGACTAAGAAGCGTTTCAAGTCTAACATCCTTTCGGAAATCGTTGACACCTTTTGAGTACAGATCGCGCGGCATACTGTGGCCGAACCGAAAGGCGGCAGCGGTAAATTCTGCCGGCATTCTGAATTCGATATCTCCTAGCGCGAGTTTCTCGGCTTCCAATTTGCCAAGCAGGTTGAAAATCTCAGGGTCCAGAATTTCGTGCAGGTAATCGTGCCTAACCAGCCACTGGTAGTGCCACTTCACCAAGCGTTGCGCAGCCGTAAAGGTATTCGGTTGCTGGAGATAGTAGGGTGATGCGGCTAGCTGCTGGGGGCGTGTGACAACCAGGTTATGTAGCTGCAAAAACGCCACATGCAGCTGCGCGATAATTAGGTTTTCATCCTGCCGTGGATCTGCTACTAACGCGATCCCTTCACGATTACGTGGCAGGTCAGCACACCGACCAGCAGTTGTCTCTCCCACCAACAACCGTTCGGCATCGTGAAAGCCCTTTTGGTATAGAAACGGCGACAGCCCAGGACCACTCCCGTAAAGGTGATCCAAATCTAAAAACGGCGTCCGGAAATTACGAACCTGCTCAACCGCGTCGGAGGCGTTATCTAAGGGTGTGAGATCGAACGTTAGATCGTGATCTATGAATTGCCCCCAATACGTGTAGCCTGCCGTCGGCAAATCGGGTTCGTTTTCTGGCCCAATTTCCGAGGCGTCGTCGTACATTTCTCGCCCGAGTTTCGTCAAGCCAAATTCCATGTCGGCGACCGGTCGCGGGCGCTCACCGCGCAATTCTGGAAACATGCGCGTATATGACGTGGGGGCTGCGAGCGGGGAATGGGGCACAACGGTCCTTATTGCGCTTGCAAGTTCGCCACAGATGTACGCCGTCTGGCAAGGCCAATAAGTTGTCGTTGTAACACAGGGCCGCTCAGCACTCAACTATTTCGCCTGGCTCAGCACCCAACTGCTGCGCCTGAAGGCATACTCGCGTCGCGTCTTAACAGGGGTCAAATGACCCTGCTTCTTCCCTAGAAGAACGAACAAAGAGTGGCGCGAGTGTTACGGATTGAAGGCGTGGTTTACCATTTGTTGCGCGCGGGAGCGCCCGGCAGAGTATTTATCCCGTTGATCAGGATCGTGAGAAGTTCTTCTAACGTCTTCCCCCGCCACGACATGACGGTTTGCATCGACTGGCCCGGTAAGCTCAATGTCACTGCCGATGAATGAGCTGGATATTGTGCGCGATGTTTCCGGTCGGCTCGAGCGGGCCGGCATCGCTTACATGCTGACCGGCTCGATGGCGATGAACTATTATGCGCAGCCCCGCATGACCCGCGATATTGACATGGTAGTAGAACTCGGATCGAATGATGTAGCGCGAGTAACGGAGTTGTTCCGGCAGGATTACTACGTAAGCGAACCGTCTGTGCAGGAGGCGGTGGCACACGATTCCATTTTCAATCTCATTCATCAGGAAAGCGTCATTAAGGTTGATTGCGTGATGCGCAAAAGTGACGAATACCGTCAGATCGAGTTCGCACGGCGACAACGGGTCAGAATCAATGATTTCCAGACCTTCATCGTGACCAAGGAGGACCTGATCATTTCGAAGATTCTCTGGGCGAAAGACTCGCGTTCCGAGCTTCAGCTCGGGGATGTGCGGAATCTGCTTGGCACAGGGTATGACGCCCCCTACCTCAATCGCTGGACGCGGTCGCTCGGCATTGAAGATTTCTTACGAGAATGTCTGTCATGAATGACACGCCGCCGGAAATTGAACGGCTGGTGCGCGAGCGCATCATGGCGCGCTCGGGGGAGGAACGTTTCCGAATGGGAGTAGAAATGTTTGAGGCGGCGCGGGCGATGGTTCGGGCTTCGCTTCCGCCGGATTTGCCAGAGCCGGAACGGAAACGGCAGTTATTTAAGAGGATTTACGGTAGCGAGCTACCGGGGTGAGCGTTACCAGCAGGGCACCGAGATGAAAAGCTGATTAATTCGAAAACGAGAAAGCCAGAAAGAACCTTTCCTGGATTTCTGGCTTCCAAATTTATTTCCTGAGTTCTCGGCTTCGCGGTTCTGACGAAGCATTCATCACTTCAATTATTTCCAGTGTGCGGCTGAACGGCAAGCGTCAAGGTCCTGAATCTGCCGCCGACGCTAGGCATCGGCACCCAGGTTAGACCAACTCACAGGGAGTACTGGATGTGATGGCCACCAGGCGGCAGGATACGGTTGGATCCTTGGCACATCATGTTTGATCCCTCGAGCATCATGTTTGATCCCTCGAGTATCATGTTTGATCCCTCGAGCATCATGTTTGATCCCTCGGGCATCATGTTTGATCCCTGGAGCATCATGTTTGATCCCTCGAGCATCATGTTTGATCCTCCGAGCATCATGTTGGATCCGCCGAGTATCATGTTGGATCCCGGAGCATCATGTTGGATTCGCCGCGTATCATGTTGCATCGTCCGAGCATCATGTTGGATCGCTCGGGTATCATGCTGGATGCGCGAGGATCGAAATCGACCCTTGAACTGTCGGGAGAGATCCCCGGTCGGATTCGGTGATATCCTGTAACGACCCGGTTGCCTGTTTAGTAATCCAATCGGAAGGTGCGATGCTCCGCTGGCGCACGCGTTTCGATGGCTGCTTTCCGCGTTCCGCCGGACGATGCTTCCTTACTGCGCCGTTGGCCGATGGACGACCTACGCGACAACAAAGCTCCGTGCCTGTCGAGCTGTCGTCGTGAGCGAGTCGAAGGTTCGGTACGCAACGGATCCTGCGGCGTTCGCTTCACATGCAAGAAAAGACGTCACGCCATGCACATTACGCGAAGCAGTGCGCTTTGTCGGCCGCTTCAGGTTTATTTAGAAAGCAAAACGCGCTCGCCCCGTGATCCGGAGCGAGCGCGCTGAAGTTTAAGTTGCTCGCGAGTTACGGCTTCGACGGCAACGCCGTGCCGGACCTGCTCTTCACCAGCGAGATGTCCGCGCTGTTGATGTTGCCATCGAGCGTCACATCCTCGCGGAAGTTCGCGGACGTCGCGGTCACCGGCGCGCCGGATTGCGATTTGGTCTGGCTAATGTCGGCCGAGTTGACCGTACCATCACCGGTGGTGTCGCCGATTAGTACGCCCATTGTGCCAGCCTCAGGCCCATTCGCGCCGGTGGAATCCTGCGCGTTGACCAGTCCAACGGTGACGTACTGCCCATTGGTGACGCCACTGAGGTTCACCAAGTACTCATACGGATTCGTTGTCGAGATCCCGCTACTGCTCACCGTTGCGGTGCCGCTGGTGACCGTGGCTTGCTGCACCGCGCTGACCGGATTCGCGAAGCGAAACACCATCTGATACGTGCCAGCACTGGCCGGCCGGCGGCATTCCACGCCGCGGGTGCCGGAGGTCGGCAATACCACATCGCGCGGCCCTACGTTATTGCCGTGGGTCATGCGCGAGAAGATGGCGCTCAATTGCGGAGGCCCGGCCGAGCCGACGGTGATGACCTGCTGCGCCACGTTTGTACTCGTCTTGCCGACTGTATCGCTCACGGTGAGCTTGGCTGCGTAATTACCGGGGTTTTGGTAAGTATGAGCGAACGACGGGCTGGACTGGAACGCGGTCACGGTGCCATCGCCGAAGTCCATTTTGTATTCGCTGATAGTACCGCACGCGCCGTTTGGCTCGTTCGAGCCAGAACCGTCGAACGTCACCGCTAATGGCGCAGGGCCACTCTTCGGATTCGCCGTCAACACCGCGACAGGCACGATGGTTGAGCAATATCCATTACCCACGCGCACGTAATCCGTACTACCGTTGTTTACGTTCGTGGCGCTTGACGAGAGGGTCTCGAGCAATCCCGCGCCGCAACCCGCGAACAGCGTGATCTCACTATTCACCCCACCGAGCTTGGTTCCGGGCTTGGTTGCGTCCCAAACGAACGGCGTGCTCGTCGTCGATCCTGTATTCGCAGCAAACGCGAGCGGCTTCGACACATCGAGCTTGATGGTGATCGTGCCGTCGGCCGCAAAGTTACCGGTAATTCCGGGGCACGTAGAAGTGGGCCCGGCAGTGCATTGGCCGTTATCAAACGAACCACCGGTTGCGCTGGTATCGCGACGACCGTAGCCATACTCAGGAGTCTTGGACGTGCCGGTCGGGCAGTTTGTATCCATTTCCACGTAAACCGTCTCCGGATTTCCGTTCGTATCAGTCACCTTGAAGAGGATCTGGTACTCTGTGTTAGGCGGAATGACGGCCTGACCTGTGCCCGATGGATCAAGGCTCGGCACCTTGAATACAAACGTCAGCGAATTATCAGCGCAACTGACGAATGGCTCACCGATATTTACCGACTGAATGGTCTGAGCATTGGCCACGGTTGGTATTGGCGTTCCGCCCGGTACCGGGTTCGGTACGCTGGTAGGCGGCTTGGTTCCGGGACCATTCACTTCCAAATACGGGAATGTGCAAGCATTCCCAAGGCTGATGGGCGCTGTTGGGCTCAGCTCTTCGCAGAATCCAGATTCGCCCTGCTGGTTCACCGCAGTGACATGATAGAAATAGGGACCGGGACCTGTTGCCGCCGTGTCCAAGTACTTGGTCTGGACGTTCGTCGGGCTGTTGTTAACGGTCGTCAGGAACGTCTCACCACCGCTGGTCGAGCCGCGATAGATGTTGTACCCCGTTATCGGGGAGCCGCCATTATCCGGGGCGAGCCAGACGAGCTGAACTCCGTTGCCGACGTTGGTTGCCGACACAAGTTGCGGATTCGCAGGCTTATCCAGGTGGTTCGCCTGCGGCGCACTATCAAAGTACGAGAACAATCGCTCGCCACCGGATTGCCGGAAGATCGTACTCAGCGCGTTGCTTGAACCGCAAGCCGCGCCAACGTTCGGGCAGTTCGGGCAGCCGTGCGCAATCGCCCACAGCACGCGGCCTTGGGAATCGACATCGCCGCCGATGAAGTCGAGCAAGTTACGATAGCCGGGGCACAAAGTACCGCCGCGGCAAATCGGGCCGACTTGTACCGGACTATCCGGAGTCGCATCGATCGTAGTCCAAGTGGCGCCACCATCGATCGTCGTGGCGATGTACATGTGCCATACACCTGTAAATGCGACCTGGCCCGAACCTGGGGGCGGACACACCGCGTTATCGGAGTTTCCGTCACCGCCGGTTGTCGTCCCGAGGAACCCGACCGCTGCGCGGTTATCATCACCTGCGACAACAAACGGGAATGTGGTGTTAACCAACCCGAACGCGGCGCCCACGTCCACTGGCGTGCTCCAGGAAACACCGCGATCGCGAGAGGAGGACACTTTCATCGTGCCATCCTGGTCGTTATAAGCAAAATAGATCGTGGGCGTTGCCGGCGTGGCGATACTTTGGCCCGGTAGAGCAGGCCGGTTACTACCGACGCTGTTCAAGCTGACAGCAACCTGCGGATCCACTGACGAGGTCGATTTCGGCGGGCCGCTGTTGGTCACGTTGTGCTCAACCCATGTCACGCCGTTGTCGGTCGAAACCGCGACGCCTTGGCTGCCGGTCGGCAGCGAGCAGGAGAAGTTCGGCACGTACACACTGCCGTCCTGCGCCACCTTGACGTGGCCGTGAATGCCGCCGGTGCACTGAGTGACGTTCTGGAAGATCGGCACGCCGGGCCCGAAGTGCAGGCCGCCATCATCGCTGCGCGAACATTCAGCGTCCCCGGCGATGTTTTGCGAGCAGTAGTAGAACGCATTTGCGTAAAGCGGATGCGGCGGTTCAACGACTCCGGTCGTTGCGTTCGTCGGGGCATAAGGCCCGGCGCCGTCTGTTTCGTGGTCAGGACCGGTTGGAGGTCCGCCGCCCTGGCCTTGAGTCCACGCTGTTGTGCCCTGGCCGTCCGTATCAGTGAACGCGGTGAGACTACCCACACCAGTGAGCTGCGTCTGCCAGGTTCTGCCCGGCGTGTGTGGCGGCGGATACGAAGTACCAATATCGCCCCTGAAGAAGTGATCGGTGAAGCCGATCGGATCCAGCGTCTCGACCCCTTCCGTCGTTGAAGTCACGTTGTTCCATGTCGCAATGGCCGGTGAACCACAGTCATCGAACGAAACTTCGTACTCGTTCAGGTTCGCGGTAAAGAACGAAACGCCGCCCGTATTCAACAGCGTCGGCCCGTGCGCAGTCGTTCCCGGCGCGGTTTGCTGCAGGCCGGGGAAATTTGGGTTCCAATCCACGCCCATCGACGGTTCGCCCGATGAGTTATCCGGGCCGAAGTACATCTGGTACCGTGGGGCGATACAGGTGGGACACTGCTGCGCCGCAGCCGGCGCGGGTTGAAAGAGACTTACGCTGCCGGTGTAACCGAGGCCGGGCGAACCGATCTCAAGCGTGGTCACGATCGTATAGGTCCCAGCTTTCAACTGACTGACGGGAATCGAAAGGGTCTCCGGATCAGTGCCCGCCGTGTTTTGCGCAACGACCGTGCCCGTGTTGTCTTCAACAAACGAGCCGTATTGATAAGCAGTCGGGTTCCACGTTAACTGGATGACGAGATAAGCTTTCGTCGGGTCGTACGTGCCGTTCGCAGTGAAGACGGAGCTATCAAGAGTTAGCGTGTAGATACTGCAATCGACTCCGTTGGCAGCGCACGTTGGCGCGCCTGAAGTGACACCTTCGCCGGTGGCATTTGGCGCCGGGCCGGTAGGATCAGTGAAGATCAGAGGCGGCTGTCCCTGCACCAATGTGCCGCTGCTTGGGTTTGGCCCTGCGGGCGCACTAGTCTGTCTAACTGGCGCATTCTTTTGGGTGACAGCTTTCGTCTGCGAACTGGTACGTGTCGTCGAAGCGAAGCTGAACACGGCCATTGAAGTTCCGAGGCAGCAGAGCAACAACGCCAGGAACAGGCGCGGGTAGAAGAAGGCGGATTCTGAGGGGTGATTTTTTTTCATGGAATATTGATGATCACACTGCGGCCTTGCACCTGCACGGGAAGATTGCGCGGCTGGGGGCTGATTGAGGGTTGAACAGGCATCGTTAGCTTACGTATGGACGTAGCTCACAATCGCTCTTCGATTAATAACAACTTTGCGGACTTACGCGCAAACAAATTCTTCGTTACATTTTGGTAATCCTGAGGAGGCTTAGGAAAGCAGGAACGCAGGAAAAGAATTCCTAAAGATCAATTAGGAAGGCACGAATCCAAGAGAAGGACTCAAAAAGGTGAATCAGGAAAGCAGGAACGCAGAAAACATCACGGCAAGCTTCCCGTCTGCACGAAGACAATCTCACCGTGGTGAGCTTCGCACTTAGTACTTGGAAACGAGAATGTCTGCCACAGCACGAAATTATCGCGCGACGCAACGCTTTCCTGCTCGTTTGTTTTCCTTTCTTCCTGACTTCCTGATTCAGCTTTCCGCGCAGTACTTGGAAGAGAGATGAATTAGGAAGCCAGGAACCCAGGAAACGAATTTTAAGGGTTTGATGTGTGCCGCGGCGCCGATTTGCCGGCGACGCTTTCGTTGCGTCGGTCTCTGCTTTCAGCTGCCTGCTTTGAACTAGAAACGACCGATATTCGTCGCGAAAACTATGCGCGGTTGTATCGTCGATGACTAACTTAACGAATCTGCCATGGCTTCGATGAGTGAAATCCAAACACTGGTGGATCGAATCGCTTGCGAGTTCCATCCCCAGAAGATCATCCTGTTTGGTTCGCACGCAGCGGGCGATGCCGGACCATATTCAGATGTCGATCTTCTTGTCATCATAGACTCAGCCGAGCATCCCGCGCGCACCGCGGCGAGGATTACCGAACGGGTTCATCCAAGGCGCTACTCCGTCGATTTGATCGTGCGTAGCCCAGAGACTATACGGACGCGCCTCAAGATGAATGACTGCTTCATGCGTGAGGTGATCGGAAAGGGCCGTGTTGTTTATGCGGCCTGACACGAGCGAGTGGATCGCCAAATCGGAAGCCGACTTCGCGTCGATGAACCGAGAAATAACGGTGGCGAGAATGCCAACTACGACCTGGTGTGTTTCCTTGCCCAGCAATCAGTCGAGAAATCTCTCAAGGCGCTGCTGTGTGAACTCAGCATATCGTTTCCAAAGACGCATGATCTCAATAGCCTTTCCGCATTGCTACCGCCGGCTTGTCAATTCCCTGCGACATTTTGTGCGAGCCTTTCCAAGCTAGACAGGTATGCGGTTGAATTCCGCTATCCGGGTACATCGGCTACCGCTGATCTCGCCCGCGAAGCAGTGGAACATGCAACCACGTTGTACCAGTGGTGCCGCGCCGCGCTCAATCGTTGATGTTATCGTGGCGGATTAAACACGGGTGAAGCAGCAATTGTGAGATAACGGCGTTGCCTGGTTCCTTCCTGCTTTCCGCTTTCCGCTTTCCTCCTTTGACGGCCTCGCGGTGGTGAGCTTCGCGCTTAGTACTTAGAAAAGAGAATGAATCAGGAAGCCAGGAACCCAGGAAAAGAATTCTGAAGGATTTGATGTGTGCCGCGGCGCCGATGCCGGTAGGGCTTTCCTGTTCCTTTCGCGTGTCTGCTTTCAGTTGTCCGCTTTTCCTGCTTTCCTGCTTTCCTGATTCCCGCGCAGTACTTGGAAAAGAGAATGAATTAGGAAGCCACGAACCCAGGAAAAGAATTTTAAGGATTTGATGTGTGCCACGGCACCGATTTGCCAGTGGCGCTTTCCTGCTCCTTCCGTGTCTGCTTTCGGCTCTCTGCTTTCCTTCCGTTCCTGCTTTCCTGATTGCCGTTTCCCCTTTCCGCTTTCCGCTTTGTGCTTCCCGTTTCAGGTTCAGGCGAGTTTAACAACCGTCGACTGCAGCGGCTGGTTAGACCTTCGCGACCTCGACGTACTCCGCGCTCGACAAAGGTTCAGGAATGGGCAGCCCCTCTGCTTGCATCTCTTCGATGTGGAACTCGATGGCTTGACGGATAAGCCGAAGCGCCTCTTCGCGTGTCTTCGCCGCTGCCACGCAACCGGGCAAGTCAGGTACGTAAGCTCCGTAGCTGGTCGGGCTGCGCTCTAAGACGATCGCATATCGCATCACTGTTTCAGGCCGGCTTGCTTCAGGATACTGTTCAGAGTGCCACGTGGAATGTCAACGCCAGGGTGCCCAGCGATTGTGACGATGCCGGCTTCTGCGCGTGCTTAAAGTGACGGTGGCTGCCGCGCGTACGTGCCAAATACCAGCCGTCGCTCTCGATGAGCCTGACCGCTTCGCGGACTTTCACGCGGCTGCATACAGGTGCACGTGCTCGCGGTCAACGCTGCTAAGGCCAACCTGATCCTCGGCCGATCCAACCTGCTTTTCCGCCGATCAAACTAGCTCCTTCGGCGATCAAACCTGATACTCGGCCGATTAACTGTGACAGCGAAGGCATCTTACTTTCGTATGAGCCAAATCTTGCCTGAGGGAGTTAAGTTTCGGCGCATCGGGCGTTTGTCGGTCATGCGAGCTCTTGCGGCCGGGAATGGTTGGCCTACAGGAGAACGCATGATTCAGCCGAGCAGGAATGATTCGCGTGTCAAAGGCGCGGCACGTTTCCCTATGATTGCGGCGTAAGCACGCGCCCCATATGATTGTTTACTTCGTCACATTTGTGTTGCGCGCCGGCGGGCCGTTCTCGCGCAGCCAAAAATTTTTGCCGCGTTCCGTCAGGCGGTCGATGCGGTGACCGGCTGGGAGGTCGTTGCTGCGATGTTAATGCCCGATCACGTCCATCTGCTCATCGCTCCTCTTGAAGATCGCTATGAACCTGTGGGCGTGCCCATCGGATTCTTGAAACGACGCATTCGCCGCAAAATGAGCGAATATTCGAATTGGCAATGGCAGTCCGGATCGTTTGACCGGTTGTTGCGGAGCGACGAATCCGCCGAATCGAAATGGCAATACATACGGGAGAATCCCGTCCGTGCCGGGTTAGTACAGCATTGGTCCGAATGGCCGTATCAGATTGGGTTTCAGACGGAGATGTCATGTTCTGATGCGACGCGCGTGTAGGGCAAGGATTTGTCGTTGCCGCAACCGTAACCGCGAACGACGAAACCGTGCCAACCAGGAATGGTTGGCCTACAGATGACGCGGTGCGTATAGGGCAACGATCCCCGGTTGCCGAGGATGTGTGCCAACGAGGAAATGGTTGCCTACAGAAGAAGCGACGCCTGTAGGGCAACGATTCCTCGTTGCCGAACCATAGCCGTTCTCCAACCTACGAATCGTTAGCCAGCAGAAAACGCGGCATAGGGCAACGATTCCTCGTTGCCGAACGCTGTAACGTTCGCGAACGACGGATGCGTGCAGACGCTCGAGTGCCGTGCCAACCAGGAATGGTTGGCCTTGGATGCCTACAGAAGAAGCGATGCCTGTAGGGCAACGATTCCTCGTTGCCGAGGATGCGTGCCAACCAGCAAATGGTTGGCCTACAAAAGGCGAAAGCAAAACGCGCTCGCCCGGTTTCCCGAGCGAGCGCGTCAAGAGCAACTACCGTTAAACTCGAACCGAGGGAGATTATTAGGCGCGACGGCGGCGAAGCATGGTCATGCCGACCGCAGCGAGGCCACCCAAACCAAGCAGCGACCAAGTCGAGGGCTCCGGAACGACATTGATGGTGAAGGTCGTTTGCGGCGCATTCGCGAACTCGAAGTCGCCTGTCGTTGGATTGTCATAACTAATCCCTGACGCGGTTGTTGTCGTTAACGTATACGTGCCCGGAGCAAGGCCATTAAGCGAGAATGTGTAATCAGTTAGGTGAAGATTCGTGTAGTTGCCGGTTGTGCCAGTACTGCCATTTGCCGTGAAGCCGAGGTCCTGCGTAGTTGACTGCCCGGCATCAGGGCTTCCAAGCGAGTACGTGAAGGTCTGCGGGTAGCTCGAAGTAGGATCTGGATATTGGAAAGGCGTCGCGCTCGTTATGGAAACAGCAGACGTGAAGTTGTTCTGCGGCGTTGCTTCCAGGAACAGTGAATAGCCGTCTGTCACGTAGCCGGACGGAATGCCCTGGAATGTGCCATACAAATTTAGGGTAAACGTACCGGTCGAGCCGACGGTTACCATGTTGGTTCCGTTGTTTTGCAACGAAAACGATGCCGTCTGGCTGTAAGCGGCGCCGGCCACGGCGGCCACGCAGGTGAGTGTTAGGAGGAGTTTTTTCATTGGAGGAGGAATCGAGTTGCTGTTTCCGCAGGTTCTTTCAGTTTTGTTTTTACCAAGCCCGCAACGTCTTTGTCACGGAAATTCTGCTTTTTACCTTATTTTCTTTTGTTGTGGAGGTTGTTTGTTGTTGCTCAGGTGTTTTATCTCCCGCCCAGGTTTAGCCCGACGGTATCCAACCGCGCCGGTTCGTTCCGCGGGAGCGGCCGAGGCAAAAATGGGGAGGAATTTCTCGCCTTTAGCAGCCCTTGAGAATGTTCCGGAGGGGTTTAGCCGACGTTTTTACCCCTCGGGTGAAAGAGCGTCAATCTTTTCTTCATTACTTTTTCGTAACGGACAGAAGAGATTTCTCAGGAATGCAGTAACGCAGGAAAAAGGAGGAAAGGGTCAGGTTTAGATGTCTCCGACCGCCTGCGGGTGAGGACACCCGCCTCTACAGCAAAAGTTTCCGGCGGGTGGGGACGACGGCCTCTACACGAAAAGAATGGCCGGGAGCACGTCGCGGACGGATTAACTCTTCCCTCAGGGACTAGAAAAGATTGCTCAGGAAAGCAGGAACGCAGGAAAGAAGAGGGAAAAGGTCCGGTTGATAAGGACGGGTCGCCGAGGGCGTCCGGCGGCGCGTTGCGGACCGCGGCGCGCCCGGCGGTCGCGCTCTACCAGATGACGAAGAAATTGCTGAGGAAAGCAGGAACGCAGAAAAGAAGTCGCAAGGGGCAGGTTTGGATGTCTTGGACCGCGTGCGGGTGAGGACACAACGTACAACTGCTTTCCTGCTTTCCTAAGATATTCAGGAAGGGTTTCCTGCGGGTGGGGACGCCCGCCTCTACAGCAAACTTTCCTGCGGGTGAGGACACCCGCCTCTACACGGGAGAAAGGGTGGGCTCAGGGGAGGGCTGTGCCGGACTTGCTTTTCACGAGGGAGATGTCAGCGCTGTTGAGGTTGCCGTCGGTATTCACGTCCGAGCGGAAATTCGCTGTACTCACAGCCTGACCGGAGCGGGATTTCGTCTGGCTGACGTCAGCGGAATTCACGCTGCCATCGTTCGTCGTGTCGCCGACGAGTACCGGCATGGTGATTGCCGCTGTGCCTGTGGCAGTGCCGTCGTTCACGCCAGTGAGGGTGACGACGAGCGTTTGCGCATCGGCGACGCCGCTCAGGTTAATCGTCACCTCGGAACCATTCACGCTCACGCCGGTGACGTTTCCGGTGCCCGATGTGACGGAGGCGCTCGGCGTCCCCAGGATCGGGTTCAGAAAGGTGACGATGAGCTGGTAATTCTCGCCCGCTCCTCCGCTGCGGCATTCGGTCGCGGACGTGCCGTTTTGCGCCAGCTCGATGTCAAACGGGCCAGCCTTCCCGTGCATTTTGCGCGACACAACTTTGGTAAAGGTGATCTGCGCCGGATCGAACACATACGTCTGCGCGACATCGATCAGATTGAAGAGCGAGCCGCCGATTCCTGATGTAGGCTGAACGGCGTTGGCGGGGCCTTGGAGCGTCATGGTACTCGCGGTGACTTCATGCAGCTTGTTGTCAATCGCGCCCGCTTCAGTGACGTCGCTCATCGGCACGTAAATAACGATGTTGCCATTCGGGCCGAGGGTGGACTGGCAATTGGCGGCGGGCAAAGCGGTGCTGCCTCCAGGATAGGTCAGCGCCACGCCGCCGCCGACGGCGGTCTCAGCGTTCTGCCCGTAGTAACATTGCAGGGCCGCGCCGTTGGTGGACTCGGCATAAACGTGGAAATTTGCGCCGCCGTGCGTGTCGCTGCTCGACGGAACCAGCCACTGCGTACTCCAGACGAGATCGGTGTCCGGATCGGACGTGGTGGTGGGCGCAAGGGAAAGATTGTTGAGCCGCATCTCGACGCGGTAACAAGGCGCGGCAGTCGAGCAGGGCGAACTTGTCGCGATCGAGACATTCGATTCTGTGATGTCGAGCTGCGGCATGTTTGCGCTGGTAACCCCACTCTGCTGATAGAGCGCGTCGCCACTCGGGTCGGTGACGCTGTTGAATGGGGTGAGACCAGGGGCATTCACCGTGGAGGATGCCAGCAAGCCGGGCCCGCCATTTTGCCGGACGAACATTCCGTGCGGCGCGGAAGCTTCGTCGATGTTATTCGAATCGGAATAACTGATCTCGGCCTCGCCATCCGCGCCCATGCGCATCTGGAGGAAATCGCCCTGAGTACGATCGCCAGTCTGACCGCCGATGAGCGTGTACTGGCTGCCGCGATGAACGAAGTGCTCGCTCGCCAGCACCGGCGCGGTGAAGCTCGGCGACGCGTCGTGGGCATTGAGCGATTGCACGTACCACAGGCTCCAGTCGCAGTTCGAGCCACACGAATCAGGTCCGTTCCCGGGGAATGGCGGCTGGCCCGGCGTGCCGTACCAGGCGATGCCGACGCGGCCGTCATCACCGGCTGCGATCCAGGCAAAGACGTTTGTGTGCAAGGTGCCGGCGGAGGAACCTGAGGTATCGATGGTCAGCGGCGTGGACCACGTATTTCCCTGGTCTGTGGAGTAACTGTACTGAAGTACGGTATCGCCGATCACCTGTCCGCTGGTGTTGATGGGCGCGACTTCCCAGACGGCGTAAAGATTGCCGGCTTTATCAATCGCCATGGTTGGGAAATTGCCGCCGGTCTTGGCGTTTGCGCCGAGGTTCGCCACGACAAGATCGGTGCAATTTAATCCGCTCGGGTCGCTCACGTTCGCTGTCGGCGCGCCGAACGCGACCGGGAAACAGCGTCCGATCATGATCTCGTTGAGCGCCGAGTTATCGTGAATGACAAACGCGTGCTTCACCGGCGTACTCAGGGTGGTGTAACCGCCGCTGCCGTCGGGCTGGCCAAGCGCGGTGGCGATCGGGCTCACTTCATCGTTGCCCATGATACCTTCGTCGCAGCCGGTGGCATTGCTGACCTTGTTCGCGGGGCCAAATTGAATTCCCGCCGTTGTTGATGCGGCGGAGGAGACCGGCGACCGGTACATGACGAGGACATTCGCGCCGAAGTTTGTCACCGCGCCGCCGCAGCTCGTCGGGGACTGTGAGACTTCGTCGTTTGTCAGGTAAATGCTCCCGCCGTTGAGTGGGTCGCCATCGAAAGTGTACCACTGCCGGTCCACCACTGCGTCGGGAACGCCTGTGTTGCTACAGGTGAATGTCGAGGCGAAATCATCCGAGCGCGCGGTGCTGAAATTCGCCAGGGTCAGATCGCAAAAGTACAAGCGCCCGGCAACATCCACACCCAACTCACTGTCGCCGCCTCCGGCGCACGCTGTTGCTTTGCCTTCGTAGGGCGTGGCAGAGGGCACCCATTTGAAAGTGAGACCGCCATCCAGCGAATGCCAGAGCCAGCTCGTGTCCGATGACAGTGATCCTGGCGCACTGGTGTAAAGGCGGTTTGGGTTGGAGGGATCGAGGCGGAGATCCTGCTCGAAGCCGACGCCTTGAATGCCGCTGATGATCGGGTGGCCAAAGGTCGGCGTGTTTGCCGACGCAATTTGCGGCCGAACAGGCGATGCATTGCGGGAAGGAACCGGTCCGTACTCAGCGTGGCCTGATGGCCGATCAAAGGCGAGCCGCAATGGTTTGGACGTGACGGTGTGACGAGCAAGGGCGAAGAACCCGAGCGTTACGCCGCAGGAAAGCAGAAGACACGAAAACAGAAGACGGGAGAACGTTCTCATACTAACGAAATCGTGTCTCCGGCGGAAACGGCGCTAAGAAGCGCGATTACAATTTCGTCACCGCAGCCAATTGCGAGAACGGCTCGCGGCTCTGCTGTCGTGGAAAATTTCTGTAGGCCAACACGGTTCGGCAACGAGGAATCGTCGCCCTACAACCTGCCGCGTCTTCTGTAGGCCAACCATTCCTGGTTGGCACGTTACCGGTTCGGCAACGAGGAATCGTTGCCCTACAGGTGCCGCAGTCAATGTGCGCTTGTATTGGATTGGCGGCATCGAACGGCTGAATTGCGCCGCACGACCGATCGACGGCGCCAGCCGAAAAGATTACGCAGTTGTAATTTTTTGCTTGGCGTGTAGCCGGAATTTAATTACTCCTCGCGTCATGCACTCTCCAAAACATTCCCCCCGTCGATTCGCCTTTTTCGCTGGACTTGTCATCAGCTCCGCTGCGCTCGCAATCGCCCCCCTCGCCCGCGGGCAGGCTGCGGCGGCGCAGGGCATTACCGTAACCGCACCGGATGGTCCCAGCGCCTATGGAGCGCCGGGCAGTTTCTCGCAGTCGCGTTTCTCGCCACTGACTAACGCCTACGTCCTCCCGCCCGGAGAAATCTACACAAGCCTGATCTACGAGCTCGATGTCGTGCATTACAGGTACCCAGACCACATTCTCACACAGGAGGTGGAAGTCGGTTTGCCCTACCGGGTGAACCTCGCGGTCGAGAACGGGCTCGAAAGTTACGGCGGCACGCGGCAGGAGGGCTCCTTCAGCTTCGAGGCGCGCTATGCTTTCGCCGATTGGGACAAGATTCCGCTCAATCCCACCGTTTTTGCAGAGTACCGCATTGGCATTGGCCATATTTTGCACGACGAAGGCGCGCCCACGCCGGGAAACAAGTTTGGCCCCGAAGGATTTGATCAATCGGAATATCAGCCCGATGCGGTTGAGACGCGGTTGCTCCTTTCGGAGGAGTTCTTCGGGAGAATCGAGTGCGCATTGAACACGTTCTTCGAACAGGAAACTTCCGGTGACCGCGGGCGCGAATGGGGTCTGGCCCAAAGCATCGTCACACCGCTGGTGTTTCCCGAGACACTCAAGGCCGGCGTAGAAATGCAATTTCGCAGCTTCAGCGATCGATTCAGCCGCGGCACTCCCTACAACAGTTTTGTGGTAGGCCCAACCCTGGCCTGGAAACCGACGCCCAACACGCGGCTCGATATCTCCCCGTTGTTCGGCGTGAACCACAAATCACCCACCGTGCAGGGTTTCCTGGTGTTCTCGTACTTATTTGGCGCGGGCGGTCCTGAAGCCGGGGGCGAAGCTCCCGCTTCGACGCGCAATCGTTGAGCCGCCGCGGGCCGTTGTAGGGCAACGATTCGTCGTTGCCGAACCTAACGTCGCCAACCAGGAATGGTTGGCCTAAAGAAGACGATTCCTCGTGGGCGAAAACCGTAATGATCCGGCGAAACAAAAACGCGCGCCAGCCAGGAATGGCCGGCCTACAGAAGACGCGGCACGTTGTAGGACACCGCGGCAGCTTGTAGCGCGACGATTCCTCGTTGCCGAGCCGAACCTCGCCAACCAGGAATGGCTGGCCTACAGAAGAAGACAACTGCGCCGAGCTTTTCTCAGCGCAATGTTTTATCGAGCCGGCCGATTTTCCGCGTTTCCGGCCACCATTTCGCCACGCCGAGTACCACGAGGATCGTGCCGATGCCGCCGCCCACGACGGAAAGTACGGGACCGAATAAAGCCGCGGTCAGGCCGGATTCGACCGCGCCAAATTCATTCGAAGTACCGATGAAAATGTTGTTCACGGCGGAGACGCGGCCGCGCATTTCGTCCGGGGTGACGAGCTGCACGATTGTGCCGCGGATGATCACACTCACGCTGTCGAACGCCCCGATGAGAAACAGCATGGCCAGCGAAAACCAAAACAGCCGCGACAGGCCAAAAATCACGGTGCCGACGCCAAAACCGGCCACGCACCACAGGAGCGTTTTCCCGGCGCGACTCATCGGCGGCAGATGCGCCACGAGCAGCCCGGTAGCGAACGCCCCGATTGCAGGCGTGGCGCGCATCCAGCCGAGGCCGACGGGGCCACAATGCAGGATCTGATCGGCGAAGATCGGCAGCAGCGCCGTGGCGCCGCCCAAAAGTACGGCAAAAAGATCGAGCGTGATCGTTGCCAAAATGATTTTTCTGCTGAACACGAAGCGCAGCCCGGCCATGAGGCTGCGCCATCTGCCCACGATCCGATCATCCCGTTTGCGCGCGGCGCGGCGAATCGGCAACACGAGCAGGAAAAAGGCGGCGGCAGTAATCGCGTCGATGATGTAAACGATGGGAAAACCGACGTGAGCGACGAGCAACCCGCTGATGGCCGGCCCAACGACTGAGCCAATCTGGAAGACGCTGTTATTCCAGGTGACGGCGTTAGAGAACGCCTCGCGCGGAACGAGCGTGGGGAAAAACGAGCTGCGCGCGGCCCAGCTGAAGGTGCGCGTAATCGCGCCGATAAAGAGCAATAGGTAAATGATCGGGATCGATGCGTCGTCGAAATGGAACGTCCGGTCATGTTGCTCGAAGAGGCTGGCAATCGCGGCCAGGCCATGGTTGCACGCGCGCAAAGCCGGCGTGTTTGGGATGGCAAGGTGCTGCCATGAAACCCAGGCCAGCAGCGCCGACACGACAGCACTGAAAATTTGCGCGACAAGAATGATGTGTTTGCGACTGATGCGATCGGCCAGGTCGCCCGCGGGCAGCGACAAGGTGACGATCGGGATCGCGAACACCAGCCCGACGAGACCGAGCGCGGTGGCGGAATGGGTGCGGGCATACATTTCCCATTCCACCGCAACGGCGAGCATTTGCCGGCCAATGATCGAGAGGAGATTGCCGCCGGTGAAGAACAAGAAGCCGCGCCAGCGGAAGGCGGCATAAGGGTCGTGCGCCGGTTCAGCGACGGTGAGTTTCTCGACAGCAGACTCGTCGTGCATTGCATGCGCGCCCGAGCAGGCCGCCCGCACGCCGGAGAGGAGGCTAGCGCCGCGGACTCGCGCCGCAACTTCGTGCAACCGGCCGTACTCTTACTGCACTCTTACTCTTACTCGTGCTCGTGCTCGTACTTCGAATGAGTACAACACGATTACGATTACGAGCAGCAGCAGGAGCAGGCGTCCCCAAGCAGTTGTTTGTGAATGGCGGGGTTAATCGATATACTCCCGGCTCGCGCCGCGCCCGTAGCTCAACTGGATAGAGCGTCGGCCTCCGGAGCCGAAGGTTGCGCGTTCGAGCCGCGCCGGGCGCAGTGTAGCGGCGGGTGGCCTCACCCGCACTGATTCGCGCTCTCGAAAAATTACGGATGAGGATATCCGCCTCTACATTCAGGCGGTGAAAATCAGGCCAGCGCGTCAAGCCGCCCCAGCAGATCCTTTTTGCTCGTCATCCCGGTAACCTGGTCGCGTACCTGCCCGTTCTTGAACAGCAGCAGCGTGGGTATCGCGCGGATGTTGTACTGAAATGAGAGGCTCTGGTTTTCGTCCACATTCACTTTGCCTACTTTGATCGTGCCGCCTTTCTCGCGCGCGATCTCATCGATGAGTGGCGCGATGAGCTTGCATGGGCCGCACCATTCAGCCCAAAAATCAACGAGGACCGGCTTGTCGCTTTTGGTTACTTCCGTGTCGAAATTCGATTCCGTGAGGGTGATGGCATTTTCCATCAGGAAATATAAGTCCAAATCTCGATGAGCAAAATGGCGGCGGAGATCGCCACCAGCGTCCAGCAAAGACCGAGTGGCACCGAGTTGATGAGCGAGGGCGCGGGAGATTCCGTTGCCGCGATGCGAACCGGCGGGACCGGCGGCCCAATTGGCGTGGCGGTGAGGGTGACAAGCGGCTGCGTCTTGCTCATGGTCATCGGCTTCGGTGGATCAGGCAGGACGCTGATGCGCGCGGTCTCTTTCTTCGGCTGAGCGGGCGCGACCGGCTCGGGCGCGCGTGATGGGACGGATGCCGCCGTGGACGCAAGCACGGGCGCGGGCGCTGGAGGAGCCGGCGGCGACGTCTTGGGTGGCGTCATCTTGGGCGGCAGCGGAGCAACCGTCGGCGGCAATGGAGCTGGAGCGCCGGCAAGTGGCGGCCGCGGTACCATCCGGGGCGGAGCAGCAGGGACGTTTACGGAAGGTGGCGGCGCGGGTGGGGGCGGAACAATGCGGCGCGGCGGGGTCACGGGCTGGGCTGGTGGTGGCGGAACGGGGCTACGCGCCATGGGAGGCGCGGAAGCAGCGCGCGGTGTGGCGGGCAGCGTCCGTGCGGGCTCGAGGGGCGCCGAACGAGAAGCAGCTTCCGGCGGTTCCGACGGCTTAGTTTCCGGAAGGTTAATCTGCACCGTGTCGAGATTATCCGGAGCAGCGCCGCCCGACCGCCGCCGCGGTGGCAGCGTTATATGAACAGTTTCCTTCTTGGGTTCGTTCGGCTCAGCCATTGAAAGCAGCAGGAGGGAATGGAAGCGCAGTGTGACAGAAACGCCGAAGTTTGTCACTGCTCAATGTTCCGTCCCCCTCGCCTGTCCGCGCTGTACTCAGGCCAGCGGTTTCCGGTTCACGCTAATAAATCGTAACCGCGCGCACCGGTCACTCGCCGCCTGATGAACTCGCCTGGTGTCGCCGGCTCCGACAAAATGACACGCGCATCCACTTCCGGCGCATCGGCTTCGCTGCGCGCGATCAACGGCTCATCCACGAGCAACTTCAATTCACGCCCGACATTTGCCGCCGCGCTTTCGCGCGCGATCCGCTGCTGTAGCAGCATCGCGCGCCGGTAGCGTTCATTTTTAATCCGCGCAGGGATCTGCCGCGGCAGTTTCGCCGCACGCGAGCCCTCCTCCTGCGAGTACTTGAAGACTCCGAGTCGCTCGAAGCGCGCCTCGTCAATGAAGCGGAGCAGGACAGCGAAATCCTCCTCTGTCTCGCCAGGAAAACCCACGATGAACGTCGTGCGCAATGCCACGCCGGGAATGCCGCGGCGCAATCGCCTAATCAAATCTTCGATGTGGGCGCGCGTCGTTTCGCGTCGCATTTGGTTCAGCATCGATTCGGAAATGTGTTGTAGCGGAATATCGATGTAGCGGGCGACGTGATTTGATCGCGCGATTGTCTCGATCAGCTCGTCGCTCCAATGCGCCGGATGGGTGTAAAGCAGCCGAATCCAAAAATCGCCCTGGATTTGATCCAGCTCGCGCAATAGCGAAGCGAGAGTGGGGCCGCGCGCGGAATCAACCGGCTGGCGCGGCCCAGCTTTGTCGCTCCACAAATCCATCCCGTAGTACGTCGTGTCCTGACTGATGAGATTAATCTCGCGCACGCCTTCGCCCACGAGCGCGCGTACTTCGCGCACGACCGACTCCGGTGTGCGGCTGCGATGGCGCCCGCGCATTTGCGGGATCACGCAAAAGCTGCACGGATGATTGCACCCCTCCGCGATTTTCACGTAGGCCGAGTGAGCCGGAGTGAGCCGGAAGCGCGGCGTGTCGTAATCGGGAATGTACTTAGCGCGCGAGCTGACAAAGAGCGGGGCAGAGTCCCCACTCGCGTTTGTATCAGTGCGTCCCGTGGAATCTTGCGCCACGATTTTTTCAACGATGGCGCCAAGCTCGCGTACTTGATCGAGGCCGACGAAGGCATCCACTTCCGGCAATTGCTCGCGCAGCTCACGCGAGAACCGCTGCGACATGCAGCCGCTCACGATGAGTTTTTGCCCGCTGTTCCTGGCAAACCCGCGCTGCTGGTGCGCCTCAAGAATCGCTTCGATCGATTCTTCTTTCGCCGAATCGATAAACGCGCAGGTGTTCACCACCAGCACGTCGGCATCCTGCGCGTCAGCGGTGATCTGCATCCCCCGCCTGAGTACGCTCCCCAGCATGATCTCGGCATCGACGAGGTTTTTGGCACAACCGAGGCTGATCATGCCGACCTTTGTCCTGGCCATTCCGCTCGACGTGAAAGGATCTCGTTGTCCTGAGTCTGTCATCTCGAGCGAAGTCGAAGGATCCCGTTGCATTGCGTTTGAGTGAACTTCCACGGGATTCCTCGACTCCGGTCCGAGCTGGACTGGCATTCCGCTTCGCTCAGAATGACGAGGCCGTCAATCTCCGACCGTCACGTCCGCGTCGTCAGCCGAAACGATCCTGCCGTTCTTGCGAATCTGCACCGCGTCGCGGTCGAGTACGTGCACGCTGAAACGGCGTCCAAGCAATTGCACTGGTGCGTCGCCGGGCGAAATCCAGCGTTCAAATGACGGCTCGTCATCCACCGTGACTTCCAGGTGCGTGCGTTTCAGCGGCCTGATGTCCACCCGGTTCACCTTCTCGCTTGCCTGGTAGGCCTCCGCCGCCGCCACGTCTTCGGGGCGCACCGGCACCGCCCGGCGAATCGTCGGCTCAGGTGTGGAAACCGCGGGCGTGTCAACCGGAAGGGCGCGGGCGATCACCGCAGGCGCGGGCGTACTCGAGGGGGACGCGCTGGCGATGACGGGCGGAGTTGCGATGACCGCCGGCCTCGATTCAGCAATCGTCGGCGCGACCGAGGGCATGATGGTGGCGACGGTCGCCGCTGGCGTAACCGAAGCCGCTGCCTGCGGCTGGCGCGGAGTGATGCGCTGCACGTTCAGTACTAATTTGATAAACCAAATCCCGCCCGCCAGAACGATGATGCCGATGATCAGCGGCATGAGCGACGTGCGCTGCGGCACATCGCGCACGACAGCTTCGCGCCGCGGTCTCGGCACCGGGTTGTCCTGTAAGTACGAGTAGCCGTCAACCGTGATGTGCTCTGATGTTTCAAAAGCATCGAGATAAGGCGACACATCAATATCGAGAAACTTGCCGTAAATTTGCAGGAACCCTTTCGCGTAGGCGAGGCTGGGAAAGTTCGAGAAATCGTCCGCTTCGAGCTCAGCCAGGCGCGATTGACGGATTTTCGTTAGCCGCGCCGCTTCATCCAGCGAGAGCCCGCGCGCTTGCCGGGCCGCCTGAAACTTTTCACCTAAACCTTCGATCGACATACTCGCTCGCGCGCTCAAACCGCGGCATCGAGATCGACCAGGATTTCGCGCGGCTTCGCGCCCTCGCCTGGCCCCAAAATACCGCGCTGCTCCAGAATATCAACGATGCGCGCCGCACGCGTATAACCGAGCCGCAGCCGCCGCTGCAAGAGCGAAGTGGAGGCGCGCTTTTCCTGCCGGATGATCTCAAGACATTTCTCCACCAGCTCTTCATCTTCGTCGCTCACTTCTTCCGCAGTCGCAGAACCAGCGCGCAATTTTTCCTGCATGCTGCTGTCAAAGGCGGGCGTACTCTGTGCCGAAACGAAGTCCACGAGTGAGCGAATCTCCCCGTCGGTAACGAGCACGCCTTGTGCCCGGATTTTGCGCGAGACACTCGGCGGCAGATACAGCATGTCGCCCTGGCCAAGCAGACGGTCGGCGCCGTTTTCATCGAGGATGACACGGCTGTCGATCTTGCTCGCCACCTGAAACGCGATGCGGCTCGGGATGTTCGCTTTGATGACGCCGGTGATCACATCCGCGCGCGGTGTTTGCGTCGCGACGACGAGGTGAATGCCCGCGGCCCGCGCCATTTGCGTGATGCGGGCAATCGCGTTTTCCACGTCGGCCGGCGCGGTTTGCATGAGATCCGCCAGCTCATCGATAATGACGACGACGTAAGGCATCCGCTCGGGAATGGCCAGCTCATCTTCTCGCGGGACCTTGATTTCGTTCGTCTCGCTTTCGCCGTTCTCTTCAGGAGCCGTTTTTTTCTTCGGACGCGCGTTGAAGCTGGTGATGTTGCGCACGCCGACCTGCGCGAAAATGCGGTAACGCCGCTCCATCTCATCAATGAGCCAGCGCAAGGCGAGTAGTACTTTTTTTGGATCAGTCACTACTGGAAACGCCAGGTGCGGCAGTTTTTCGTACACCTGCATTTCCACGACCTTGGGATCGATCATGACGAAGCGGAGCTCTTCCGGCGTGAAGCGGAAAAGCATGCTCGCGATAAGGGCGTTAATGCAAACACTCTTGCCGCTGCCCGTAGTACCAGCCACGAGCAGGTGCGGCATTTGCGCCAGATCGGCGATGATTACTTTGCCGTAAACGTCCTTGCCCAGCGCCAGGGGAATTTTGTAACGCGACTTCGCTTCGTCCCAGTCGGTGGATTGCATCAGCTCGCGCAACGTGACTTTGATCTTGCGCGTGTTCGCGATTTCGATGCCGACCGTGTCCTTGCCCGGGATGGGCGCGAGAATGTTGATGCGCTCGGCCCGGGTCGCACGCGCCAGGTCGCGCTCGAGCGAGACGATCTTGTCCACGCGCACGCCTTTGGCCGGGTACACTTCGTAGCGGGTAATCGTCGGACCTTTCGTGATGTCGCCCGCCGCGACCGCGATTCCAAAATGCGCCAGCGTCTCGATCAACGTCTGCTGTACTCGCTCCAGCTCGGCCGGATCAGCCCCGCCCCGCCCTTCCGGATCATGTTCATCCAGCAGATCGAGATTGGGCAACTGGTAATGCTCCGCATCAAACTTCGGCTCATCGCGTTCGCTGCCCTTGCCGTCGCGGGCGAGCGTTCCTGCGCCGGTACGAGCGGCTTTCAACTCCGCCAGCGAAGGTTTGCGTCGCGAACGAATTCCTTCTTCCGGCAGCGCTGTCGTAT
Organism: Verrucomicrobiota bacterium; assembly: GCA_019244415.1. Lineage (GTDB taxonomy): Bacteria > Verrucomicrobiota > Verrucomicrobiia > Chthoniobacterales > UBA10450 > AV69. Next base: position 19,773 of record JAFASN010000122.1, on the reverse strand, counting down.
CGACGACCTTCGGCTTCGGCCGATTCAACAATTCTTCATCCAGATCAGGCTCACGCTCAGGCAACGCCGCGCCTTTCTTCTTCAACTGCTTCTCGACTTTGCGGCGCTGTTTCTCGAGCTCACGTTCGCTGATGGCGATCTGGCCTTTAATGTCGGCGCGCCGCATCTCGCGCCGTACTCGCCATTCTCGAAAACGCGTGGCGCCACGGCGCGAGCCAGCGATCGTTTCACGAACGAGATGGATCGGCCGCAAGCCGGTCATGAGAATGAGAGCGCTGGCATAAACAGCGATGAGCAGAATGCTCGATCCGATCTCGCCCATCATGGTGAGCAGCAATTTTCTGCCGAAGAAATAACCGAGCGAGCCGCCCGGGCCCATGATGTTGAAGGCCGCGTGCCAGCCCTGGAGATGGCTTTTTTGCAACTGGAGAAGGCACGCGCCCGAAAGGACGAAGAGCAAAATCCACGGTACGCGCGCACTCACACGCAGTTTCCCGTAGAACAGCTTCGCAATGCCGAAGCCAAGCAGTGCCGCGGCAAGCAGGTAAGACGCTGCGCCGATCAGCAGATAAAACACGCTGGCGAAGATCGCGCCGAGCGGGCCAATGAAATTCTCCGCCGGCCGATTCGGTGGCGAAAGATAACTCCACGGCACCCACGACGGAAGATCGCGCGGCGTGTAGGAAATGAGCGAGAGAAAGAGCAGCGTGCCCACGCCAAGCAGAAGAAGCGCAAACACTTCATTCCAAGCGCTATTTTTTACCGAGCGGCCCACCTGCTGCACAGTAAACGTGAGCCTGCTGGTTTCAATGCGTACGGCAGAGCGCGGCAGAACTCGTACTCAACCTGCCGTACGCGACTGGCGCGCGCTCCAGACTCTCGCCGTCAATCCGCTGTCTCGATCAGCTCGGCAAATTGATCGAAAAAGTACGACGCGTCATGCGGACCCGGCGCCGCTTCAGGATGGTACTGGACACTGAATATCGGCAACTCCTTGTGCCGCATACCTTCGACCGTGCCGTCATTAAGATTCACGTGCGTGATCTCGATCTCCGCCGGTAATGATTCGGTGTCCACGGCGAAACCGTGGTTCTGCGAGGTGATCGCCACTTTCCCGCTGCGCAGGTCCTTGACCGGCTGGTTCGCGCCGCGGTGACCAAATTTCAGCTTGAAAGTACGGCCGCCAAAGGCAAACCCCAGCACCTGGTGACCGAGACAAATTCCGAAGATCGGTTTCTTGCCCATCAAGCCGCGCACACTTTCATGCGCGTAAGGCAACGCTTCCGGATCGCCCGGGCCATTGGATAGAAACACGCCGTCCGGATTCAGCTTCAAAACCTCTTCCGCGCTCGTGGCCGCCGGCACCACAGTGACGCCGAAGCCGCGCTGCCGCAGCGAGCGCAAAATGTTTCGCTTCATGCCGTAATCGAACGCGACGATGCGGTGGCGGATGGGCGGAAGCTTCGGCGCGTCGTCGCCCGTTTGCAGTGACCAGGGACGGCTCGCTTCGTCGTCAGGATCCCATTGGTAAACGTCGCGCGTACTCACTTCGCGCACGTAATCCATTCCTACAACACCGCTGCCATCGCGCGCCCGCTGCACCGCTTCGGCCGGCTCAAGCTCCGTACTCAGGCACGCCTTCATCGCCCCGCGAGTACGCAAGTGGCGCGTCAACGCCCGCGTGTCGATTCCCTGTACTCCGGGGATTTTCCATCGCTTCAGGTACTCATCGAGCGATTCTTCCGCGCGCCAGTTGCTCGGCACTTCGCTTAGCTCTTCCACGACAAAGCCGCGCACGTGCGGCTCGGCACTTTCCTGGTCAGTCGCATTAGTGCCGTAGTTGCCGATGAGCGGATAGGTCATGGCGACGATCTGCCCCCGATATGAGGGATCGGTCAGCACTTCCTGGTAACCGGTCATGGAAGTGTTAAAACAAATCTCACCCACGCTCGTGCCGGCTGCGCCAAATGATTCTCCCTCGAAAAGTCGGCCGTCTTCCAATGCCAGCAGCGCGCGCATCATGTCACACCAGTAGCATCGGCGAAGTGGTCGCGTCGAGCGCGTTCAAGATGACGATTATCCGCCCAGTGAACGGAGCAGCTTTTCGTGAATACCATCGAATCCGCCGTTGCTGAAGACCACGACGATGTCGCCTTCGTGCAGAAGCGGTGTGATCCGGTCCACAATGGCATCGGCGCCTTTCTCGTAAAAGGCCGGCCTGCCATCGCTCGCGATCTCGCGCATGAGTGCTTCGACGTCCAGCCGTTCCGCTGCCGGGATTTGCTCGATCTTCGCCACTTGGGAAATGGCAACGCCATCCGCCAGCTTCAGCGCGCTCGGAAGCTCGTGCTGAAAAACGGCGCGGCGCGTGGTGTTTGAGCGCGGCTCGAATACGGCCCACAACCGGTTCTTCGGATAGCGCTGCCGCAACGCTGTCAGCGTCTGCGCGATCGCAGTGGGATGATGCCCGAAATCATCGATCACTTTTACGCCGCGGACTTCGCCACGAATTTCCTGCCGGCGCGCGATGCCTTTGAATTGACGGAGCGCCTCCTGAATTTTGTCAGCCGTCACGCCATAGAATTTCGCCGCCGAAATAGCCATGGCAGCATTGCGCACGTTGAACTCGCCCATCAGCGGCACCTCAAAATGTTCATCGGCCACGGTGAAGCGAGACGTTTCGCCCGAGTAGCTCACATCGCGGATTTGCGCGGCGCAATTGATCCCGAAGCCCACCTCCACAATGGGCGAGTAACATTCATTCGCCACCTCGCGGCAGTTCGCGTCGTCGCCGTTGAGCAGCACCATGCCGTTCTGCGGGACGATCCGGAGCAGATGGCGAAAGCTCGTTTTGATCTCGTGAAGGTCGCGAAAAATATCTGCATGATCGAACTCGATGTTGTTCACGATGACGAGCTCGGGCAGGTAGTGCACAAACTTGGAACGCTTGTCGAAAAATGCGCTGTCGTACTCATCGCCTTCAATGACGAAGTACCTCGAGCCGGTGAAGTGCGCGCCTTGGCCGAGGTTGCGCGGGATGCCGCCGATCATGTAGCTCGGGTCTTCGCCGGCGCTTTGCAGAATCCAGGCCAGCAGCGCGGTCGTGGTTGTTTTGCCGTGCGTGCCGGTGACGACGAGGTTGTGTTTGCCGCGGAGGAAATGCTCCTTCAACAACTCGGGCAATGAAACGTAGAATAACTTGCGATTGAGTACAGCTTCTACTTCGGGATTGCCGCGCCGCATCGCATTCCCGATGACGATGGTCTCCGCCGTTGCCGGAATGTTTTCCGGCCGAAAGCCAGCGGTGAGCACGATGCCCCGCTTCTCGAGGAAGGTGGACATCGGCGGGTAAATGTTCTCGTCCGAGCCGGTGACGCGAAACCCGCGCTCGCTCATGGCCGCCGCTACCGCCCCCATGGCAGTACCGCAAACGCCGACGAAATGAAAATGCCGCGGCTCTGTTTTAGTCACAGCGATTCTTTACGCGCAGTTAGAGTTCCGGCCAGCAAATCTAGAAGGCCCACCAGCCGCGTACGAAGTGCATGGTGCAGACGGCGTAAAAGAGCGCGGAAATGAAAGCGACACCATCGCGTAACCACGGCCGCCGCGTAGCGCGTGCGAGTAAGAGAAAGAGCGGAAACACCACCGCGAGATAGCGTGGCGAGGAGATCGGGAAGGAATTGCAGAAGATCATCACCCAACTGGCGACGAGGTAAATCGCATAACAGGGTCGCAGGGAAAAAGGCGCGGCCACGGTCGCGATCGTGAGTACAAGAAACGCGACGAGCGGGCCGCCGTATTGCAGCAGACGCTCGTCCGCGGGCGCGTGATGAATGCCATACCAGTTATCGCGCACGGCGGGGAACGGCGAGCGCAGATACGCGCCCCAGACTTGCTTTTGCGCGGCCAGAAAATGGAGCGGATCACCGAAATAATGGTAATTGATCCAGAGGAAAGCGGCCGTGCCCAGCGGGATCAGCGCGAGAAAGGCAGCATTCCAGCGGACCGAGCGGAGGCGAAAATTTCGCTGGTGCGCGTACTCAAGGACCAAGGCAGGGAAGATCGCCGCTCCCGGCAGACGAGTCGCCGTCGCCAGCAGACCAAGGACGCCGCTTTTCGCCCACTCGTCGCGTCGGGCGAAGTGAAATGCCGCGACCGTTAACAAAAGAAAGAGACTTTCCGAATAGGCGGCGTGCAGAAAGAATGCTGTGGGAAAGACAGCGCAAAAAAGTACGGCCCGCCGCGCGACGCTGGTGTCGCCTTCGAGGCGGGCAAGTAGAAACAAACAGGCGAGCGCGCCGAGAAAGCAGACATTTGAGACAAGCAGCGCCGCTGTATGCCAATCGGGAATGAGAAAATGCGCGAGCTCGATCGCGGCAGGATAGGCCGGCAGTAACACGATGAGGTGCTCGTGCGCGCCGGTCGTACTCGGGTAGCCATTCTGCGCCAGCTCGAGAAACCAGGCTGCGTCCCACCGGTTCCACGCCTGGAGCCAGCTTTCACCCGGCACATTTTTCTCGAACGCCAGAGTCGCGCAGGCACCAAAAACAAACGTCGCGATTGTTACACAAAAGCCGAGCGCGACCGGGTAGCGAAGCAAATGGAACTGGTGTTGCCAGCGTGCGTAACGCGATACGGGCAAGTCTGGTGCCGCTTGCTCGTCCGCCGGCAAGCTTCGCGATGCGCGCCTCACTTTTTGTGAAACACCTCCACTGCGTTCCACTCACCGTCTGGCGGCGCCTGCTCGTACTCGAGTGAACGCTCCAGATACATCTTCCCGAGGAAATCGTCGGGATAGAATTCGAGGTAGCGGGAAAACAGTACTTTCGCGCCGCTGAAATCGCGGTCGCGGAATTTCCGCATCGCTTCCTCGTGCGTTTCCAGCCAGATAAGCAGTTCCTGGTCGGGGTTGCCATTGCGCGCGTCCACGATGGTAAAAACATCCACCGGCTCGGTTTTGCCTTTTACCTGCGCACGCGCCACGGAGCGGAGATAAAACTCATCGCGGATTAGCTCGGCCGCGCTGGCGCCGACAAGGATATCGACCCCGTAGATGCGCGTCAGCGCTTCGAGACGTGAAGCGAGATTAACTGCGTCGCCGATAACTGTCGGGTCCAGCCTTTCATGCGGCTCGTACGAGCCAATGTTGCCGATGAGTGCCTCGCCCTGGTTGATTCCGATTCCCATCCCGAGCGTCATGCGCCCTTCTGTTTTCCAATGATCATTTAGCTTCCGAAGTTCGCGTCGCATTCCCAGCGCGGTGTAGGCGCACGCTTTTGCATCTTTTACTACGCCCTGGCTCTTTACGTTTCCCCACACTGCCATGATGGCGTCGCCGATGAATTTATCGAGAGTACCGTCATTCTCGAAAACAACTCCCACCATGCGGCTGAGATACTCATTCAAGTGGCGCACGAGCTCTTCCGGGTCCGCTTTTTCGCTCAGTGTGGTGAAACCGACAAGATCGCTGAACAATACCGTGACCGGTTTGCGGGAGCCGCGCATGCTCGAGTAAAAGCCGCCGGGGTTCTCGAGGATTTCCGCCACCAGGTTCTTCGACACGTAACGCTCGAGAGTACGGCGGGTGCGGAGTTTTTCGCGCCGCTCCAGCACGTAATCGAGCGCGAGAGAACTGCCGCCACCCAGTAGAAAAGCGGAAAGTACGGGTACTGTCGCGAGTACCAGCCCGGTGTGATCGTAGGACAGCCGTGCGGCGCCGAGATAAACCGCGCAAATGCCGCCCAGCCCGGCGAGACGCAAAAGCGGCCGCCGCGAGATCGCGATGACAGCAAAGGCAACGAGACCAGCGATGGCAACGAGCGCAAGAACAACCCGGTCCGGCGTTTCGCGCAAAAACTCATGTGCCATCGTCGCTGCCAGGACCTGAAGATGGAGCGCCGGCCCGGGAGTCGCCGGGTTCAGCGGCGTATCGACGACGTCGTGCTGAATCTGCGATGCCGCTCCTACGATGACGACCTTGCCTGCGAACAGCGCGCCATCGTGCAAGTTCGCGTGCCATGTCGCGGGATCAAAAATCTCCCACAATGGCCGGGGCGCGTAAGCTTCGTTGGCGCTGAAACGAAAGAGGTGATCGCGTTCATCCGCCGGTATATCGGCGGCGCGCCCGAGCTTCTGCAACGCGCGCGCGGCAAGAGAAGTGTAAAGGGCGTCGCCGGCTTGCGTTTCGCCTCCTGCCAGCTGCTGATCTGAGGTGAAATAACGCGCCGAGCGCACGCTGCCGTCCCGGCCGGCCCAGAAATTCACAAACCCGACGCGATCGTCATTCTGCGCGGGCGGCGGAATCAGCGCCGCATTCGGAACGATGAGCTGGATGTTGTTCTGCTGAAAATCGAAGTTTTCGCCAATGACGACACGGTCCTGATACCGATCGAGCGCGCCGCGGAAGGCAGCGTCAGCGGCATTCGGCGGGCTGAAAACCATGTCGAAAATCACCAGGCGCGCTCTGGCCGCGAAGAGGCGGTCCAACAGCAAAGCCCAGAGCTCGCGCGACCACGGAAACGGACGTTCCGTCATCAACTCGAAGGCGCGATTTCCTTTGATCTCCTCCGGTCCGATATTGTCCAGCTGAAGCGACTGTTGATCGAGCCCGACGAAGACAAAATCTGCGCGGGGCGCCGTTTTGCGGCCTACCCGCCGCAGGAAATCTTCAAATGCCTGCTCGCCCTGCCACGGCGCCGAGAGGACGCGCACCTCGCGAAAAAAGTGCGAGCCGATGATCACAGCGGCCCAAAAGGCGCAAATCACGGCAAATGCGACGAGCCGGTGACGTGTGAGCCAGTTCACCACAGCATCTTAGAAAACGGCGTCTCCTCAGGCCAACCTAAATGAGAGCAGTCAGCTTGCGATTCGCGCCGCTTCAGCGAGCGGCTTCTTCGACGATTTGCTCGCGCTTGACTCCGAAGAGCCTTTCACGCGCGGGGTAACGGCTAACGAGTGCCGCATACCGTTTGCGGAACAGCTCAATCAATTCCGGCCAGAATAAATTCGTGGTTTTGATCATGGAAGCTTCGTGATGCCGATATAGGCAGAGGACGTTGGGAACGAAGGCGACCGGCAGATCATCCTGAGCGAAGCGCAGCCACATGTCGTAATCTTCCCAGCCAAACCAGCCGATCTCACTCAGCGTCCCATCGTAGCCTCCGAGTCCGAGCAGGACATCGCGCCGAAACATTGCCATCGCGTCAATGTAGGGAGATTGCACGAGGATTTCAGGGTCCCAATCGTAATACGAAAGAAGGCCGATGCCGGTGCGAGCTGGTTCGCGGAAGCGGCACAGTAAGCTGAATGCGGCCGCGTAATCCTCCGTTTGCATTGTCTTCAGCAGCAGCGCGAGAGCGCGAGGCGTGACGAGATTGTCCGCGTCGAGGATGAAGATGTAAGGAGCACGGGCAAACTCGATGCCGATGTTGCGAGCGTCAGCCAGACCTGTGTTGAAATGTTTGTGCACCACACGCACGGCATGCGGGAAACGAGTTTGAATGCGCCGCGCGCGGGCCAGCGAATCGTCATTCGACCCATCATCAACAATGATGACTTCGAGGCGCGCCTCAATTTGCGAATGAGCCACGGAGCCGAGACATTCCTCGATGAAACGTGCGTAATTGAAGAGGGTGACGACGACGCTCAGCTCGGGAGCGCATGTGACACTGTAGAGTTCGTTATCGAACAACGTCCAAACATCGTTACCGCGCTGTCGCTGCGCCTGCTGCTCGCACTGCCGCTCGCGGTAGGCCGTTCGTCGGCGGATCACTTCTTCGCGAACCCCGGGCGCCTGCTCCTCGGGTGAATGTGGCTCATTCACTTCTTCCGCTCGCGCACGCCGCCTGAACATATTGCAAACATCGCGCACCAGCGCGCGAGCGAGCCCGCTGTCTGGCGGATTCACTTCCCGGCTCAAATCGGCGGGCAACCCGGCCGCAGCGGGATCGGCCACGGCCAATGGGTGAGTTGGTTGTCCATCGAGCAAGCGCTCGTAATTTCCTAGGAACTGAGCGCAAAGCTTTTCCTGCCGCAGCTCAGTTTCGATGAACGCTTTGCCTGCCGACGCAATCGCAGCGCATTCCTCAGGATGGCGCAGGTAGTAGTCAATCGTCTCGATGAGCGATTCACCTTCCACCATGACGAAGTGTTGGTTGGGAACGAGTGGCGCGTAGCCATCGCACGGCTCGGTGATGATGCAGCAACCGTTGGCAAGCCCTAGCAGCATGCGGTGCCACTCGAAGTAGCGCTGGTCGGAGTAATGCAGATTCAGCAGGATTTTAGAATTTGCGAGCAAGTCATTGCGGCGCTCCGGCGCGAGATAACTGCGGCTCGCTTCGGTTTTCGCAAAACCGAGCGGCACAAAACGGATGTGGCATTGGTGTTCGGCAAAGAACGCAGCATGCCTCGCGAAAAAGGCGTCGCGTCGCGGAGTTAACGATCCGAGAAATGTGATTTCGACCGCGCGCTCGCTCTGTTTCTTCTGCTCGGGCGCTGCAAGGGACGGATGAAAACCGAGCCCAAGATGGAGCGCAGGTATTCCGCCGGCGTGGTACGCGGCCACCCCCACGACGTTGATGTCTGCTGTTGCGCGCGCGTAAGGCACCCAGCGTTTGTTTTGCTGTGCCCACGTTGTGTTGGGCTGCTCGGTCGAAAGTAAAACAACGTCCTCCGTCAGCTTGCGCGCGAGGTCGAGGGACTTTTCTTCGAGCAGGTAAAGGTTGTAGTACTCGTGCGGTGTCAGCACGATTTGCAGGGTCGCGGCATCATCCAGCCGCGGTAGCTCATCGTAACGGCAGTCCGTCGGGTAACCAAGATCGCGGAAACCGGCCGCGACCAGTTCTCCCAGTTCGCGGATGAAGAGGTTCGATTTACTCGTTGCCAGTATCGCGATGCGGCGAGTTTCACCTGGCGCGACATCGATCGGCGAACGGCGAAGGCGCGGCGTCGCCGCGAGTTGAGCCGCGGGCTCACGACTGCGGCCATTCGCGCGACGTAATACCGCCGCGATTCGTGCGTGCACATTGTTCAGCCGCGCCCGCCGCAGAAACTCCAGCGGGAGCACTCGGATTCCGTGCTCGAAAAACGTGCGCCAGCGTCCTCCTGCATCCTGCGCCTGAAAGGCTATGCTATTCCATCCGGTGCGCAGCGGAAGCTCGACCTGAAACCCGCTAGATTCAGCGGCCGGAATGTGCGGGAACGCAGCCGCGATATCGGGCCGCTGCCGTTTACGCCGGGCGCGCGCTGTTCGCCGTGGGCGCAGCGCTTTTGTAGTGACGACGCGAATGCCGTGAATGGATGCGCCGGTGGTGTTTACGAGCCAGCCGCGCACTGCCGGCGAGCGAGAGAACGCTATCGATTCGACAGGTTCATCGAAGCCGAACGCGAATTCCTCTTTAGCTGCGGAATGAGCAGCCGCAATGGCATTCGCATTCGGCTGAGGTGAGAGCTTCGCACGTGCGCGCCACGGCGGGGTTACCCGTGGCGGAAAGGCAAGGCTGTAAAGCTCGTCAGTGAGATCGAGGTTGGGATTATAGAACGGGTCGTTGGCAAGAACGTCGCCCCAGCGCCCACGCATGTAGCTCAGCTCGCGGCCGAAGCGCGCCTGCTTTTCCGCCGTGTCCTCGAGTCCGCGCGAGCTCGATTCGTGATGGATCAGCTCGGCATGTGGTGTCCAGACGACGCGCAACTTCCGCTCGCGCAGCCGAAGGCAAAAATCGACGTCGTTAAATGCAATCCCGAGGTCTTGCTCATTGAATCCGCCGGTTTCCTTGAACACCTCGGCGCGCACTGCCATGCACGCAGCCGTGACAGCGCTCATCTCGCGCACGAGTTGCAACTGCGAGAAGTAGCCGGGATCGCTGCGCTGTCGTTTAAACCCAGCATAGCTCCCGATGCGCTGCGGGTTGAGTACGACGCCGGCATGTTGCACGCGCAGGTCGTCAAAGAGGAGGCGGGCGCCGGCGGCGCCGGCATCACCGCGCATCGCCAGAGCGGTCAGTTCGCTGAGCCATTCGGCCGCGACGACTTCGACGTCGTTGTTCAGGAACAACAAGACTTTCCCGCGGGCGAGGCTTGCGCCGTAATTGCAGAGCCCGCTGTAATTGAACGGGCCATCCGCCGGAATGACACGCACCTTGTTGTCTCGCGCGGCATCCTCGAGCACAGCGCGCGCACGCGGCTCAGTGCTGCCGTTATCGAGCAGGATGATCTCGTAATTCCGATAAGTTGTTTTTTCGAGAACGCTCTTAAGACAACGTTCCAGCAGCTCGCCTCGATCACGCGTGGGGATGATGATTGAAACCAGCTCGGCGGGTTCGGGGTAGCAGACGCGTTGATTTTGCCCCTCCTGGACAACAACAGCGCGCGAGCCACGCCGGACCAGATGCCCTTCCACTGCGCGCTTACGCGCATCGAGCGCGTAAGGCTTGGCGGCGACAGCATCCGCCGTGCTGCTCGAGATCGCACGCCAATGGTAAAGGAGCCACGGGATGCGTTTGATTTGTCGCTCGTCGATCCGCTCCGCACAGCGCAAGACCAGGTCGTGATCCTGCGCGCCATCGAATTTCGAGGCGAACCCGCCGGCTGCCCGCGCCAGCTCGGTGCGCACGATGAGCGGGTGAATGGCGTAGTTCTGTGCAAGAAGGAGATCGTAGTTCCATTCCGGCTTAAAATAGGGAGCGAAGCGGGAGCCGTTCTCGTCGATCTTATCTTCATCGCCATAGAGCATTTGGAGATCAGGCTGACGATTCAGCTCAACGGCGGCTAAATAGAGCGCGTGCAGCGCGAGCTCGTCGTCGTGGTCGAGCAAGACGACGTATTCGCCGGTGGCCATTCCCAAGGCATCGTTCGATGCGGCTGAGATGTGGCCGCGCTGCGAGCGGCGTTGAATCTTGATACGTGAATCGCGCTTCGCCGCGCTTTGTAGCGTTCGCCACGTCCGTTCGTCCGGAGATGCGTCGTCTACCGCGCAGATTTCCCAGTCGTCATAGAATTGCCGCTGGACGGAAGTGATCGCGGCGCGAAGAAAACGCGCGTCAGAGTTGTAGCACGGCATTAGGATCGAGAAACGCGGCCGTGCCGTGAACTCGCTAATGTGCCGGCGAATGGCTTTGCCGTCGCGTCGATCGAGCTTGTCGTACAGGCGCAGCCAATCCTCGTAGCGCCCAGTGCTGCCGTAGCGGTTCTCCCCTCGGCGCCACCAAAGCGGCCGCTGAATCTGGTAAGCGAAAAATGTCTCCCATTGCCCTGCGGAAAGCGCTTCCAGTTGCAGCAGACTGCGACCAAGCGGTGGATTGATCACGAGTGAGAAACCACTCTGCAACGCCTCCGTTGCTTTCGAGTACGCAGCTTTCACTTCCGGCCGCCGTATGCCCGTGCGCGCTTTCCACACGCGGGAGCCGATTCGCGCTCGCACCGCTTCCACCGCTCCGCCATGCAGCGCGATACACCAGCCGACGACACGCTGTTTCTTCGGCAAACGCGACCAGTTCGCACGCGGCTCGAGCCAGAAGGCGAAACGCGACACGACATCGCGCCGGTTCGGATCGAAAAGTTCGGCGTCACTCAGGCGTGCGCCGTCGTCGCGAATACGCGCGCGTTGCGGTGCGATTTCGCGTTCGAAAAACGGGTGCCACTGGCCGGCAGAGTCTCTTGCCTCGAGAAGCAACTCGCCGCCGCGCCGAGGGAGTTTCGCCGTGACGGCAAAACCGGCGCAATGCGCGTAAGGAGTGTCTGGGAAAATGTGGGGCAAATCGGAGCGCTGAATGCCGTACGTCCCGCGGAAAACCTTGCCGCCCACGCGCGCGCGCACCCCGGTAAGTTTTTCCGGGCTCCGATGAATGCACCAGCCGCACAAGCGCAATTCCCGCCCGATATTGTTCCAGTCTGCCGGGCGATCGAGCCAGAAGCTGAAATCATTTCGCCTGGGAACTTCTGCTCCAGCGACAGCGCTCGACTCGCCCCCCAGCAACTTACCGATTACCCGTCGCTTGTAGATTTCGCGGAATTTTCCCTGCCCAGCCTTTGCCGCAATGCGCAACCGCCATCGCCCCGGTGGAACCTTGACCTTCAGAGAAAAACCGCAGCGCGCTTGTTCCGGCTTCGCCCCGAATCGCTCGATGACATCCGGCCGCTCGTGGAAAAAGCTGGTGGTGACAGTTCGCCAGCCGATCTTCACCCTCAATGCGCGCAAAGGTGAGCCGTCCGACGGCACACACCAGCCGGTCAGGTTCAGAGAACGCACCGGCGCAGCCCACTCCCGCGGCGACAGGACACGGAGCGTGAAACCGTTGCCGCCGTGCTTTTCGCGTGACTTTGCGGAATTCGACACAGATCAGCTGCTATTTCGGCCGCTTGCGCCCGATCAATTCGAAACCCGCGGCAACTTTAGCCTGCGCTGATTGCGGCAGACTTTGCAGCACACCGAAGGCGGGCGGAGGTGGTTGCGTTCCGGCCCAAAATCCCGCCCACTCGCCAATCTTGCTGTCACTTATCGCAGCGAGCGCTTCCTTTGACACATCCGATTGCGCTACCGCAGACATGATGCCGCTTAAAAGAAACCCCAGCATCATTCCCGGTCCGAAATTTCCGCTGACTCTGCATTGCTCGATCTCGAACTGGTCGAACCATTCACGCAGGCCAAATTCCGTCGCATTGAAAAAATGGTGCGGCGCTTCGTGCAGCGGCTGAAGGAAGGCGCTGTGAACGGTGACTGCTCCTGCGGGCTTCAATACACGCCAGATTTCCGCGGCAGCTTTCGCTGGCTGCGCCAGGTGCTCGAAGACATTGAACGCGAACACGCGATCGAAAATGCCGTCCCGAAATGGCAGCGCGTGAGCGTCGCCCACCACATCGGTATTAGCGAATACGTTGTATTCGAGCTCAACACAGTTCGGGTACTTCCGCGAGGTAGCGCCTGCACCGATGTGCAAAATGAGGTCGCTGCCGTCGCGCAACAACTCCTCGAACTCGGCTCCAAGCGCATTTGATCGATGCTCCGGTGGAATTGTTTGTACTGGGCCGTCTCGAAAAATCGGCACGCCGCTCTCTATCCGGAATATTCTCGTGCAATTTGTGCACTGTAGATGGTCCGTCGCACCCGCGAGTTCACACTGGCAGTCCGGGCAGAAGATGATACGGGCAAGACGCGCATCCACTCGTGCTCTAAGCTGCGAGTAAGAGTGGCTGAAAGCAAATGACGCCGGACGAGAGTGCAGGTGTGCGGCGGCCCCTGATGGGCGATACTTCGCAGCCGGCGTCTCGAAAGGTGAGCATTACTTCATCCATACCTGTCACCTCTCTTCTGCGAGGTCATATTGATCGATTCGTATCGAGCGATGACTCGACAGTGATCGAAGGCTGGGTGGTGCACGAGCAGTTTGGAATCGAGCGAATCGATATCAAGCTCGGCGGGCTTACCTGGGTTTCGCAGGCAACGCTCTTCCGGAGGCCCGACGTTCGGAAGACGTACGAACCACTTCTGGCCGGTCCGCGGCCACATCTAGAGCAGGCTGGATTCAAGATTAATGCGCCTGCACCTCAGCCGCGCCCGGACCCGGCCACAACTCTTGTGGAAATTGTTCCTCATCTTGCGAACGGGCGCCCAATCGAGTCTTTGCTCACCCACTTTTGCGCTCCGGATCAACAGTTCGACTGCTTGCCACCGCCAGCCCTGCAGGAACGGGTCGGAGGCGCAAAGGACTTCGTTCAGATTGGTTCACAATTAGCGACGCTCATCATGACATGCGCCGCCAAACACAAGGCTGATTTTCTCGACGGCAATATCCTGGACTGGGGCTGTGGCTGCGGAAGAGTCGTAGCTCAGCTTTCTAGGTTCATCCCACGGGCGCGATTGCATGGTTGCGATATCGATCGGGCGACCATTGAATGGGACAGTGAGAATATTGCCGGCGCGACGTTCACCGCGATCCCGGCTTATCCGCCGACCGAGTACCCGGACGCATTCTTTGATCTCATTTACGGCATTTCAGTGATGACTCACCTGAGCGAAGAGGCGCAATTCGCCTGGCTCGAGGAGCTGCGACGAATTAGCCGCCCAGGCGCAATAATTTTGCTTTCCGTCATCGGGGAAAAGCTTCGGAAAACCAACATGCCGCCGGAGCTGGAGAATCAGTTTCGGCGGGATGGTTTCGCCAGCTTCGTGCCGGGCTATTCTGGCTCATTCACGGAATTCTCGCACGCGGGTTACTACAGGGAGACGTATCATCGTCTCGATTACATCGAGCGAACCTGGGGCAATTACTTCGAGCTCCTTGAGTACGTGGAAACAAAGCATCAGGACGTTGTCGTTCTGCGCAAAGCCTAGCCGGCGTAATGCGTAAGACCAAAATCATCTGCACGCTCGGGCCGGCGAGTGATGGCGCTGAGATGATGCGCAAGCTGATCAGCGCGGGCGCGGATGTCTTCCGCATTAACATGAGCCATGCCGACCCCGGTCACGTCCGCGAGCTGGTGCCGCAGATTCGGCGGATTGCCGATGAATGCCGCCGCGCTGTCGCCATTCTCATGGACACGCAAGGGCCCGCTATTCGCACCGGCGACGTCAAAACTGATCTGCACCTGAAGAGGGGCGACATCCTCGAGCTCACCGTGCGCGGCGCGACAAGCGAAGAAGCGTACTCAGTGGACGTCAATTACCCCGACCTGCTGAATGACGTCAAAGCCGGCGACACCATGCTGGTCGATAACGGCGTTATCCGCCTGCTCGTACTCGAGAAAGGCGCTGACCGCATCCGCTGCAAAGTACTTACCCCTGGCACGCTCGGCTCCCGGCGGCACATCAACTTACCGGGTGTCCGCGTCAACCTGCCGCCGCTTACGCCCAAGGACATAGCCGATGTAAAACTCGGCGCCGAGCTAGCCGTCGATTATGTGGCGCTGAGTTTCGTGCGTCAGCCGAAAGATCTCGATCAATTGCGCGACCTGCTTTCGCAGAACGGCAGCAGGGCAAAGGTGATGGCGAAAATCGAGGACCATTGCGCAGTGGAAGCGATCGAGGCGATCATTCAATCAGCCGACGCGATCATGGTCGCCCGGGGAGATCTGGGGATTGAAGTACCGTACGAGGAGCTGCCGATCATTCAGCGCAGAATCGTCAAGCTGTGCGCCCGCCTCGGCAAACCGGTGGTTGTTGCGACGCACATGCTCGAATCAATGATTCACAATCCACTGCCCACGCGCGCTGAAGTCACGGACGTGGCGAACGCGGTATTTGAGCAGGCCGACGCGATCATGCTCAGCGGCGAGACGAGCATCGGTGCCTATCCCGAGGAATGCGTGCGCGTGTTCGACCGCGTGGCTTTGCGCATCGAGCGGAGCGGCGGGGCCGGCTACGCCGAAAACGCGCAGCTCGAGGATGTGCGGCAGAAGACAGTGGCGTCAGCGGTGCTCCTCGCCAATTCGCTCAAACGTGGGAGCATGATCGTGTTTACGCGCCACGGTACTATGGCCCGCAATGCCTCGAATTTGCGACCGAGGCGTGCGCCGATTTTTGCCTTTACGCCCGATGAACAGGTGCGGCAGCAGCTCGCCCTTTCGTGGGGAATTTATCCGGTGCGCATCGGTTTTTGTGATGACCCGAACGCGACGATCGAAGCGGCGGAAGCTTACCTGCGCGAGCACAAGCTGACAAAAACCGGCGATAACCTGGTCATCGTCAGCGATGTGCTCGCAGGTGAAAGGCGTGTGGACACGGTGCAGTTGCGCACAGCGCGCTAGAACTGTCATCCCCGGCGAAGCAAGCAACACCTCAAAGCTGACGCGCGCCGTAATTTGTGCGAGCGGGAAGGTTTGCTCCTTCTGTAGGCCAACCATTCCTGGTTGGCGAGTTTACCGTTGGCAACGAGGAATCGTTGCCCTACAGGTGCCCGCGCTGCTTTTAGACGACAACCATTGTTTGTTTGATTCCGCGCGTCTTTGCGGCTCGGAATGACAGCTGGTGCAGCGAAAACGCCTTTACGCTTCCACCGGCATCTCGAGATCGACGTCCACCGGCCGTTCTTTCTTGGCGAGCGCGCGGCGCAATTTCGAGAGCGCGATATTCTGAAGCTGGCGAATGCGTTCGCGGGTTACGCCGAACTTCTTCCCCACTTCCTCGAGCGTCTTTGGTTTGCCGCCATCGAGCCCGAAACGCTGGAAGATGATTTTCTTCTCGCGGTCATCGAGTACGTCGAGCAAGCCGCCGACTTCGTTGCGCAGATTTTTGTCGCGCAACAACTCGAACGGCGTCATCGCCTCCTCGTCGCCGACGATTTCACCGAACTCAGTGGAATCATCATCGCTGATGGGCGCATCGAGTGACGCGGGCCGAATCGAGACGGTCTTTAACTGCGAGACTTTGCCCGCGGCAATGCCGATCTCTTCGCCAAGTTCGTCATCAGTCGGTTCGCGGCCAAGCTCCTCGCTCATTTGCAGCGAGACGCGGCGCATCTTCGAGATTTTGTCTACCAGATGAACGGGCAGACGGATCGTCTTCGATTGGTTTGCCAGCGCGCGCTTGATTGATTGCTTGATCCACCACGCGGCGTAAGTGGAAAGCTTGCCACCTTTCGCCGGGTCGAAACGTTCGACGGCTTTCATCAAGCCGATGTTGCCTTCGGAGATGAGGTCGAGCAGCGGGAGCCCGAGATTGGCGTAGTCGTGCGCGATTTTGACGACGAGGCGCAGGTTTGAGCGGATCATCAGGGCGCGAGCTTCCTTGTCGCCTTTTTTGATTTTGGCGGCGAGCTCGATCTCCTGCAGCGGCGTGAGCAGAGGAATCTGCCCGATTTCCCTCAGGTAAATCTTAATTCCAGTATCGCTATCTTCAGCGGCCATAAAATTTCTCATGCACAGGGGTTGCGGGCGCGAAGTACAACGTCCGGGATTGGGTTACGCGCGCCCGGCGGAATTCAGCTGCATGTTTTAGCATGCGAGGAAGTCCTTAACAAGGTTAAATATCTCAGATGTGACACTGAGGGAAGACATTTTGTTCAAACAACCGGCCGCCCCTCAGTTGCAGCAACTTACGCGCCTCGCGACGCTGCTGGAATAGCCATTTCGGCGGGTCATTGCAAGACTTTCGTCCGAAAATGATAGATTTCGGCCGAGCCACGCGCTAATAAGTGCGCTGCTCGGAGGGCGTGGACAGGTATCCACAGCAGGCAAATCGCCCGGCTGTGACAAAGAAGCTGTACTTAGCTCTTTCACACCGAGACAGTTAAATGCACGCGTTTATGCTGATGGTTGCGAAATACCCGCGGAGACTTGGCTCATGCGAGTTTTGATCACCGGCGGCGCCGGATTTCTCGGCTCACATTTGGCGGATGAGTTGCTGGATCGCGGTTATGCGGTCCGGGCATTCGACAATCTTGCCCAGCAAGTACACGGCGCGCGCGCCCGCCGGCCCGGTTATCTGCCGAAGGAAGTACAGCTCGTGCGTGGCGATGTGCGCGACGCCGAGGCGATCGAACGCGCGCTGAAAGGCGTTGACGCCGTGTTCCACCTCGCGGCGACGGTCGGTGTCGGGCAGAGCATGTACGAGATCGTCAATTACACGAGCATTAATGGCGATGGCACCGCGGTGTTACTGGAAGCGCTGGCGCGCCGCCGGGTGCAGCGGCTTGTCGTCGCCTCGAGCATGAGCATTTACGGCGAAGGCCTGTATGCCGATCGCCGCGGCAACAGAGTTGAGCCGGCTGAGCGCACCATCTTGCAGCTGAAAAACCACGAATGGGAAGTACGCGGGCCGGACGGCGAGCCGCTCAAGCCAATCCCCACGCCCGAGACAAAGACGCCGGCGCTGCCATCCGTTTACGCGATTTCCAAGTACCACCAGGAACGCCTTTGCATGACTGTCGGCCGCGCCTATGGCATCCCCACTGTCGCGCTTCGCTTTTTCAATATCTACGGCACGCGCCAGGCGCTCTCGAATCCCTACACCGGCGTACTCGCGATTTTTGCCTCCCGTTTCATCAACGACAAACCGCCCTTGATTAATGAGGACGGCAAGCAGCGGCGCGATTTCGTCAGTGTGCATGACGTTGCGCGGGCCTGCCGCCTTGCGCTCGAAGTACCGGAAGCGGCCGATCACGTGTTTAACATCGGCAGCGGCGAGAGCTATTCCATCCGGGAAATCGCGGATGAAATGGCTCGCGTTCTTAATAAAGAAGAGATCGAGCCGGAGATCGTCGGCCGTTGTCGCCTGGGCGATATCCGTAACTGTTTCGCGGATATCTCCCTCGCGCGCGACATTCTCGGCTACGAACCCGAGGTCGCGCTGGAAGATGGCCTCTCCGATCTAGCCGAATGGCTCGAGGGACAAACCGCGGTGGACCGTGTCGCCGACGCTTCGCGCGAACTTGCCGCGCGTGGCCTCGCCGTATGAGAAACGGTCAGAGCGGCAATGGCTCCTCAGCGCCAGGAACGTCACCCCCGATGAGCGCGCGACGGAGTGGTTCATCGTTTCAACTCGCCCGTTCGATGAATGGCCGGAAACAATCGCGGGAACGGCACGTACTCATCACCGGGGGCGCCGGTTTTGTCGGTTGCAACCTGGCAAACCGGATCGCCCGAAGCGGCGAACGCGTCCTCCTGTTCGACAATCTCTCGCGCGCGGGCGTAGAGCAGAACGTCGCCTGGTTGCGGGAACAACATCCCGAATCAGTGCACCTGCTGGTAGGCGATGTGCGCGACCTGCACGCGCTCGAAGAAGCTGTCCAGCACGCCTCGGCTGTTTTTCATCTTGCCGCGCAAGTAGCCGTCACCACAAGCCTTTCCTCGCCGATTCACGATTTCGAGGTAAACGCGCGCGGCACCCTGAACCTGCTTGAATCACTACGAGCATTGCGAAATCCCCCGCCGCTGATCTTTACTTCAACGAACAAGGTGTACGGCTGCCTGCGAGATGTGCCGCTGGCGTTGCGCGCGGATCGCTACGAACCGGCGAGACGGGAACACGCGCGCGGGATTTCCGAGACGCAGCCGCTCGAATTTTACAGCCCGTACGGTTGCTCCAAGGGCGCCGCGGATCAATACGTCCTCGATTACGCCCAAACGTATGGACTTCCCGCAGTCGTCCTGCGCATGAGCTGCATTTACGGTCCGCACCAGTTCGGCACTGAAGACCAGGGCTGGGTCGCCCATTTCCTGATCCAGGCGCTGAACGGACGCCCGATCACCATTTACGGCGACGGCAAACAAGTACGCGACATTCTCTACATCGAGGACCTGCTTGATGCCTTTGCTCTCGCCCGGGAAAATGTCGCCAGCATCACTGGGCGCGCCTTCAATATCGGTGGCGGCAGCGACAACACAACGAGCCTGCTCGAGCTGGTAAAAATCATCGGCCAGCTCAATGGCGCGCCCAGAGTGAAATCCGGCTCCTGGCGCCCGGGCGATCAACGGTACTACGTCAGCGATTTCAGCAGCTTCGCGCACGCCACCGGCTGGCGGCCAAAAGTTTCGCTGCGCGACGGCATCGCGCGGCTGCAAGATTGGCTGCTTGAGACGCAGCGGGAATCGCCGGCCAAGCTCGCGACGGCGTAATGCAGGCGGCCACCGCTCCTCAGCGGCGACGCACCGCGCCCGCAGGGACAATGCGCGCCGCCGTACTCACGCAGCCGCGCCGGTTTGAGATTTACGAGATCACGATCCCCGAGCCACGGCCGAACGAACTACTCGTGCGCGTGCAAGGCTGCGGTATTTGCGCTTCAAACATTCCTCCCTTCGAAGGCAGACCGTGGTTTATCTATCCGATGGAACCTGGCGCGCTCG
>JAFASN010000001.1 GCA_019244415.1 Verrucomicrobiota bacterium | reverse complement strand
CTCTAACGTTCAGCGCACCGAAAGTTGGAGCTATGACAATACCGGGAACGGCGTGCTCTTGCAGTTCACAAACCGAAAGGGAAATGTGCAGACGCTGGTGTACGATAACTTCAACCGCGTGACTTCGTCCACCTGGAACGATGGCGTCACACCCGCCGTCACGACGAAGTATGATGCCGCCTCCCGGGTCACCGGGATTACGAACACCAATTCCGCCATCACCCGCGCCTATTACAACGACGGGTTGCTCAACACTGATACGAGCAAGTATGCTGACGGTATCAGCCGCACCGTCACTTACACCTACGACCCCGATGGGCGTCGCGGGAGTCTCACGTATCCGAACAGCGCTTACGTGTTCAATTACACCTACACAGGGCGCGGCCAGCTCGATCTGCTTCAGGCCAGCGGCAGTACCATCGTGAGCCACGGCTACGACCTCAACGGTAATCTGACCAGCCGCGCCCCGAATAACTCGACCTCGACCGCGTACGGCTACGACTGGATGAACCGCTGCAACAGCATCACCCATTTTCTCAATGGGACGACTCGCACGCTGACCTATCAGTACGACAGCGTCGGGAACCGGCAGTGGGTTAAGCGGGATGGAAGCCTTGGCGACGCTTATGGCTATGACCTGGCTGACCAGGTGAACGCCACTCAGCTCAACATTGCCAACCCAGACACGAGCGGTCCGGGCAGCACTGACATCGTCTATGACGCAAACGGCAACCGCACCAGCTTTGCCGCGAACGACCCGACGGATACGTATGCCGCTGCCAATAGCTTGAATCAATACACCAGCCGGACAAGCGGCGGCACAACCACTTCAGCCGTTTATGATGCTAGTGGCAACATGACGACCGGTTTGGACGGGTCAACCTACACCTATGACGCGCAGAACAGGGTGCTTAGCGCAGCAACAGCCGGCACGAGCGACACGTTCCTCTACGACGGGTTAAACCGGCAGATCGGAAAGAAGATTGGTAGCGGCTCGATGTATTATCGCGTGTACGATGGCTGGGACTTGTTAGGGGAGTATCTGAAAGGTAGTGCCAATGCGTATTGGGCTTATCTTTACGGTGCAGGCGGGATTGTGAAGAACCTCGTCACGAACAACTACTATTATCAGGACGCAAGCGGCAGCACAACTCACCTGGCTAACAGTTCCGGCACACTGATCGAAGCATACCGCTACGATCTCCAAGGTACGCCGGTCTTCCTCACCCCAACCGGCACGCTCAAGACTAATACTTCCTACGGAGTGCGCCACCTCTTCACCGGTCAACAATGGTACAACGAGCTAAAGCTCTACGATCTGCGCAACCGCTATTACTTACCCGATATTGGCAGGTTCCTGCAAGGTGACCCGATCGGCTTCAAGGGGGATGCCACGAATTTGTATCGTTATTGTGGCAACAACCCGCTGACACGGAGTGATCCTGCTGGCAAAGATGCAGGTTCCTCCCTGCCGGGGACGCAGGCGAACGGTGGCTGGGGCGATGATCCAACGGAGGGCGAGTATACGCGAGCAGGCGCCGCGACCTCAATAAACAACGTCTACATTTGGCCACTCAATGGGATAATCCGTGTTGTTACGCCCATTGTCCAACAGATCGTTCTCCCCGGCTTCCCTCAGGGCAACATACCGGTCATCCCTTACATCACGGGTCAAGGTCCTCTCGAAATTCCAGACTGGTCGGGCTGGCCTAAGGGAGCCTACCCTAGCGGGAGCGAAGACGGCGGTGAAGACGACGGCGGCGCCGTTGGCCGGCCATACAACGGCCCTGATATACGAGACAACCCTAATGGCGTCCTGAACACCTGTTATCTGACGCTGCTTGACGCCCCCAACTCGGACGTGCAATCAACATCGTCGCTCTCGCCTACGCAAGTCGACAGCAGGATAAACACGACTACCCCGCAAGAGGTAGGAGGGGTGTTTTACCCTTTCGGGTACGGCAACAACTCCCCTACCTCGAACTGGGCGGGTGGGACAGCCGGAACGATCGGCGGCGCGTTTACCTGGTCCCCGACTGATTCGACAAACACACCAACCATGACGAATCCGGGCGGTGGTTGGCAGCCCAACATCAGTGATCCTGAATGCGGAGACTTTGGCTTTATGGCGCACCTTTATGGGATGAAAGGAGCCGCTGGTGGAAGCACCGATTGGTTCTCGGCTCGGAAGCCGCAGTTCAAATGAGTACGCGTGCCCAGCGTGCAAATCAATCGTAGTCTCCAAAGAAGCGCGCCAGCGGGCCGCGGCTCTGACGGCGCAAATTGGGCCTCGCTGATGCTCCCTTTCCCGCAATGAAAAGGGGAGCTTTCTTCCCAGACTCTGGCTCGCCAGCTATTTTCGTTGCTATGTTGGTTTGCTATACATGGACAGCGACCTCTGTGATGCAATCAATCGTTCGTGCCGTAAGTCCGCCGCCTGCTCGCACCGGCTGGTTTGTTACGCCACACACATTCTCACAATGGGGTGCTGATTGGATCCAGGGCGCTATACTCGCGCCGGTTTTCGAATCCATGCTGTTGATCGGGATTATTGAAATATTGCGGGTTATGCGCTGTTCCAAGCCAATACAAGTTGTGTTCGCTGCTGTCCCGATGGCCTTACTCCATGTTAGTCCGTGGCCGTTCCGAACCTTGCTTGTTGCACCAGCATTTGTAATCTGGGCGGCTGCATATTTGCACTGGAAGAAAGTGACGGTGCATACGTGGAAGGCATATGCTGTCGTGGCGTTCGCCCACGCTTTCAACAACTTGATCCCTGCCAGTTATGAGCTCGCAAACCTAGTACAGCATCGCCGTTCTTATTGAAGCTGTAGGAGGCACAGATTGGGTTCAGGAACCGTAAGCCACAATTCAAGTGAGTATAATACCACGAACTTCTGGAACGATTGCAAAGATCTTGGTTTTGGGCTGCATCACGGTTGGCCTGCTCCTTCTCTACCTGCTAAATTTATGTATCATTTCTTGTACGTGATAGGCATCATCGGAGGACTCGTCTACCTTTGGCAGGGTTCTCGCGGCTGTAATAATTCTCGAGAAACTTGGTTCCGCATTGCGACGTACATCGCAGGTACGGCTGTGATCGTGTGGGGCCTGCTCGGCTTATATTTGGTATCGTCTAATTCGCTTTCGAGCAACGCAGCGAGTTTCGTTGATTACAGCAAAGGAGTCATCGGGGGTGTCAACGCCGGAGCGCTTCTGGTGTTACTTTTTGGCAGAGGTATAACACAACGGCGAGAACGCAGCGAAACAAGCGATACCTGAACACATCGAGAGAAAACGACGGCATCAACTCAATCGGTCTTTTCCAGCACTGTGATGCGGTGCAACTACAAGCTGGCATTTCCGTGACGCCACGACGCCTAAGATCGCTTCCAGGCGGTACATAGGCAACGCGAGGTTCGAGCCGCGAGCGGCAATGACAATCGGGTTAATCAGCGTGGCGATCAGCAGCAGATAAGGGGTTTTGACGTCTGTTCGCCGCAGTGAGCGCGGCCCTGATGAACTGGTTGTTCGCGGGCTGCCAGAATCGACGGCAACAAGGGCCGCCTTGAACGTTAAAGGCTAGACGAGACTGTGCAAAGCTCACTCCACAGGTTTCTGAAGAGCTCTCTCGTCACAGCAGAACAGTTAGTTTGCGTAAGAGAAGCTCATTTCGTGGCGCGGGAGTACTGTTTGATCGCAAAGAAGCTTCTTTTGCCCCGAATCAGTACTCTTTTGCCACAAAAGAGACTTCTTTTGTCCCGGATTAGTACTCTTTTACGACGAAAGAAACTTCTGCTGTTCGGCATTAGTACTCTTTTACGGCGAAAGAAACTTCGTTTGCCTCTGATTAGTACTCTTTTATGCCAAAAGAAACTTCTTTTGTCTCGGATTAGTACTCTTTTGGGACGAAAGAGACTTCTTTTGGGCTGAAACAGACTTATCTCAGCGTGGCTTAGTACTGTTTTGCCGCTTCGTAAGGTTCGTTTGGACATCAATGTCGCTCTAGCGGGAATTGCATGGAACATGCCGTACCAGGCGAGACCATCATGTTTCCGGCGAACGCCGAGGAACGCTTTCCGCTCGCGCCCCGACTTCTCACGTCGGCCAGAGGCCGACGGCTGCGCCAACCAGGAATGGTTGGCCTACAGAAAACGTGCGGCATCTGTAGGGCAACGATTGCTCGTTGCCGAACCTGTAAACCCTCTCGCCAACCAGAAATGGTTGGCCTACAGAACACGCGGAAGAGGCGAAGGTCTGGTTCTGCAAATGGTCGATGGGCGGACGAAACCTGAGTACGACGTTGCGCCGGAAACCTGTAGGGCCACGATTGCTCGTTGCCGAACCTGTAAACCCTCTCGCCAACCAGGAATGGTTGGCCTGCAGAAAACGCGACACCTGTAGGGCAACGATTCCTCGTTGCCAAACCCGTAAACCCTCTCGCCAACCAGGAATGGTTGGCCTACAGAAAACGTGCGGCATCTGTAGGGCGACGATTCCTCGTTGCCGAACGGTAAACCCTTCCCACCATCCAGGGTTCCTGGTTTCTCCGCCTGAGAATGCCGCCACTGGAACCTCCCCGTCGTTCCCGACTACACCGGCGAACGGCCGGGCAGTACATCCGTCGTACGCCAAAGCCGTACGGCCGTGGCCTCTTACCTGCTCTGTGCTGTGGTTGATGAAAACAAAAACACACAAAGGAGGAGCTTATGGTGGTTAAACCATCCTTGAGCTTCCTCACAGCTGATCCGGACGCGGTGCTCGTCACACGCGTGAATAACATCGTCGTCTCAATGACGAACAACTCGAACTACCCGAAGCCATCGCCTACGCTCAACATGGTCACGGCGGCGAACACCGCCTTCAGCGACGCGATAGCGGCTGCGGCGGAGGGCGGAAAGCAGTTCACCGCGGCGAAGAACGCGAAGCGAGCTGAGCTGGTGGCGCTTCTGCGCCAGCTGGCCAACTACATCCAGGGCGCGTGCGCCGAGGACATGGCGGCGCTGCTCTCGAGCGGGTTCCCGGTGCAAAAGCCGGACCGCTCGCCCGCGAGCGTCCCGGCAACACCGCAGACGCCGCGCGTGTCGCAGGGGTTGCGAGGACAGGCTGTGGCGGTCTCGAGTCCGGTGCAGTACGCCTACATCTACAACTGGCGTGTAGCACTGCTCTCCGATCCAGCCAGGTTCGTGCAGCAGGCACAATCTACCGGCGCGCGCGCGGCCTTCACCGGCCTCACGCCGGGGCAGACCTACGCGATCGAATGTAACGCGGTGGGAACCGCCGGTAGCAGCGACTGGAGTAACGCCGGCACGCTGATGGTGATCTAGCTCCGCAAGAGAGGTGTTTGTGCCAGGCACCTTCCCAAAGCAAAAGGCGGTTGGCACAACCGCCTCCATGTAACCAACGAAAGGCGCGCCGGTGATCAACGGCGCGCCTTTTCTTTTCCGCAGGCTCTTTTTTCGGCAGCTAATTCTGAGTACCGGCCGTGATTCCCAGGCAGACGGCGGCGTACAATTGAATCGAGGCAATCTGCAACGGAAAATCGACCAGCGCGTGAATTGCGACACCCGCCAGTGCGACCAAAGCGAGCCTAACCAGCAGCCGGTATCTTGGCAGAAGGCGCGTTCCGTTTTTGCAAAGCTGCATTGCGGCGTGAAGCATCGAGCCGAACAACAGGACACCCCACAACGTTGCGCCCAGCCAGCCCCATTCAATGATCGTTTGCCCGTAATCCTGATGGAGATAACTCCAGGTGCCGTCGAGCGGCGTGGCATCCTGAAACCGGGGAAACACCGCCCGGAAAGTACCGGGGCCCCAGCCGAAAAGCCCCGCCCGTTTCGCCATTGTCCAGCCTACCTGCGCCGCCTGCCAGCGGGCGTCCTGGCTGATCGTGGTATGTTGCCAGCGCGCCCGGGCCTGCTGCCATTGGCTTGCAGAGGCAATCGCCACCACGATGAGGCTGAGAAACGCAATCGCGCTCAGCGATACGCCCCATGGCACGTGTTGGGCACCTTTCCAGAGCATCGGCGCCAGCAGCACCAGCAACACCAGGAACAACACGCCCGCAACCGCCTGCGCCATCCGCGAGGTGTTCGCCATTACCGCGACGACATCGATGACGAAACACGAGACGAGCAACGCACGCGGGAGCGGATGACTTCCGCGCATGATCGAGCGCAGCGCAAGCCCGGCAGCAAATGGCCAGGTGAGATTCAGGAAGGCGCCGGCATTGGCGTGATAGAAGTAGGTCGCAAAAAATGTTTTTGTCGTTTGTCCGAGGAAACTCGGGTGGGCCCAGAAGATGGCTTCGGCGCCGGTGGCTTTCTGCAAGAGCCCGAGCAGCGCAATCGAGGTGCCGGCGATCACAATTGTCCACCAGAGCTGAAGAACAAAGGCCGGCTGCGACATCTGGTCGGTGACGTACCAGACAACTCCTAGCAATAGCGTGACCCTTATCATGAAAGCCGTGCTCAGGGCATAATCTGCCGAGCCGAAAACGCCGGGCGCGATCTGCCGGCGCGGTACAAACATTTCGTACTGCCAATCGCGGAGGCCGCTGGCGTTCGTCGCCATCCACCAGCCAATGACAAGTACCGCGACGGTGACGGCGGCAACCCACCAGCGCACCGGCGGCAAACGGCGGGAAACGAGCAACTCGAGAATCCAGCAGCCCAGGCTAGCACCTAGAATCCAGTTCAGCCAGACGATTCCCCACGACGACGTGGCGCCATACGCCCAGGGCGCGAAGAGAAGCGCAAAGTAGAATACGTAGTGATGAGTGATGATGAGTTCTGAGTGGCGGGTGGTTCCCTCGGGCCGAGGGCATCTATAATTCGCTGCTCGCTGTGTGTAATCACCGTTCACCTCTCACTATTCACCAGTCACTCTTCACTCGAAAGCGACCTGATCAATTCTTTCTCAGCCTGGCATGTTGAGCGGAGCGAAACGTCAGAGATTCTTCTCTTTGGCGTTTTCGGTAGGCGAACCATTCCTGGTTGGCGAGAGGTTTAGAGGTTCGGCAACGAGGAATCGTTGCCCTACAGGTCGGGCGTCGTCTGTAGGCCAACCATTCCTGGTTGGGGGGGTACGGTTCGGCAACGAGGAATCGTTGCCCTACAGGAAGGTTCAGCATGATAGTTATCAGATGGCGCTAATCACTAACCACTATTCACTAGTCACCCTTCACTTCTCACCTTTCACCTTTCACCTCCCCTTCCCTGCGACCATGGTATAGATCGTTTTAAGTAGGATCATGGCATCGAGCTTGAGCGAATAATGGCGAATGTAGTACAAGTCATAGGTTAGCTTCGCCAGGGCGTCCTGTTCGCTCTCGCCGTAAGGGTAGTTCACCTGTGCCCAGCCGGTAATCCCGGGTTTTACCAAATGGCGGAAATGGTAGAACGGGATCTTCTCCCGATAGCGCTCGACGCATTCGATCATCTCCGCGCGCGGACCGATCAAGCTAAGTTCACCGTTAAGTACGTTCCAAAGCTGCGGTAGCTCATCGAGCCGCAGTTTGCGCAGCCAGCGGCCAACGCGAAACAGTCGTGGATCATTCGCAGCAGTGTAGATATTCGCTTCGACACCATCGCTGTGTGCGACTCGCATGGTGCGGAACTTGTAAATGGTGAATACTTCATCATCACGTCCGACGCGTCGTTGTTTGAAAATGACGGGCGCGCCGTTGCTCAGGTAAATGAGCAGCGAAATGAGGAGCATGACTGGCGCGAGCAAGATCAGCCCCAGACCCGCGGCCACCATATCGAAGATGCGCTTGGCGTAATGGTAGGGGGAAGTGCGGGCGAGCTGGAAGCCGGCCTGCAACGGCCAGAAGGGATCAATGGAATGGGCCGGGACCTGGCGCCATTGCGCTTCGTAGAACGACTCGAGCGTGTAAACGCGCGTCCGCTGGAACTGTGTGCGGATGAGATTATCGAGTAGCTCGGGTTGTATCCGGTCGATTCGTTCGGCTAAAATAATGCCACTATAACGGCGCGCCATCGTGCGCAGTTTCATGGGCAAATCGCCTTGCACCACCGGTGAGCCCGCCCCGGCGATTCGTTGCCCGACCTGCTCCTCTTTCAGCGCGACAAACTCCAGCCGCTGATTGTTCGCAGACGCCCGGTAGGCCTCGTAGAAGTCGGCCGCTTCTTTCCCGCTGCCGAGTACGAGAAACGCGCGCCCCGCTGCCGCCCTCGCCAACTGCACGCGAAAACGTCGCCGATAGTACAACGAGAGCGGTGTAAACAAAATGAAACTCGTTAGAAGCACAATGCGGCTCGGCTTCATCGAGTGGTCGAACGCCGCGGCGGAGTAAATCAGCAGCGCGGTAATGATGAGCGCGCCGATCATGGCCAGGATGTGTTCCGCGGTGTAGGAAAGCCCGCGCGTTTCTGTCTGCGGACTATATCCGCCAATGATAAACAGCGCCTGCACGATGACAGCGAGCTGGATAATTTCGATGACGGCAAATTGAAACGGGCCGGTGAAGTAGGCGTCGCGCCGGAGATAACTTGCGCCGGCATAGATCAGCGCGAAGAGGAGGACATCGAGCACAAACACCAGCAGCGAAGGAATCCATTCCTGCGCGGCAACGCGCGCCATGCGCCTTACTCGGGCGGGCGCGATGGTCTCGACCAGCCGCTGAGTACGGCTGCCATCAGACCGTGTTCGGCTTTTGCGTGACTGGCCGTCGCGCTGATCGGTCGAAAGCTGCGGGACGGTTCGTGAGGGCGCACTCATCGGGAAAACAGGTTCGATGGTAGCGAAAAGGCGGCGCGATGGGAAGCGCTCCTTCGCAGCAAAAAAAGTACGGCTATTCGCGAGAAGTCGTTAGCTCTCGAGGGCGGGCGCGATCTTGCCGCTCACTTCGCCGAAGCCGACGCGGTAACCATCCCCTTCGCACCAGCCGGTTATCGTCAGCGTGTCATTATCTTCGAGCCATTTGCGTGTTTCGCCGCCGTTCAGGCGGAGCGGATTCGCGCCGCGCCAGGTTAGCTCGAGCATGCAGCCGCGCGATTGCTCGGTCGGGCCGCTGATCGTGCCGCTCGCGAGCAGATCGCCGGGCTGCAAGTTGCAGCCATTAACGGTGTGATGGGCTAGCTGTTGCGCCGCGCTCCAGTAGAGATGCCGGAAATTGGTGCGCGTAATTGCCTGTGCCTCGCGCATCGTCGCCGTTTGCAGCCTTGCTTCGAGCTGAATGTCATAGGTGAAATCGGCAGCACGTTTTAGATAGCTCAGGGGCGCGGGATCTTGCGCGGGCAACTCTTTGCGGAAGGGCTCGAGCGCGTCCAGCGTAACGATCCAGGGGGAAATACTTGTGCAGAAGTTTTTCGCCAGGAACGGGCCGAGCGGCTGGTACTCCCAGGTTTGGATGTCACGCGCGCTCCAGTCGTTCATGAGTACGAACCCGAAGATGTGATCCTCCGCGCGCGCGATCGGGATTGGTTCGCCTCGCTTATTACCCGGCCCGACAAAGAATGCCGTCTCGAGCTCGAAATCGAGGCAGCGCGATGCGGCGAAGATGGGCGCGCTCGCATCCGGTGGTTTGATTTGACCGCGCGGCCGCCTTACTTCGGCGGGGCTAACGACAATCGAGCTGGCGCGGCCATGGTATGCGACCGCCAGCGATTTCCAGTTTGGCATGAGCGCTTTGTCCGCGCCGCGCAACATCGTTCCGACATTGTGTGCGTGGTGAAACGAGGAATAGAAATCGGTGTAATCGCCGATGCGCGCCGGCAGCAGCATTGTGACTTCATCCTGGCGATGAAAAACGCGCGCCCGGAGATCAGCGTCATCGCGCAGCGTCGGCGTGTCGGCGGAAAGCAAGTGCTGAAGATGCTCGCGCGTGTGCTTCCAGGCCGCGCGGCCAAGCGCCATGAAAGCATTTAAGAAGCCGCCCGCGAACGCTCGCTGCGAACCGAGATGTCCTGCCTGCTCCAGGATCGTGAGATCAAGAACGAAATCGCCGATGGCGATGCCCGCGTGCGGCGCCCCATCGCCGGCTCGGAAAACTCCAAACGGAAGATTCTGGATGGGAAAATGTGACTCCGGCGCCACCTCGATAAACGACTGCATACGGCGGCATTGTAAGATGTTTTCGCCGCAGGCCAACGTACTTCATCCTTTTGCCAAACGGGTCACTACGAGCTGGCGCTTGAGTAATGCCGCAGGGCAAAGTACCAGAACGCGCGCGACAGCGAAAAAACGATGACAGCGGCGGCAACCAGGTGAAGCATCAGCGAGGTCGGATCGCCGAGCGGCTTCACTAACAGGCGAGCTGGAATGTTTGCCACTATGATTACCGGGATGAGCCAGCTAAAGATCAGCCGAAACAAACGTGGATAGATGACGTCCGGGTAGCGCGCGATGTTAAGGAAGTTGAAGTAGCCATAGACGAGGCCCTGCGCCCGCACGATCCAGAAACTTACCGCCGCAAGTGTGATCATGATGGAATAATGAATGGTCACGCCGAACCCGACCGCGACCAGATAAAGCAGGACGTGAACAGGCCGTGGAGTAAAGTGAAGCTGCGCTAACGAAAATAAAACCACCACTCCGCCAACTAATGAGTTCACAATGCTATCGAGGCCGAACTGCCTGGAAGAGACAGCGAATTGACTGTCAATCGGCAACACCAGCATGGAATCGAGTTTACCCGTGCGCACCAGCTCGGGAATATTGGCCACGTTGACGAAGAAGAACGCCTGGAACAGTTGCGCGATCATTTGATGCGTGCCCACCAGCAGCACCACTTCCCACTTGGTCCAGTCGCCAATCTGGTTAATCGAGCCAAAGATGATTGAGAAGAAGACAATCTGCCCAATGAACCAGAGTAGCTCGACGAGTAACCAGAGGATGAAGTTCGCCTTGAAGCTCATCTCGCGGATGAGCGAATTGCGCAGCATGATGGAGTAGATTTCGAGGTAGCGGCGCACAGTCGGTCTCGCTTTAGAGCATCTCCGGCTGCGCATGAACGCCGGTTTGGCGCGCGGCCATGGCAAACGGATTCATCTGGTTGGGCAGGTTGAGTCTTACCGTGCCATTAAGCAAACCTTCAACCGTGACTATCTGAATTCTGGGATATTCCTTTTGCCAAAGCCGCGATTTCAAACGGCCGGCCGAAGCAGCTTCGTCGCGCATTGGTTTGGTTGGCTTGTCTAACGTGATCAGCACGCCTGCGACTGCCTTTTGGTTTTTCAACTGTTCTAACAAAACACGAATATCCTTTTGAACCAGTGCCCCCGCCTTTCACCTGCACGATGATCTTCTCGCGGTGGACGTTCTTCGCGTTTCATTTCCGGGGAGCGCACGCCACTGGCGTGCCCAGTTGCGCGACTCGCGCGACTGCTCTGAGCTTCCGGCGAGTCGCCGGAACCAGCACGCGAGTTGCGTGCGCTCCCCCGATCCTTCGGTTTCGTAGAAATAAAGCAAGCCATCCACCGGCGATCGGCGCCTTCGCCTTCGCCTTCTTTCAACGGGCGTGGACTAAGGAGAGCCCAATGCTGGAACTGGAACTTATCGTTCTCGGCGAGCTGCTTCGCGCTGGCGAAATCGACCGGCTGACCTTTCTCCACAAACTCGATCTCCTCGCCGAACGCATCGCGCAGCCGGCGCTTGATCAGATTAATGGCAAGGTAGGTAACGTCGATGCCGAACCATTGCCGGCCCAGCTTCTGCGCCGCATGAATGGTCGTGCCGCAACCGCAGAACGGGTCAAGAACTACATCGCAGGCGCGAGCGTCCGCCGGCAGGCGCAAGGTTGGCGCTGTCGGGCGATTGCCTCGACACGCTTCGCGTCGCGCAGCGCATGGATATCCCTTCCATTGTCGAAATTCCCACCTAACACCGCGATTTCGCCGAGCAGGTCGCGCCGCATTTGCATGCTGCGATGGTAGCCCAGTGCTTCAGCACTGGGACTTCGATCCAGAACACTGCGCAAAGTCCCGTAAGGGACGAAAGGAACCTACTCCAGCTCTGCGGTGTGCCCATCAAACCCATGACGTTTTCGCATCGCTCGCACTTCGTCAAAAAACGGTCGCGTGCGATGATGTTGTTCCTGTGGCAAAGACGCAGTGGAATAGCGAGCTGGTGTAGGTGTGCATTCCTTTCGTCCCTAAGGGAATCTGCGCTATACGGAGACGGTTTCCCAGCGCTAAAGCGCTGGGCTATTCGCAACGAGGACATTTCTAGCAATCGGATCGCAATGCAGATACAAGCTCCCCGTTTGCTTCAAAACACGATGTAGCTCAACCAGGCGCGGGGCCATCATGGCGAGATAAGCCATCATCGGTGAGTTCTTCAGGAAGCTGTGGAAGGCTTCCATCATCTCGACCACGGCGATGTTCGGGCACTGGTCGATAAACTCGTGGTAAGTTGTGGCGGCGTCGGCCCAGCTCCAAGTATCCCTGAAAACGTGGAATTGCGCCTGGCTTACTTCGCCGCTGGTCTCGCGGACGAGGTCCGAGCCGGACTGGCAATGTTGTAGTCGGCCTTGGAGTTAAAGGGCGGGTCGAGGTAAACGAGATCGATCCTCTCGCTCGGGAATTCCTCCCGGTTGCGAAGCCAGGTAAGATTATCGCCGAATTACAATCGGTTCACACGGTGCTCCGAAGTTTCGCCAAGTTACTTTAGTACTTCGTTAATCGTGGTGGGATCATCCAGCAGGATCCAGTCGATGATCGAGAGCGGCAGGCTGCCGTTTTTTATAAGATCATCGTGGAACTCGCCGAGGCGGAAATTCGCGCCCATTTTGTCGCGGTACTTACCCAGTAAGTCCATGATCTGCCATTTGCCGACCATGTACCAGATCTTCTGCGTGGGATCGGTCGCAGCGCCGGCGGCTTCCCCTTCGGCCGCTTCGCGGTCGAGGCCGCCCGCTTTCATGAAGTAATCAACTGCCTGCTCGAAAGTCCATTTGCCGGTGTGCAGGTTCACGTCCACGCCCACGCGCGCGGCGCGATAGCGCGAGAGCCGCAGAATCTGTCCCTGCGCCGCTGAGCCTTCAGGGTAAAGGCCGGTGCGCATAAGCATTTCCTCGGTGTAAAGGGCCCAGCCTTCGACAAAAACGCCGTTCTCATTCTGTCGTCGGATCTCGTCCGTGAGATGGTTCGCGATGGAGAGCTGCAAAAAGTGGCCGGGGATTCCCTCGTGACCGAGAATCGGCCGCGGGTCCTCGATCGCTGCGCGAATGTAAAAGTTCTTCGACTGCGGATTATAAGTAGGGATGAAATAGAAGCCGGTAGGATCCTTATCGTAAACTCCGGGCGGATTCATAAAACCGCCGGGGCTCGTCGGCTTGAATGCTTCCGGTAACTGGCGAATCTCGAATCTCCCGAGGTAATCCGGCAATGTGATGAGGTGATGTGACTTAAGGAAATCAATCATCTCCTGCCCGCGGCTCTCGTACTCTTTTAGGAACGATGCCTGGTCGGCAGGAATGTTTTTGGCGCGCGCCGGATTCGGATCAGCCATCGAGGGATCCGGTAGCAATGCTTCCAGCGCGCGATAACGCGCCAACTCCACCCGACCCAGCATTTCCACCTGCGCAGCATCGAGCGGCAGAAGCAGCACATGATTGAGGTAGTAGTTGTAATTCGCCTCGCCCATGGGAGCGAAGTTGACCATCTCCGGCAGTTTCTTCTCCAGCGCGTTGGCGAAGTTGTGCACCGCCACGAGCGCGATATCCCGCGCTTTCTCAAACTCTTCGCGGTCACCTTCAGACAAATCTTTCGTTAGCTGCGCGGTACTTTCGGTAAAAAGCGGATCAATGCGGCGCGCTGATTCGATCGCGAGTTGCGCGTAAAGCTTTACCGGTTTGGTCAGATTCTTGTCCGCCTGGGCGAGCATCCCCGGCATTGCGCGAAATCGCGCCGCGGCCGAGCGCGCCCGGTTTGCAGGCGTGTCGTACTCTTTAGTCAGCAGAGAGAAAATCGCGCTGCTGCATTCACCGACGTAAGTAAGCGGATTCGTTTGATCGAACTTCAGCACGCGATTACCAAACTCGACGTTCTCGAGCTGCGAGCGGAAGAGAATCCAATCGATGCGATCATCCTTCGGCCGGCTATCGGTCTTCATCGCGTTTACCTGGTCGAGCAGCTTGCGCACATGCTGCGCGCGCTCGGCGATTTTCGCGGCCGAGTAATCGGTCAGCCGATCGTCCCAGGTATGCAGCCCGGCTTCGCTGCTGCGCACCGGGTAATTTTCGTTGCGCCAGTTGTAGTACTCATCAGCCAGCTTGTGCAAC
>JAFASN010000044.1 GCA_019244415.1 Verrucomicrobiota bacterium | reverse complement strand
CCGAAGTTTCGGCTGTTTGCGCGCGGGCGAGTGTTGTAGCGGCAAGGAGCGGGACTAAGAATAACGGTGCGCGGGCGAGGCGGTGGGGGAGAACGAAGATTAGTTTCATGGGCGGATGTTTGATTACAGATTTGTAATTCGCGGCGCAATAAAAAATGCAGAATGCTGTAAAATCTCTCGAGTACTGCCCTGCCCCCCTCGGGAGAGTACAAGCGCAATATGGTCATTGATCGCGCCGTGATCGAAACGCTGATTCCACATTCCGGCGCAATGTGCCTGCTGGAAGAGGTAATCGCCTGGGACGACGCCGCAATTCACTGCGTGACTTCAACTCACCGCGACGCGCAGAACCCGCTGCGACGCGATCATCAGCTTTCCGCGGTCAATGCCTTCGAGTACGGCGCACAAGCAGCGGCAATTCACGGCGGTTTACGAGCCCGAGCGGCTGGTGAAACTGCGCCGTCGTGTTACCTCGCCGCCATTCGTGATGCGACGCTTTATGTCACCCGGCTCGACAATCTGGCCGAGCCGTTACAGGTGCGAGCACGCATTGTCTTTGGGGAACGTGGCAACACTGTTTATGAATGCGAGGTGAGCGCCGGGGGGAAACCGCTCGCCGCCGGCCGGGTCACAATCATGGCGCGCACTAAGCGAAGTACATAGGCGGTGAAGTACGAACCGGTTCACATCACAATCCCGCCATCAACGCATAATACCTGGCCGGTGATGTAACTCGCTTCAGCGGAGGCAAGAAAGGCCACGGCGGCGGCAATCTCTTCCGGCTGCGCCACTCGCTTGAGGGGAATTTTTTCCTGGAGGAACTTTTGCACGTCTTCCGTGAGCGCGCTTGTCATGTCCGTCGCCACATAGCCCGGGGCGATCGCGTTCACGGTGATGTTGCGACTCGCTAATTCGCGGGCCAGCGACTTGGTAAAGCCGATCAGCCCGGCTTTGCTCGCCGCGTAGTTGGTTTGTCCGGCGTTGCCGATGATTCCGATGATTGAGCTGATGTTGATGATGCGTCCGTTGCGCTGCCTGGTCATGGCGCGTTGCACGGCTTGCACGAAATTGAACGCGCCCTTCAGGTTAGTGTTCAACACCGCGTCCCAGTCGGTCGGCGACATGCGCACGCTGAACGCATCGCGCGTGATGCCGGCGTTGTTAACGAGGATGTCCACGCGACCGAAATCGCGCAAAATGCTCTCGCCGATTTTCTGCACAGCGGCGTGGTCTCCCACATCAACCGCGTAAGCACGTGCGGAATCGGCACGCTTGCTGTTGATTTCAGCGGCGGTTTTTTCCGCGTTGTCGCTCGTGCGACTCACACTGGCGATGCGCGCCCCTTCGTTCGCCAGGCGAACGGCGATGGCGTGGCCAATGCCGCGTCCTGCGCCGGTTACGACTGCTGTCTGTCCCTCGAATCTCATCGCGTCGCCAGCAGCGTCAGCGTGACGATGCCACGGTGTCAAACGAGGCGCTGTTTTCCTCCGGCTCGACAACGGTGACCCTGGGCAGGACGTAAAACATCCAGATAAGAGCGCCGGCGAGCCAGCAAAGTGCGGCTGCAATCAGGTGAACCGCGCGTGCCGCGGGAGCGAGGTCCGCGGTCAGGCGTGAACCCGTCGCGAGCAGCAGCAATATGCCGGCAAACACGAGTGGCAGCAGCGGCCGCTCGAAGCGCGCTGTGTCGCCGCTGTGGCCAAAGATGACGCGAGTCGCCACGGTGAAAATGAGAAACGTGATTCCGCTGATGAGAACGACGTGCAGTGCGCCGATTCGATAAACCGGGAGCAGCGACATCAACACAAGGCCAAGGACAATGGCGGCTATCGCTGAACGAAGACAATCAGCGAGGAACGTGCGAGAACGCCATGGCATTTGCACCGCAAAATACAAAGCGACGATAGCGGTGCGGAGCCAGCCAGAAACGAAGTGAACGGCTAAAGGATCGGCGACGTAAGTACCGACGACCAGGAGACCGGCGAGCGCAGGAAACGCGAGACTCGATCGCCAAGGGGGAGGCGGCCGCTGAGGCAAACCGGAATCGGCTGCGTCGAGCAGCCTGAGTACAAAGAAAGGCGCCACACCCATTACGGGCAGGAGTGGAAAACATTGACTGAGAAGCGCGTCTCCGAGCTGGTAAGCTCGCGAATATTGCGCATCAGCATTGAGACCGACGAGCGCGGCCCCGGCTGCGCCAGTGATGAGCCCGAGCGCAACCAGCACGAATGTTCGTGGTGGCGTGTCATGCCGCCGGGAAAAGCGGATGCCGAGCGCGATGATGAGGAGCAACAGCATCGCGCAAAAGGTCAGGTCGCCGGCGCCATTGGCGTCGCTGAAATGCAAACCGGCGGCGAAAACATCGAGGCTGAGCAGCGCGAAAAATTCCGCACGGGAAAACGGAAAACTCGAGGTCACGCGCGGCCCGGCGGTACCGAGAAATCCGATAATGAAGGAAGCGACAAAGCCTTCGATCATCAGACGCGCATGCGAGATCCCCGGATAAACCGCGCGGGCGCCGAAATAGAAGAGCGGCCAGAGTGACACGCCTACCAGAGCGAGTACCGCGCCGAGTGGAAAGAAAACGCGAAACGGCTCTTCGTAGCAGAGCGCGGACAAGCCGCGTGGCGGGTGCATGGGCGGTGCGGCGGCTGGCATGAACAGATCGAGATTATTGTTCGATGCGATCCAGGCCGGCCCGCGACTTTCTCGGATTCATCCGCTGAACAACGCTGCTCACGGCACGGGGACTGTCTTGCGTGAGTACTGCGAGAAAGGACAACGGGTGAGCGGCGACACGGCGGGCGAGATCGGCGTGTTCTGTTATCGGCATCCAGCACTTTTGCCAGCGGCTGCGCCTGATGCAACGGCCTTCACCGTTGCCGCTGACGCGGATCAATGCCCGCGGAAGAAAACCTTCGAGCGAAAAAACCGGGCGCCGTTCTGTGTAAAAAGGTCACGGACATGGTCTGGGTAAAGCTTTCCGGTTTTGTCGGGGTGAAACTCGAGCAGCAGCGTGCCGCCGGGACTGAGCTGGTGTGCACGCACGTCCTCGAGGAAAAATTGCCAGTCGGCCGGCGACCACGTTCGCCATTGTCCATCCGGCAAACGTTCGAGGCGGTGAAAGCAAGTGAGATAGCTGGTGATCAGGTCGTACTTAAGCTCGTTAGCTGGCAGCGGCTTTCCTGGCAAAATGCGATGAATGATTCGCTCGACTTCAAGCAGCCGCAGTGTCTCACGGAAAATCGGCTGTTCATCGATGTCCAATCCGACGCCGGGGTGCCCGAGTTTTCGGGCCACGTAATTGAAAAAGCCGGGCCCGCAGCCGAGATCGAGCAGGCGGCGCCGCGGCGGCCGGTCGAGTGAGAGGTCCTGTGCGCGTTCGACGTTGCGCTGAATCCAGAACCGGGTATCGCCGAACCGGTGTACTTCCTTTTCGTCGCGCGGGAAACGGCGGCGGAGCTCGTCCCATGCGCCGTCGCGCTCGAGTTCGTGCAACAAGCGGCGCGCGCTGACCGGATGCATGGCGCGATGCGCATGTTCCCGCGCGCTATCGAAAATTTCCGGCCGGAAAAGTTTCCCGACCTTCTGCGCCACATTCATTGTGCGCGAGCAATGACGATGCTCAGCATGCTGCCGCCGGCACACCGCGGAATGCCGTCTGGTGAGTACAAACTCCGAAACGCTGGCAGTACTCACCGAAGTAGCGCTGTTCTTCCTCGAGCCGCAGCCCGAACGCGGCAAGCTCGTAGCGGTGAAACGTGCGCAGCTCGTTGGCCTGGGCCGCGAGCACTTCGCGCATGCGCGCTTGCGTGTCGCGCGAGAACGGCCAGTCGAAGTACTGGTATAGCTGCTGCACCGCCGCGATCGGATCGTGTTGCAGGTCGGTGTAGGCGAGGTCGAACACGGCGAGATCCCGGCGTTCACGTTCCTGCATAAATCGCTCCAACATTTCCGCCCAGTAAGTCAGCGCCTCGCGCCCGATCTTCACCGGATCGACGACATCGCTGAAAACACGCCGGAGCATGGTGACGAGGCTCGAGACAGAGGTGATGGACCGAAGTGGCGCGCGGTGCGTCTGCACGAACAATGCGTCCGGGTACGCCGTAAGCAAGCCGGCCACGGAACCCATGTGCGCCGGCGCTTTGAGGATCCAGCGTTTACCGGGGCGCGCGAACTGTAGATGCTGCAAAAAGCGGCGATGAAATCGGTAGGCAGCCTGGAGGTTTTGCCGCACAAACCAATTTCGGTACGAGGGAACGTTGTACATCGTGTCGAACTGGTCACTCAGGAATGTCGCGCTCATGAGGCTCACACATTCCTGCGGCAACTCAGCGCCGATGGCGTGGACGCGGCCGAAGTCTGGGGCGAGGTAGCGCATCCAGGCGAGGTCGCGCGCCGTGCGTTGGATGCGCTGGGCGCGTTGCTCATCACTCGGCGGCGACGGCTGCATCACTTCCCAGGTGAATGGAGCGCGGTGGGTCGCGTCAGCGCTGAGAAGGGCATGCAGCAGGGTCGTTCCCGTGCGCGGCAAACCTACAATAAAGAGCGGCTGGTGAATTTCCTGCCGCGCGATCTCCGGATTTTGAGCGCGATCATGCACCATGAGCAGACGTGTGCGGAGGAGGCGGCTCACATCGGAGCGGAGCGCCAGTTTGCCCACGAGATTAAGTTGCGCTTCGCGGTGAGCGGACTCGAGAAAGCGCGAGAGAGGTTCGACAAATTCGGTGCCGCCGAAATCGCTCAACTGCGTTTGCTTTTTCGCGGCGGCGAGGAATTCGTCTGCGCGTCCGTGCCGGATCAGCGCGCCATCGAGCAGCGCACCGCATTTATTCAGCGCCCGCACGACGAGCGGAAACCGCATCTCGTTAATAGTACTAAGGCCCGCCATCCGGCGGAGAATCTTCCGATTCGAGGCGGCGACGCAAGCGCGCCTGCGAAAGTTTTGTCGCTTGTTGCGCCGGCCGTGCGATGCTTCATCATCCTGTTATGCAAAAGGAAAAAGCAACGTTTGGCGCCGGCTGCTTCTGGGGCGTGGAAGAAACATTTCGCAAATTGGACGGGGTGATGAGTACAGCCGTCGGTTACGCCGGCGGCACGACCGAGAACCCGACCTATGAAGATGTCTGCACCGATCACACCGGCCACGCTGAAGTGGTGCAGGTCGAATTTGATCCGGCGCAAATTTCCTATCGCCAGTTGCTCGATGTTTTTTGGGCGAATCACGATCCGACCACTCGCAACCGCCAGGGCCCGGATGTCGGCACGCAGTACCGTTCCGTCATCTTCTATCACTCGCCGCAACAAAAAACCGAGGCGGAAGACTCCCGGAACGCGCTGGAAAAAAGCGGGAAATTCAAGCGGCCGATCGTGACGCAAATCGAGCCGGCGGGGAAATTCTATCCCGCCGAGGATTATCATCAGCGTTATCTGCAAAAGCGCGGCATGTCGCATTGCGCCGTTTGAATGGCGCGGGAGATCATCCGCACACAGCAGTTCGCGGCTGACGCGGCCCGGTTCATCATCGACTCCGCGAGGCGGGCGTTAGCGGAACGCGGCGAGTTTCGCCTCGCCCTCTCCGGCGGCAATACGCCGCGGCCGGTGTACGCCTCGCTGGCACCAGCCGAGCTGCCGTGGGAAAAGATGGTGATCACGTTCGGCGACGAACGTTGCGTCCCGCCGGATGACGACCAGAGCAATTACAAGATGGCGAACGAGACGCTGCTTGAACCGGCGCACGTTCCGCCCTCCTCGGTCTTGCGGATGCGGGGCGAAATCGCGCCGCCTCTCGCCGCGGATGAGTACCAGCAGCAGCTCGATACGCTCGCGGCGCAACGCGGCGAGCCGCTTTATCGGCACGACTTGATCCTGCTCGGCATCGGCGATGATGGGCACACTGCTTCGCTGTTTCCCGGTACTCCGGCGCTGGAGGAATTGAGCCGGCGAGTGGCGGCGAATTACGTGCCGAAACTGCAATCCTGGCGCCTGACCTTTACCTTCCCGCTGATTTTCGCCGCCCGCGAAATCTGTTTCCTGGTGAACGCGAACAAACCGCAGAGTTTGATCGACCGCATTTTTTCCGGCGACGACACACTGCCGGCTGCGCGCGTCGATCGCGAAGCGAACCATGTCACCTGGATTTTCGGCGAAGCGCAGCCGTGAACACGATCGTCGTTACCGGGTCGGCTGGGCTGATCGGTTCCGAGACGGCCAGGCACTACGCGCGGAGCGGCGCGCGTGTCGTCGGCATCGACAACGATATGCGGGCGCGCTTCTTCGGTGAGGAAGCTTCGACGAAATCCACCCGTGACGAATTGCTGAAAACCTTTCCTGAGTACGAGCATCACGACATCGATATCCGGGACGCGCGTGCAGTGAGCGAACTCTTCGCGGCTCATCGTGGCAGCATTCGCGCAGTCATTCACACCGCCGCGCAACCGTCGCACGACTGGGCTGCGCGCGACCCGCAAAGCGATTTCACCGTGAACGCGAACGGCACGCTGAACTTGCTGGAAGCCGCGCGGGCGCACTGCCCGGACACGCCATTCATCTTCACATCGACAAACAAAGTTTACGGCGACACGCCGAACCGTCTGCCGCTGGTCGAGCAGGAGACGCGCTGGGAAATCGCGCCCGGGCATGAGTACGCCGCCGGCATTCCCGAAACCATGAGCATCGATGCGACAAAGCATTCGCTTTTCGGTGCGTCGAAAGCGGCAGCGGATCTGCTCGTCCAGGAATATGGCCGGTACTTTGGAATGCCCACCGCATGTTTTCGCGGCGGCTGTCTTACTGGCCCGGCGCATGCCGGCGCGGAGTTGCACGGGTTCCTATCGTACCTGATGAAGTGTTGCGTGAGCGGCCGGTCGTATCGCGTCTTCGGCTACAAAGGCAAACAGGTGCGCGATAACATTCACGCGTTTGATCTCGTGAGTGCGTTTCGGGCGTTCATCGAGGCGCCGCGCACGGCTGAGATTTACAACATCGGCGGCGGGCGTTTCTGCAACTGCTCGATGCTCGAAGCCATCGACCTTTCCGAGGAGATCAGTGGGTGCAAACTGAACTGGAAGTACGAGGAGACGAACCGAATCGGCGATCACATCTGGTGGATCAGCGATGTGCGCAAATTCCAGTCGCATTTCCCGCAATGGAAATTCCGTTACGGGCTGCGCCAGATTTTGGAGGAGATCTACGGCGCCTGCGCGGCTTCCGGGTAGCGGACGCGCTGCACGAGACCGGCTCAGTATTGCTCGCCTAAATCGGCTTTTGTCGAATCGACGCGGTCCTTGATGCTGTACACGTGGAACATCACTGCGAACCAGTAAAGCGGCAGCAGTAACACGGCGAAACCGGCTGTTCCCGTGGCGGCCAGAAGCGCGAGGCCGACTGCCATTGGCGTGCCGACAAAGAGAAGCAGCAGGCCGATCATGGTGTAGCCTTTGTAAATGTGGCCGAGTCCCGGCAGAATGCTTAGCAGCACGGCGAACGCGTCGCTCGCTTTGCCTTCGGCCGTCTCGGCGTTGTCGCGTGTCCAGCCGCAATGTTCGCAACGCTGGGCATCGGCAGTCAATTCGCTGCCGCACTCGGGGCAGCGCATCATCTCGGCTTGGTCGCTCGGCGGGGCATCGGTGTACTCCATGGCCAGATAAGACTCACCAGACGCACGGCAGCGTCAAGCCACTTCGCTTCTCCCGTGCAAAATGCTCGCCGCGCTGGCAGAATGGCGCGTGGCCGACTTGCACGACGTTGTTCGCGATTGCGACGCGTATCTCCGTGTCCGCGAAATCGCCGATTACCCGAACGCGCTGAACGGGCT
The DNA here is from genome assembly GCA_019244415.1 of Verrucomicrobiota bacterium. Lineage (GTDB taxonomy): Bacteria > Verrucomicrobiota > Verrucomicrobiia > Chthoniobacterales > UBA10450 > AV69. Next base: position 19,562 of record JAFASN010000044.1, on the reverse strand, counting down.
CCAGCTGGAGAATTCTGGATGCGTTGCGAAAATCGCGGCAGCGGTTGATTTCTCCACGCGCGCGCTGGAGACAGCAGCCACGCTCGGCGCGAACCTGCTCATCGTGCATCACGGGATGTTCTGGAGCGGGTTGCGGCCGGTGACCAATGCCTGGCGACGACAGCTGAAGCTCGCCCTGGATAACGACATTGCCGTCTACAGCGTGCATCTGCCGCTCGACGTTCACCCCATCATTGGCAACAACGTTCTGCTTATGCGCGCACTTGGAATCGGGAATTCGGAGCCGTTTTTCGAGGAGAAAAACTTATTACTGGGCAGACGCGCGCACGTTGACATCTCGTTAGCTGAGCTTGTCCAGCGGCTCGGGAAATCGGTCGGCGGTGAAGTACACTGCACTGCGGGCGGGCCAGATCGCTGCCGTGAAATCGGCGTGATCACTGGTGGCGGGGGCGGCGAGGTCGAGCGCGTGGCTGGCGAAGGAATTGATACATTCATCACGGGCGAAGCGCCGCATTGGGCGGCGATCGCGGCGCACGAGCTCGGCGTGAATCTTTTGCTCGGCGGACATTATGCTACTGAGACATTCGGCGTCAAAGCGCTGGCCGCGTACCTGGCCGAACGCTTCGCGCTTGAGTACGAATTCCTCGAACTGCCGACGCGACTTTAGCACGAACGCTGCTCTTTACGCGTTCCGCGGGAGTATGATAACAACGGGAATGCCTCGTACTTGCGGCGTTTGGCTCATCGGCCTGCTGATCTTCGCGGCAGCCAGAACGGATGCCGCCGAGCAAAGTCGAGGCTGGGGTTCATCGTGGACAGTGCCGCATTCAGCGGAAGAGAAGGAATCGCGCGATCTCGACCAGCAGATGCATGCCGCGCTCCGGGCGCAAGATTGGCCGAAGGTGACCCGACTTCTCGAGGAAAGCGAAAAGCTCAGTCCAAATTCACTTCCGCTTGCCTACGCCACGGCGGTAATCGCGATGAAGCGGCAGCACTACGCGGATGCCGTCTCTGCATTCAGCCACATGCTCACCTTGCCGGCAGCGCGGAAGTCGGCGCGGATCACCTCGCAGATTTACAGTGAGCGCGCCTATGCGGAATCGCTTGGCGGCGCATACGCAAACTCGCGCGCTGATTTTGAGCGGGCGATCGCCGCCGACCGAACAAACGACCAGGCGCAGAATAACTACGCCTGGCTGCTTGCCACCTGCCCACAGACCCAGGTCCGTGACGGCCAGCGCGCGCTTTCATTCGCACGTGCGCTCAACGGAAAATTGGACGGCCGCAATCCCGGGGTACTTGATACTTTGGCCGCAGCGCAGGCCGAAGCCGGGGATTTGGCCAGTGCAATCAAGACTCAGCAACGCGCTCTCTCGGCTGCGCCCAAAGACAAGCTCGCGACATACCAGCATCATCTCGTCAGCTATCAGCACGGCCAGCCGCTGCGTGAGGCTCCGACGGCGCCGGCGATCAAGATCAATCCGGATTTCTAAGCGGGATGCGCTTCCGTCAATCGCTTCTCTGCGCCGTACTCATGACGGGAGCAATTTGCTCCCCGCTTTTCGCGCGCAGCGATGATGCTTCTCGTGTCCCGCATCTGCCGGGATACGCCGCCGTGCCGGTTCGCTACGGACTGATCAACCGCATGCTGCTCGTCGCCATGGTGAACGGCCACAAGGCGACTTTCATGGTGGACACAGGCGCCGCACGCAGTTTGCTCGATGCTGGGTTCGCCAGGACGTTCGGCGTCAAACCCCTGGGGGAAGATTCGCCGTACGGCGCTCGCACCGACGTCAATGGCACATCCGCGCAAATCGGTTTCATCAATCATCTTACCGCAGGGGAAATGGATTTTGGCGGCGGCCCGATTGTGATCAACGGAGAGTACGGCAAGGAAAGAGCGAGTTCTTTTTATCATCGCGACGAAATTGCGGGAGTACTTGGCGCGGACATTCTCACGCGTTACAAAGCGGTGATTAATTGCCGCCAGCGCGTCATTTTCTTCAAACTGAACGACAGCGGACGGCTGCAGCTGGCGCGCTTCTGCGCGTCGCAGCACTTTGCCCGTGTGCCTTTGCGTGAAGAAGTCACGCGCAGCTTCACTGTTCCCGCCAGTCTGCGCGGGCATCCAATTCGTCTCATCGTTGATACGGGCGCGCCACTGACGCTTCTGGATCAGGATTTAGTCAAGAGCCTCGGAATTCCGCTCAAGCCGACTCGCGTCGTCGGCGCCTTCATTAATAGTACAGCCAGTGCGGTCAGCCTCGGGCAATTCAGCGATCTGCAAATCGGCGATTTCCGCCTCGCACGGCAGAAGCTGACCGTCTCTGAGCTGCCCGAGTTTGTCGTCGAGCTCGGTAAAGTGAACAGTGCCGGCGTGCTCGGGATCGATTCGCTCGTTTCAAATCGCGCGATCATCGATTTCGAGGGTATGAATTTGTTTCTGAAATAACGCTTTCCTTTTCGGCAAAGGCCGCTCGCTTCCCTTCCAAACATGGCGGCCGAGACAGCGACAACACTGAGCAAGCGCGCCACCGGTGTGGTCGGGCTGGCGGTTTTGTGCAGTCGAATTCTCGGCCTTGTGCGCGAGCAAATCTTCGCCGGGCTGTTCGGCGCCGGGAAAAATCTGGACGCATTCCTGATGGCGTTCCGGCTGCCGAATCTGCTGCGCGACCTTTTTGCTGAAGGCGCGCTTTCCACCGCGTTCATCACCACGTTCTCCGGCAAAATCGCGATGGAAGGAGACGCGGCGGCGTGGAGGCTCGGTAACAAAGTGGCGACGTTGACCGCGGTGTTTATGAGCGCGGTCACGCTGCTCGGCATCGTCTTCGCGCCCCAGCTCGTGCACTTGTTGACCTGGTGGAGTTGGCCGCCGGATAAAACCGCGCTCACCATTCTCCTGACGAGAATCATGTGGCCGTTCATGCTGACGGTTTCCCTGGCGGCGCTCGTCATGGGAATGCTGAACGCGAAGCATGTCTTCGGTCCGCCGGCGCTCGCCTCGAGCTACTTCAACCTCGGCTCCATCATTGGCGGTGTGGGACTCGGCTGGTGGCTCGATCCGCATTTCGGCGCGCGCTCATTGATGGGGCTTTCCATCGGTACTTTGATCGGTGGATTGTGGCAGCTACTCTCGCAGTTTCCCGCGCTGCGCCGCACCGGCTACAGCTTTCGCCCAGATTGGCAATGGCGCGATTCCGGCGTGAAAACGGTGCTGAGCTTGATGGGTCCAGCGGTCATCGCGGCGAGCGCGGTGCAGGTAAACGTACTCATCAACAGCGGGTTCGCTGCCCGGCTCGGCAATGGGCCGGTGAGTTGGTTGAATATTGCATTCCGCTTGATGCAATTGCCGCTCGGCATCTTCGGCGTGGCCATCGGGACAGTCACGCTGCCGATTGCGTCCAAGACTGCGGCGACCGGGGACATCGCTGCGTTTCGCCGCATTCTCGCCAGCGGAATGCGGCTTGCGTTTCTGCTGACGATCCCGAGCGCCATCGGGCTGGCCATGCTCGCATCCCCCATCATCAGTGTACTTTATCAGCACGGCCGGTTCACCGCGGAAATGACGCGGCAAACCGCGGGCGCGCTCCAGTTCTACGCCATCGGGCTCGTCTCGTACTCAGCGCTGAAGGTGCTCACCCCGGCGTTTTACGCCATCGGCAAACGCAATACGCCGATGTTCGTGAGCTTTCTCGCCATCGGCACAAATCTCTTCCTGAACTGGCTGTTTACCTTGCGCCTCGGCTGGGGTCATCGCGGCCTGGCGTTCTCCACCAGCATCGTGGCGACGATTAATTTTCTGCTGCTTTATCTACTGATGTGGCGGCAGACGCGCGGTTTGGAAACGCGCCGCATGCTTGGCTCGCTAACGAGAATCATTTTAGGAGGCGCGTTGCTCGCCCTGGTGTGCTGGGGGGCGAATCACTGGTGGCTTGGTGCGTGGCAACAAATGCGTCTCCTCGGCAAACTCGTCGCGCTACTTGCAACCATCGCTGTCGGCGTGACCGTCTTTTTCTCCGCGTGTTTCGCGCTTCGCCTGCACGAAGTACATGACCTGTGGAGCGTCGTGCGGCAGCGGATCGGCAGAATCTAGGCGTAAACCAGCATGTCGATCTCTTCCGGCAGGAGAGCGGAAATTTCCCGCACGAGATTGCCTCGCAGAATCTGCTGTAGGGCGGGGCGGCGCGGCGCTCCGACGATTAGCCGCGATGCGCCAAGTGTCGCGGCAATGTCAGCGATGGTCTCCGCTGCTGATTCGCTCACGGCGTAGCAAAAAAGCGGCTGATAATCACCCGCCTGCGCTTTCGCCGCGGCGAAAATCTCGCGCGCCTCGGGATCATCCTGCCATTTGCGTTTCGTGTCCTGTTCAGTCATGAAACGCTGCTCGCGCACAAAGAGCAGATACAAACGGCGGCCGGTCTCGCGCGCTTCGCGCAAAGCGAAATCCAAAGTACGGCCGGTGCCGCGAATGGCGCAGAGAATTGCTTCGCCGGCCGCGCTCATCGTGGACGGCGGCTGCACGCTAACAATGGCTGTCGCTTGTACCGGCAATTTCTCGGGCGCGAGCGCTTCCAGCTTTAACCGGCGCTCCTGTACTAATCCGCGCAGGATCAGCCCCGTGGCAAGCACGGTCACGGCAAAGTACCGCGCACTTGGCTTGTCGATGAGCAGCGAAATTTCGATCGCGGCCATAACAATGAAAGTGATAAACATCAGCGTCCGCTCCCAGGGTTTGACGGAGAGCTTGCGGTCAGTGGCAGTGGCGCCCAGGTTTGTCGCGATCGCGCCGACGACACCGACCGCGTAAAGATCAGCCAACCCCGCGACATCTTTGACGAAAAGAACGAGGAGCAGTGGTACGAGCGTGGCCAGCGCCATGCCGAAGCCGGGCACGCCCCAGCGGTTGAGTCTTTGGAAAATCGACGGCATTTCGCGGTCGCGCGCCATCAAGAACTGGATCGTGATCAGATCGACGATGGCGGTGTTCACGGCCGATAGAAGAAGCAGGCCGAAGACAACGCTGACGATGAACCCGAAGAGGTGTCCCCAGGGCGAGCCTAACGCGCCGCCGACGAACACCTGTCCCATGTAGCGCAACATGTAATCACGCACGCCATGTGCGCCGGGCGCGTTGACGTCTCCATTCACAACCTGCAAACCGCCGAGTGCGTGCATGGCCAGGCCGAGTAGCGCGGTGAACACGCAAACCTCCGTCATTACCCACAAAATGGCGCGCGTAGAAGTTCTTCGTACTGAGGGACGAGCTTCATCGCTGCCCGGATCGAGTTTCATCACGCCCGTGGTATTCGCGATCGCTTCGACGCCGGAAAGGGCGAGAACAATGCCCACGAAACTGGCCCAGTTATGCCAGAAACTTCCCTGGAGCGGCTGAAGATGGCCCATCGCTTCTCCGAGATGAGGCAGGCTGAAAAGACCGAGTAAGACTACCACAATCGCCGTCGGTACGGACACGAGGAATGCCAGGCCGCCCGTGTGTTTCGGCCCAAGCAGGTTAAGCAAACCGATAATGAGAATCGCCGCCGCGGCGAACTTCTCCGGGTGCGGCACGCCGAGGTACTGAAAAGCCGAGAGCGCGCTGATCGCCGCCGTAACCAGGTAATCAGCAATGAGCAGGAAAGCGCCGACGATCGAGATGACCTCGCTGCGGTGGCGCACGCTGGCGTAAACGCCGCCGCCATCTGGGTAGAGGCGGCAGATGACGATGTAATTGAGCCCGACGAGCGCCGTCAGTACGCACATCAGCGCAATCAGCCAAAACGAGCTGTAGCCGGCGACAGCGAACGCCAGGCCGATGACGTACGCTTTGCTCGTTCCCCAGTCGCCGTAGAGAATTGCCGCCGCGCGCGGCACATCCACGTTGCGAGGGCGTTTAACGTTGGTCGCGATCATCTTTTAGTAGTGAATAATGAAGTCCATGGAGGCGACGAACTGGTCGTGTCGCGTGCCGTTGTTGAATGCAGGTTGGTCATAGGAATGGTCAAACCGCAGCTCGGGCCGCAGTGTGGTAACTTTGTTAGGCCACCAGGTGATGCCTAACGAGTGCTCGCTGTATTTGGTAGCAAAACCGGTGCGGCTACCTACTTCGTCGTTGTAGAACTCATTGCGCACAGTGAAGAAGGCGGACGGTGCGATGCGGAACATCGTGTAGTTAACAATGCCCCATTCGGGCGCGTAGCCGTCCCGTACTGGAAACGATCCGCTCTGAAATGGCACATCGCTCGTGGGATGTGATTTCGCGTCGCGCATGAACATGTAAAGCGCCTCGGTCGCGGTATAGACCTTCTCATTAAACTTGTGCGTCCATGTGCCAACGATTTGTTGCAGATTATTGTAGCCGAACTTTCCATTGTTGAATGCGTTGTCGCCAAAGTAGAGCGAGTCATGCTCGCCCGGGGAAATCCATTGCAACATCGCCGTGCCGGTCGGCTGGTTTCCAGGGTCGCGTTGCCAAAGCGCAACGTCAGTGCCGTTCGATAACCCAAGCTGAAGAGTCCACTCCTGGTTCAGCTTCGTTGTCGTGAAGATGCCAGTCTGCGTGTAGTTATCGAAGCCATAAACAAGCGAGTGGCTCGACATGAGATTGTTCGGCGCGAGCTGCGCTTCGATGTCGGGCTCGGAAATGATGCGACCGATGCGGATGTTCATGCCTTGCGCGACCTGCGGCAGGTACAAGTCGAAATAAATCATCGGCATATCGAAGCCGTAGTAGTTGTTGTGCTTCAGCAACTGATCGCTAAAGAGCCCGCGCGAAATCATGAACCGATAGTCAAGCCCGTAAACGGCAGAGACGCGGAAACCCCAGTCGATGTGATCTCTCTGGAACTCGTCAGGCACGCGCTCGAGGTAGAGCACAAACTGGTTCTGCTCGATCCGGTTTGGCCGGAGATCGTAAATCAGCGGAAAGTTTGCGCTTGGTGAGCGCGAGGTGTTCGTGGACGTACTAAGGTTCCACGAGAAATCTTCCCACCCGTAAATCTGAATGCGCGAGCGCTTCCACGCCTCGCCGTCGGGCCCGGCATAGATCGCTTCCATCAATGGCCAAGCCGGCGTACTATTCACGTCACCGATAATTGGCGTTCCGCCGATCTGCCAATCGCCCGATGGAAACGGCGGCGAATCGAATGGCGACGGCGGAATTCGACGCGTCACGGGTGCATTGGGGTCTGCAGGCGAATACGCCGGAGAATTCCAGTCTGTCGCGAATGCGCCGACTAGCCGCTGGCCGAACCATCCATCGGCACCGTCCGCACGGGCGACAAGTACAAGCAAAATCGCACAGCTCGCGCTTACCCGCGCTGTGCGCCGGACATTTCGAAGTTTCAACGACATCAGTAGCTCAAAACGAAGCGACGCTCGCGCGACGAGGTGCTTCAATCTGCTGGAGTCGCCTGCCTACGGCTCCTGTCCCTTTAATGACGCTGACGAGGTTAGCTGTCGGGCTGGAGCCATTAAATGCTCTCGATGCCGCGCATCGTGCGCCCCGATCCGCCGGGCAAAAACCCGTGGCGGAAACTGGTTCCCCCGCTGGATCGGCCACTCACCGATCCATTGAGCTGAACAAAGAACTGGCGCAATGCTCCAATCGCCCCAGACAAAGTCAAGTACCGGACGTGTTTGCGCCCAGGCGCCTGACTGGCCCGAGACAGGCGCGCTTCTACAGTCTCACCTTTTCGCCCGCGTTCGCCGCGATCCAGCCGCGCTGGTGATTCGGCAGTTCGGCGTAATTCCAATCGCCGCGTTCCTGCAAAATCATCACTTCACTGCCTGGCGGCAGCGCCAGAATACTTCGCGCGCTGTCAGCGGTGGCGACGCGCGCTTCCGCGTTGTCGCTGACGACTACCGCAGATCGCGCTCCCTGAGTACCACTCTCGAGCGACCAGACTGAGTACACGCAGCCGGCACTGAGAACGAAACAAAAGATCGCACCCGCCACCGTCGCCGATGTGCGCGGAAGGAACAGCGCAAAAATGCCGAGCCAAAAACAAACAGCGGCGGCGATTGCCCAGGTGGAACTCCGCAGCGTTCCGAGCCAGGTTTCCGCCGCGGCAGGGGTGAGCTCGAGACCGCGCGATTGGTCACGTGCGATTTGGAGATTGGTTGCCGGTTCCGGGTGCCGCGGATCGAGCACAAGCGCGCGTTTGTAGTTCAAAATCGCGCGGCCAATGTCGTTCACGCGATAGTAAGCGTTGCCCAGATCATAAAACAGGTTCGCGCTCCACCTATGCGCGGCGACTTCGGCCTGGTAATCGACAATCGCGCCCTTGTAATTTCCCGTGGAAAATTCTTTGTTTGCCCTGTCGAAGTCAGCCCGGGCCGTCAGCCTGAGTGCGCAGGATGCAAGCAGAAGAACGGTGATTTTTCTCATGACAAACCCTCGATCAGCTCTAGCGCTTCGCGCCGTTTCTCGGTTGAGACAGAGCCATTCGAGGCGCCGCTGTAGCGCAATTCATCCGCCGTGGCGAAGAGGCGGCGCAGCTCTTCCCGGCGCGCTTCATCCAGACCGAACACGCTTGCGGCGCTCTCACTGTCCACCGTCGCGGGCTCGACATTTTGTTTCAGCGCGGTCTTCAGCTGAACCACGCGCGACGCATCGGCTAAGTACTGCTCCGGCGGCAGCTCGTCCCGCCGCAGTCTGCGCAACAGCTCATCGGCCTCGCGCCGCAGTGCCGAGTTGCGCCGTGCCTCACGATCCACCGCCCGCCGGCTCCGGTACTTCCATCCGCCGAGCCCAAGCGCAATGACCAGCGGGGCAAGTTGCGCCCACCAGAATCCCGGCCGGGCGAACAGCGGCGCAAACGTTTGCACAACCGCGCCCCGCTCTTTGATCTGCGGCAAAATGTCCTCCGGTTTCGTACTCACTGTGCCGGCAGTTGGCGAACCTGCCGGAGATGCTGCGCCAACGGCAGCAGCGGGCGACGGCGCTGCTCCGCCTTCCACGACGATGGGCTCGGCATTGCTTTGCAAACTAATGTACTTCTCTTGCACCGGATCGAAGTAGCTGAAGGCCAGCGGCGGCACGGCGGACTTTTTCTCGTTAGGAGAAATCACCATCTCAAATGTCTTCGTGCCGCTGATGCCAACGTCGTCGTCCTGTTTAAAAGTGGCGGCCGGCGGATAGCGGTGCCATCCACTTTCGTCACTCAGCGCCGGGGCATCGATCCGGTCGAAATTCCCGCGTCCGGAAATCTCTGCCTTGATCGTGATCGGGTCGCCGATCTGCACCCGCTTTGGATTGGCCTGCGCCTTGAGGGAAAAATTGCCGATCGCGCCGGAGAAGCTCGCCGGAGCGCCCGGCGGCAGCGGTTTCACTTCCAGATTTGCCGGCTCGCTTTTGATCGTCAGCTCGCGTCGTTCAAGAAAACGCCCGAACGGATCGCTAAAAAACGGATCGGAGAATGGATCATCGCCATCGAACGGATCGAAAGGCGTGTGCCGGGTGGCGGATTGCCGCGGCACCAGCACGTTTGCCTTCGTCTCAATCGGACCCAGTTGCAGATTCCCCGCACGCGCCGCCGACACCGCGGTTTTATAGGAGAAAACGACGTAGGCGCGCCCGCTGATTGTCTCCAGGCTGCGCTCCGGATCAGAGAGCTTTTGCATGGTGAATCCCTGCCCGGTAAGCTGCGGCGGCTCCATCCCCTCGGTACGCGCGCGCGAGTTGAAGCCGATGCGCACCACCACTGGAATTATTTCCCCTACGTACGCGCTCGTTTTCGGCACGATCAACTCCGCAAACGCCACTTTGCCCAGATCAGCCTGCCCGGAATTTTGGGGCGCGCGATTGCTGCCGAACGCACTGGCATTGCTCACGTGCAGCGTCAGCTCCGGTGTGCGCAGCGTCGCCCCTCCGGCCTGTAGCATCTGCGCCGGAATTCTGAACGTGCCGCTCTTCATCGGCATGACGGTATAATTAAACGTGACGCTCGAGCTCATCTGGAAATTCCGCATGACTATGTTCTGCGATTCGCCCGTGTAACGAATATCAAGTCCATCTGCCGCGATGCTGCGCGGTGGCGTCACGCCGCGCGCGTCACTGACTTTGATCTCCAGCTGAACCGGTCTTCCAAGTACAGTTTCAGAGCTCGTTAGCACCGCGGTGACACTCGGCGACGCAGCGTGCGCGCCTTGCGCAATGACCGTCGCTGCAAGGCACGCGCAGCATAAAAGTCTGTTCAAATCAAACATTGAACATCTCCGTCACCAATCTTTATAGACCTGCGGCACCGGCTTGCGTTCATCGAGTTGCACGCGCGCTTCTTCGTCCTTCATCGAGTGCAACAAGCGCGCGGCTTGCTGCGGCGACATCTCACCAGGTTTCGCCGCGTCGGTCTCCGCTTCGGCTTCTTGCTTCTGCTGGTCAGCATTCGGCTTGCTTGCCTCTTTTATTTCCCCCGACATCGGTTTGCTGGGCGAATTCGCTGGCGTTGCGCTCGGCGAACTTCCCTGCCCGGCACCGCTTTCATTGGATGGTGAAGGGGAAGGACGTTCGCCGTTTTGGCCGGGTGAAGGCGAGGGCGACGCGCCTTGTGAGCCGGGGCTCGGCGTGGGTGACTCACCCCCGCGCTGGTCGTTCTTCTGCTGTTGCGACTCCGAATCTCCAGCGGTTGGTGATGGCGATGCTTTTTGCTGATTCGGCTGTTTCTCGTTAGAGCCTTGTTGCTGCCGTTGCTGCGATTCCTGGTTTTGCTGCTGATCCTTGCCGCCCTTTGAATTCTGCTGCTGCTGATTTTGCTTGTCTTTATTCTGCTGATTGTTCTTCGCCTGTTCCTGCGAATTCTGCTGCTGTTGCTGCTGATCCTGATTCTGCTGATCGTTCTGGTCTTTCTTCTTTTGTTGTTGCTGCTGGCTTTGCGGCTTCGGCGGCGGCTGCTTCGGGTGTTTTTTCAGTTGCTCGATTTTCTGCTTCACGATCTCCAGCCGCCGCGCGGCATTATTATCATGTGGATCAAGTTTCAGCGCCTGCTCGTAATGGCTCTTCGCGTTTTCCAAATCCTGGAGTGCCTCTTCGTTCGTCTGCTGGAGATCGGCGCGGTCTTCCAGAGTACGGCCGAGATTGTAATGGCTTTTCTCCTGCAGCTGCGGCGAGCTGTCGGTGAGCGATTGGCTGAACGCTTCCAACGCTTTTTCGTAATCGCCCATCATGTAAGCGGCCGCTCCGCTGTCGAACACCATCTTGTTTTTGTCAGCCGGATTCAGGTTGTGCTCGAGATCATGCTGGAATTGCGCGAGCGCGTCCCCGTAGCGGCCCTGCTTAAAGAGGTCGAGTCCGTTTGAGCCGAACACCGACGCTGTACTCACCAGCAGCAATACCGCCGCCACGCCCAGCGTACTCGAGGGCTGGCGGCGCGCAGAGTTTAACGCAACTTCGGGCGAGCCGTTCGTTCGCACCGGCGCCAGGTGCAGCTGCTTCACCCGCTTTCGATCATTGATGAACAACGAGGCAATCAGTGCGAGTACCGCGGCAGCGAGCGGCCATTCGTAGCGCTCGATCGGCCGGCGCGAGAGTCGCGCGTCGATCTCGCCCGCTTGCATTTTCGCCAGCCCATCCCGCGAAAGCTGGTGCATCGTCTGCGACCCGTTTTCCAGATGGAAGTACATCCCGCCCGTCTCGGCCGCGATCTCGCGTAACCGTTTCTCATCGAGCTTCGATTTCACCACCTGGCCATTCGGATCTTTTACGAATCCATTCTCGATCGGGATGAGCGAGCCCTGCGGCGTTCCGACGCCAACGGTGAAAATCTTAACGCCCGCATCAGCGGCCTTCTTTGCCTCCTTCACCGCATCGCCGCTCAGCTCTTCGCCATCGGTGAAAATAACGAGCGCTCGGTTTCCCATCGCACTTTTGCCGAAGGTGGAGACCGCGAGCGCGATGGCTTCGCTGATGTCCGTGCCGCCTTCGGGAATTGTTTGCGTATCGAGATCGTTGATCGACTCAACGGCAGCGTCGTAATCAATCGTCAGCGGCGCCTGCAAAAACGCGCGTCCCGCAAACGCGATCAGCCCGACACGATCACCGGTCAGATCTGAAATCAAATCCTGCGCCGCCAGTTTCACGCGCTCGAGCCGATTCGGCGTGACATCGTTCGACAGCATGCTGCGCGACGTATCGACGGCGATGAGCAGATCGATTCCGCGCCGCCTCACGTCTTCGTAAGTGTAACCGAGGCGCGGCCTGGCCAGCGCGGTAATCGCCAGGGCAAGCGCGAGCAGCGTCAAACCAAAACGCAACGCGCGGCGCTGGCGATCGATATTGCCCGCAAGCTCCGGCAGCAAACGCGGCGAAATAAACTCGCGCAGCAGCACCGCGCTGCGTCGCTCACCGCGCAGGTAGAGCAGCACCAGCAGCGGCAGAATTGCCAACGCCCAAAACCAGATCGGCGCACCGAAGCTCATGAACAATTGCCGCTCACGGCAGCCGCCTCCAGAGGGTTTGGCCGAGCAGCAACTGGGCGACGAGCAACCCGCAGCCGGCCGCGATGCATTCCGGGAACAGGTCGCGGTATCGCTCGTACTTTTTCACGCTCACCTTCGTCTTCTCCAGCTTGTCGATTTCCCTGAAGACCGACTCGAGTGAGCGCGTGTCGCTCGCGCGGTAAAACTTGCCGTCCGCAATCTGCGCGATTTCACGCAGCCCTTCTTCGTTGAATGTGACCGGCGCGTCCTGATAAAGAATGTTGCCCGCGGCATCAGTGAGCGGGTTTCCGGTGCGCTGGTCAAAGACCGGGAACGGCGCGATGCCATTCGTTCCAATACCGATGGCGTACAACTTTATCTTGAGCGCCTTCAATGCTTCTGCGGCAGTGTTCGGTGGAATTTTGCCGGCGTTATTGTCGCCGTCCGTCATGAGTACCATGGCGCGGCTTTTTGAGTGTTTGTCGTTAAGCCGGTTCCCGCCCGCCGCCATCGCCGACCCAATTGCCGTTGCCCCTTCCACCAGACCGATTCGGACGCGGTCCAAATTCTCCAGCAGCCACTCGTGATCCAAGGTCATTGGGCTAACGACAAACGGGCGTGTGCCGAAGGCGATCATGCCGATGCGATCGTTTGGCCGGCCTTCGATGAATTTGCGCGTGACCTCACGCACGGCATCCAGCCGCGTCGCTTCTTCGCCGCCGATGGTGAAATCCTTCGTCAACATCGAGCCGGAAACATCGAGTACGAGCATGATGTCGATGCCGCTCGCTTCCACTTGCGTGAGCGACTTGCCGAGTTGCGGCCGCGCCATCGCGAGAATAAACGCCGCTAACGAGATCCAGGTCATGGCGCGCAGAATCCGCCCGGCGCGGCTCACGCTGCTCTTGCCGATGGCGCGAAACGGCGCCGTTGCGGAAAAGACAATCGCGGCGCGCGGGCCGACTTTGCCGCGCAGCCACGCCAGCGCCGGAATCAGCAGCAGTAACAGCAGCAGCCAGGGGTGCGCGAAAGCGAGCGACTGGCCGCGCAACCAGTCAGGCAGTGACAAGGTTTCCTCCATTCACAAATCGCCGCGCTTCGTCGAGTAGCCGGCGGCTGTCCTGCGTTGTCGCTTCATAGCGGGCGAACTTGATCAGGTCGCAACGCTCCAGAAAATCCGTCAGCAAAAGCTTCTCGTCGGGAGAAAACCTGTTGCCCGCGGCGATCGCATTCAGGAACTCAATCGAAGTCTGGCGCGTCATGGGTAGGTTAAACTGCTCAACTACATAACGCCGCAAAATACCGGACACGCGGATGCTGAACTGATACGGCGCGACTCCTTCGATCTGCTGCTCAATTTCGGAGAGCGCCTGTTCAGCGCGTTCTCGGGGCGTGAGGACCCGCTGCTCTTTGCGAAACAGTTTACGCGCATACCAAAACAGCGCTCCGAGCAGCAGCAACACGATCACGCTGCCGGCGAAGATCATCCACGGTGCAATGATCGAATAATGAATCGGCGGGGCAATATCGTGAATCGTGTCTTGAACCAGCAGCACCGTCATGCCGAGCGCAGTCGAGGCATCCCGTTGCGAAACCTTTAAGGTAACGTCGCCAGGATTCCTCGGCTCCGCTTCGCTTCGCTCTGAATGACTGCGAGCTGGAGTTATCATCGCACCATTAACCGGCGTTCACGATTTTTGAAAAACGTGCGCAGCGCCGGCAAATAATCATCGCCTGTCCGCAGATCGATGCGGTCGATTCGGTTTTGCCGCAGCACGCGTTTGAGTTCGTTTTGTTGCGCGTCGGCCAGCGCAGTGAACCGCGAGCGGACATCGCGATCCGCGGTATTGATCTCGATCTGATCGCCCGTCTCGGCGTCTTCCAGAGTGATGATTCCGATGTTCGGCAGCGACGTTTCGCGCTCATCGGCAATGCGGATAGCGATGAGATCGTGACGCCGCGCGGTGACCGCAAGCTCGCGTGAAAAATTTTTCGCCTGGAAATCTGAAATCAGAAAAACAACGGCGCGCCGCGTGACAATTTTATTGAGGTGGTCGAGCGCGAGGGCCGGATTAGTACCGCGGCCTTGCGGCTGGAAAAAAAGGATTTCGCGAATGATCCGCAGCGTGTGCGAGCGGCCTTTTTTTGGCGCGATGAAAAGCTCGACTCGGTCGCTGAAAAGAAGCAGGCCCACCTTGTCATTGTTGCGGATCGCGCTGAAGGCGAGCAGCGACGCCACTTCTGCTGCCAATTCGCGTTTCGATTGCGCAGTACTGCCGAAGTTTCCTGACGCGCTGACATCAACAATGAGCATCACGGTGAGCTCGCGTTCTTCGGTGAACTTCTTCACGAACGGGCTGCCGAGCCGCGCGGTCACGTTCCAGTCGATAGTACGAATCTCGTCACCCGGCTGATACTCGCGCACCTCGTCGAAATTCATACCGCGGCCCTTGAACACGCTGTGGTAATCGCCGGCGAAAGCTGTTTCCACCAAGCCGCGGGTTTTGATTTCGAGGCTACGGATTTTTTTGAGGATGTCGTCGGTGTTCACCTCTGAATAGTGAATGGTAATTAGTGATTAGTGAGTCGTGAATGTGCTCGTTGCACGAGCGGCTCTCTTCTCTCGTCATCCCGAGCGAAGCGCAGCGAAGTCGAGGGATCCCGTTGCGAACCGAACCAGTTCATTTGCTCTTCACGCATGCATCGCGTCCAGCACATCTCGCCATCTCGGATTTGCGCTGTCGATCAGCGATTCCTTCTTCGCACGATTCCAGTTCTTCAGTTGCTTCTCCCGCGCAATTGCGCTTTCTGCGTCAGGGAACGCTTCGTAATAGCCAAGCTTGGCCGGGTTTGTTGTGGACAAGCCAAGCGGCGCGTCCGCATTCGCATGTGCCGTCACCGGTCACTTCGCCGCCTCACGGCACCGGCAGCCCCGCGAAAATCCGGTCCACAATTATCTCGCTTGTGATCGATTCCGCTTCCGCTTCATAGCTGACGATGATGCGGTGGCGCAGTACGTCGGGCCCGATACTTTTAATGTCCTGCGGCGTGACGTAGCCGCGGCCGTTCAGGAATGCGTGGGCGCGCGCCGCCAGCGCGAGATAAATCGTGGCGCGCGGTGACGCGCCGTAGCGCACGAGCCCATCGAGCTGCAACTTGTAAGCGCTCGGCTGCCGCGTCGCCCACACGATATCGACGATGTAATCTTTCACGCGATCATCGATGTAGATGCTGTTCACGATCTCGCGGGCGGCGATGATTTGCTGCGGATCGACAACTGCGGTCACGCTCAGGTCCGGCGCGGAGGTCGCCATTAAATCGAGAATGCGTCGCTCTTCGCTCTTCTGCGGGTAGCCGATGTTCAGCTTGAACATGAACCGGTCGAGCTGCGCTTCGGGAAGCTGGTACGTGCCCTCCTGCTCGAGCGGATTTTCGGTCGCAAGAACGAGAAACGGATCAGGCAGTGGATAGCTCTTTTCCCCGATGGTGACCTGCCGCTCCTGCATCGCCTCTAGCAGTGCGCTCTGTACTTTTGCCGGCGCGCGATTGATTTCATCAGCGAGGATGAGATTGGAAAAAATCGGGCCGAACTTCGTCGTGAACTCGCCATCGCGCGGATTGTAAATGAGTGTCCCGATAAGATCGGCGGGCAGCAGATCGGGCGTGAATTGCAGGCGCTGAAATCCGGTGTTGATGCACGCGGCCATGGTTTTCACCGTGAGGGTCTTCGCCAGGCCGGGAACGCCTTCGAGCAGCACGTGACCGTTCGCTAAAAGGCCGAGGAGCAAGCGATCCACCAGATATTTCTGGCCGACAACGACGTGGCCCACCTGCTCGCGCACCGGCGGGATCCATCGGCCAAGCTCCTGTACTTGCTGCGTAATTTCCTGAGTCGATCTCATGAGAGTTGTCTCTGACACCAGTGCGCTGCCGAATGTTCGATCAACTGCTCGCCACAGCGGGCGCGAGACTTCACTCGCGCTTGCGCAGCGTTAGCAGCAGGGGCAAGCCGGGATACGGTTCCGCTTCGCGAATGCGCGCCTCGAGAAAGCGCTCGAACGGTTGCGTAAGCAGGCGAGGGGAGTTGACAAAGAGAATGAACTCCGGCGCCGGGATCGCGCGTATCTCGGCTGGAGCTTGCGCGGCGTAAAAAACCTTGAGGCGTTTGCCGCTGACCATGGGCGGAGGGTTGGCCGCGATCGCGAAATGCAGCAGGCGGTTCAGCTTTCCGGTGCCGATGTGGATGTGCGACGCGCCTTGTACTTTGGCGATCAGCTTAAAAATGCGCGGTGCGTGTTCCCCGGTGAGAGCGCTGGTCACGAGTACGGGCGCATAATGCAGAAAGAAAAGCTCGGCGCGGGCGGTAGCGATGATGTTTTCCATCGTCTTCTTCCGCTCGTTCCGATCACTTCTTCTGTCATCCCGAGCGAAGCCGAGGGATTCAGTGATATTGCCTTTCCCTCTCGCGACGGCGTTCCTCGGCTTCAATGCGCTTCGGTCGGAATAACGAGGGGTTTGTTGCCGTCCACGTTGGGCCACGAGGTCCCATTTATTCAAAACAACAATGCACGGCTTGTTCGCTTTCTGGATCAATCCGGCGATGCGGCGGTCTTGGGCGCGAACGCCGTCACTGGCATCAACCACGAGCAGACAAAGGTCCGCGCGCTGTATCGTTTTCTCCGCGCGCATGACCGAGAACACTTCTACCGAGCTGGAATGCTTGCTGCGTGCGCGGATACCAGCCGTGTCGATGAAAACGTAGCGTTTACCCTCGCGCCCGTACTCAATATCGACGGCATCGCGCGTGGTGCCCGGAATTTCGCTGACGATCGTGCGCGGCTGGGACAGAAGCGCGTTGATCAATGATGATTTGCCCGCGTTTGGCCGGCCGACGACGGCGAGGCGAAGAGGTTGAGAGTTAAAAGTTGAGAGTTGAGAGACGGCTGGTAAACGCGTCGCGATTGCGTCCGTCAGCTCGCCGATCCCACGACCGTGCGCCGCGCTGATGGAGAACACGTGCTCGAATCCCAGCGCTGCGAATTCGTTCGCCAGGTCCTCATGTTTGGCATCATCGATTTTGTTCGCCACGAGCAACACTGGTTTGCGCAGCTTTCGGACGAAACGCGCCAGCTCGCGGTCCAGCGGATTCAAGCCATCCTGCGCATCAACGACGAAAAGAACGAGCGCGCTTTCGGACATGGCGCGTTCAGCCGCCGCTCGTACTTCAGCGCTCAGTTCCGTTTCGCCCGCGCCGATGATTCCGCCCGTGTCCCACAACGTGAACGTTTTTCCATTTGCTTCGACGTTCGCGGAAATGCGATCGCGCGTGATCCCGGGCTGATCGTGCACGATGGCGATGCGTCGTTTCGCCAGTCGGTTGAAGAGGGCAGACTTGCCGACGTTCGGCCGCCCCACGATGGCGACGTTGTTCATCGGGTAGTTATCGCGGCGCGTTGGCGTGGCCGGCGGCTTGCAGTTGCCGCACGCCATCGAGCACATAAATGATGCCCGAAATGAGTGTGAAGAAACCCGCCGCGGCCACAACCCAGATCAACGGCAGGAAATGCAATTGCAGCATGACCCACGCGATTGCCGCCATCTGTAGTACGGTCGCCACTTTTCCCGTCCAGCTTGGCTTCACTTTGATGTTCGGGCCGATGAGAAAATAAAGTACGGCCGTTCCCATCAAGATGACGGCGTCGCGGGTGATCACGAGTACCGGAAACCAGGCCGGAAAACGGCCGTACTCAGGATCGATCTTGCTCCAATTGCTGATGCTCAAGGTGATAATGCCGCTGAGGAGCAGACCTTTGTCGGCGATCGGGTCGAGTACGACACCGAGCGGGCTGCGCTGATTGTAACGGCGCGCGACGTAGCCATCGAGACCGTCGCTCACTGACGCGAGGATGAAAATAATGATCGCGGTGTAGCGCTGCCATTCCAGCGGCGCGCCGCGGCCGATGCTCTGGCCGTAATAGATCGCCATGGTGACGAACGCCGGGATCATGAGAATGCGAACGAGCGTGATCTTGTTAGCGGTCGTCATCAGCGGCGGGATGGACTGCAGTTGAAAATGTGCGCGCGGAAGTTGCAAGCGTTTTGGAAAGCACAGACGAAGTGCGCTGCACGTCATGTTTGCAGTTGAAGATAAAGCGCAGCTCTCGGACGTTACCGTTCTATGACCTCGCGCTTTCCGCTGTTTTGTTCCGTACTTTTCGCCGCGGTCGCTTCTGCTGCGCCAACACCGTCGCCGGCAGTCGACCAAAGTCTTTTCAGCGGCATGCAATGGCGGCAGATCGGGCCGTTCCGCGGCGGACGCGCGCTCGCCATCGAAGGCGTACCAGGCGAGCCGAATACGTGGTACTTTGGCGCAGTTTCCGGCGGTGTTTGGAAAACGACCGACGCCAGCGCGAACTGGTCGCCGATTTTCGACAAGGAAGACATTTCTTCCATCGGCGCGATCGCGGTCGCGCCGAGCGATCACAATGTGATCTATGTCGGCACGGGCGAAGCCGCCATCCGCGGCAACACGACCTACGGCACCGGCCTTTACAAGTCGTTAGACGCGGGCAAAACCTGGAAAAACGTTGGATTACGCGATACGCACCAGATCGGCGCGGTCATTGTCGATCCGCATAATTCAGACATCGCGCTGGTCGCAGCTCTCGGTCACGCTTTCGGCCCGAACCAGGAGCGCGGCATCTTCCGCACTGCTGATGGCGGGAAAACGTGGACGAAAGTTCTGTACAAGGACGAGAACTCCGGCGGCATCGACGTTGTCTTCGATCCAAAGAATCCAAACGTTGTTTTCGCCGCGCTCTGGCAGACGCGCCGGCAGCCCTGGTTTTTCTCCAGCGGTGGCCCTGGAAGCGGGCTCTACAAATCCGAGGACAACGGCGTCACCTGGAAGCAACTAACGGGGAATGGTTTGCCCGGTGGCATTTTGGGCCGCATCGGCATCTCGGTTTCAGGTGCGGATTCCAACCGCGTGTACGCCATTATCGAAGCCAAGGAAGGCGGGATTTTTCGCTCAGATGATGGAGGCGACAAATGGACGCGAGTGAATGAAGACGGCCGCTTCCGCCAGCGTGCGTGGTACTTCAGCAAAATTTACGCAGACCCGAAAGCTCCCGACACGGTTTACGTGC
>JAFASN010000078.1 GCA_019244415.1 Verrucomicrobiota bacterium | reverse complement strand
TCCCAGCTAACGACATCATTTTCGACCCGAACGTACTTACCGTCGCGACGGGACTGGAGGAACACCGCAATTACGCCGTGGATTTCATCGAGGCGACGCGCTGGATCAAACAAAACCTGCCCTGCGCACGCGTAAGCGGTGGGATCAGCAACGTCTCGTTCTCGTTCCGCGGAAACAACGCCGTGCGCGAGGCGATGCACGCCGCGTTTTTGTATCACGCGATTCGCGCCGGACTCGACATGGCGATCGTGAATGCGGGACAGCTCGCGGTTTATGAAGAAATCGAGCCGGAGCTGCGCGAGCGGGTCGAAGATGTGCTGCTGAACCGGCGCTCCGACGCCACTGAACGGCTGCTGGAATTCGCCCAGACAGTACAGGCGAAGAAGAAGGGACCTGCTGAAGAGAAGGCGTGGCGTACCGCGCCGGTCGAGGAACGCCTGACGCATGCGCTAGTCCATGGGATCACGGATTTCATCGAAGCGGATACAGAGGAAGCGCGGCGCAATTTCGCGCGGCCCCTGCAGGTGATCGAAGGGCCGCTGATGGCCGGCATGAGCGTCGTGGGCGATCTTTTTGGATCCGGCAAAATGTTTTTGCCCCAGGTGGTGAAATCAGCGCGAGTGATGAAGAGAGCGGTCGCATACCTGATGCCGTTCATGGAGGCGGAAAAAACGGCGGCCTCGAAAGCGCAGGCGCGCATCGTGATGGCGACCGTGAAAGGTGACGTGCACGACATCGGCAAGAACATCGTGGGCGTGGTACTGCAATGTAACAATTACGAAGTGATCGACCTTGGCGTGATGGTGCCGGCGAACAAAATCCTCGAAACCGCGCGCGCGATCAACGCCGACGCCATCGGGCTAAGCGGCCTGATCACGCCCTCGCTGGATGAAATGGTGCACGTGGCGCAGGAGATGGAGCGGGGAAATTTTCGCGTGCCGCTGCTGATCGGCGGCGCCACGACGAGCCGCGCGCATACCGCGGTGAAGATCGCGCCGCAGTACAACGGGAGCACGGTGCACGTACTCGACGCATCGCGCGCCGTCGGCGTGGTGAGCAGGTTGCTCAATGACGGAGCGGCATTCGAGCAACAAACGCGCGCTGAGTACGAGCGATTGCGCGCAGAGTACGCGGCGAAAAACAAACAGCGCGACCTGGTCACGATCAAGCAGGCGCGGGAGAACGCGCCGAAGTTTGATTGGGAAACTTACGTTCCGCCGAGGCCCGGATTTTTAGGAACGCGCTGTTTCGCGACTGATCTGGGGAGCGCACGCGCCTCACGTGCTGATTTCGGCGCCCCCGCCGAAATCTCCTTGGCGGAAAAATTCGTCATCGCGGGGGCGCGATCACCAGCACGCGAGGCCCCGTGCGCTCCCCAGCAGATCTCGCTCGCCACGCTTGCTGAGTTTATCGATTGGTCGCCGTTTTTTCATGCGTGGGAATTGCGCGGTAGATTCCCGGCAATCCTCGATGATCCGATCGTCGGGAAACAGGCGCGTGAGCTTTTCGCAGACGCGCAGGAACTGCTCGCGAAGATCGTGGATGAGAGACTGCTCCAAGCGCGCGGGGTAATCGGTTTCTGGCCGGCAAACGCGACCGGCGATGATGTTCAACTGTTCAACGATGAAGCGCGTCAGTGCCCGTTGACGAGTCTTCACTTTCTGCGCCAGCAGATGCGAAAACCCGCCGGCCAATTCAATCATTGCCTGGCCGATTACATTGCGCCGAAATCAAATTCAACATCAGCCATCGAAGGTCAAACGTGTCGCGATTACATTGGGGGATTCGCCGTCACCGCTGGACTCGGGGCCGACGAGTTGGCCAGCGATTTCAAAAAGGCGCATGACGATTACAGCGCGATCACGGTGAAAGCCCTGGCTGACCGGCTAGCAGAAGCTTTCGCCGAGTACGCACACAAACAGGCGCGCGACGCGTGGGGATTTGGGCGCGATGAAGCACTCTCAGCGGAAGAGTTGATCCGGGAAAAGTACCGCGGCATCCGTCCTGCGGCGGGTTATCCGGCATGCCCGGACCACGCGGAGAAGCGCACATTATTTGACCTGCTCGATGCCGAACGGCTCTGCGGGATTACCTTGACTGAATCATACGCCATGCATCCCGGCGCGAGTGTGAGCGGGCTGTACTTTTCGCACTCGGAAGCGAAGTACTTCGGCGTCGGCAAAATCGGGCGGGACCAGGTGGAAGATTATGCGCGGCGCATGGAAGAGCCTGTCGCGGGCATTGAAAAAAGGCTGGCATCAAATCTCGGGTACTAACTCCTGGTCGTGCTCGCGTTGCAAGTATCGTGAGCACGAGCAGGAGCTGGAGAAACCGCATGCGAGTGCCCGGGGCACATGGTAAGTCTCACTCGATACCGGGGCGTAGCTTAGCTTGGTAGAGCGCGTGGTTTGGGACCACGAGGTCGGAGGTTCAAATCCTCTCGCCCCGATGTGTGATATGATCTGGCGAATTACATTCCTGGCAGTACTCGGCGCCATGCCTTTGCTTATGGCAGATGCGCAAACCGTGGATTCCGGCATGTTACTGGCGCAAGCGTCCGCGCCGAGCTCGACTTCGCGCGCGCCGCAAACTTTGCCTGAAACGTTGCCGGCCAATGCGCCGGATCGGGGGCCGCTCGCGACACCGGCGTCGCAGTTGCCCTCGGTAGAAGAGATGGACCAGATGTTCAAGCAAACACCATTGGGAAAAGCAGCAGATGAAGTACGGCTGCATGCCGAATGGCGAGAGTTAACTAACCGAACCGTCAACGATCCTGACCTGGTGGCCGCACGCGCGCAGGCGGAAGCATCGCGCACTGACTTGGAAAAACGTGAGCGTTTGCGTGCCTATTACACGATTTTGTTCGGCCGGATGCGGGCGCGCGCTTCGTCCGATGAACTCAAGGCGTATCTGGATGCGCGAAAGACGGAACAGCTTAACTTGCTCGCCCAAAACCGAGTACGGCCCGGCTCGACGCCAGGTCCGACTGCGACTCCGGCCAGCAAGCCGGGACGAGCGCGCGCGGGCAATGTCGCCGCGCCAGAACCGTCGCTGCCGCGGCCGTGACCGGTCTTGCCCGAAATTTAGCTCCGGATATTCTACGGGAAGGAACGGCGCGTTCGTCTAGTGGTTAGGACACAGCCCTCTCAAGGCTGGTGCACGGGTTCGACTCCCGTACGCGCTGCATCACTAGGTGGAGAAGCCGAAGTAGCTGAGGAAAGTACGCACGTCCCAGAATAGCGTCGCGATCTGGAAGGTAAGCAGATAAAGCAAGCCGTAGCCCCAGGCCGGGTGCCGCTCGATGAAACGCAGCGCCGGCGTGACCCAGAACTCACGCCATTCGACGATGAGCATGACGCAGCCGACACCGATCACCGCGCCGGCGAGGATATCGCTGGGATAATGAATGCCGACGTAAATGCGCGGGAAGCAAATTGCGACGATGACGTAAATCCAACCAAAGATGCCAGCGCGCCGGTTCGCCAGCGTTACGCCGGTAACGATGGCGAAGAACAAGGCGGCGTGATCGCTCGGGAACGAGCTCCAGTCAGTCCAGTTCGATTGGTCGGACAGACCGAACGGCGCAGTGAAATGCATGCTCGGGTCGAGCAACGGCCGCACGCGATTCGGCAGCACGTAAGCGAGCAGCCGCGCGATGAATAGCGCGACCAGTGAGCCGGCCAGCGCGGCGAGAAGCCGGTCGCGCCGGGCCGGCACGCGAAACCAGATGGCCCAGAAAAGCGCGAGCACAACGCCGCCTTTAACCAGGTCGCTGTCACTCATGACGACGATTGCCTGATCGAGCCAACCGAAGTGCTGAGCAGCGCGATTAACGAAGGCGCAGATGGCCCGATCAAGCCCGATCACGAACATGGGGCAAAGCCGGCGCCGGCGAAACGTATACTTTTGTATTGTGCAGCCACAGGAAACTTCCTAATCTCGTTAGCAAATATCCCTTCGCATGAAAATGTCGCGGCCTCTTAAGTTTTTCAGCGCTCTTCTCCTTGCCGGCACGTTTGTGGGAAGCCCAGTATGGCTGCCTACGATGTGGGCCAAAGATAAGGACAAAGACCATCGTTCGCCGCACAAATCTCCTACGCCGAGACCAACGCCCACGCCGCGTCGCTCTCCGACTCCGCGGCACTCGCCCACACCGAAGCGGTCTCCCACGCCAAAGCATTCGCCCGCCGGATCGCCGAAGCGAGTTTAACCACGACGGTCCGCGCTCGTCGCCAGCGCTGTGCAAACGCTCCGGCCCGCGCTTCTCCGGTGGGGCTTCGCCGCCTACACGGCGCTGAGCATGGCCGCTTGCGGGCGCATCACGTCGAGCCGGATGGAAGCGATCGTACTCGATGCACACGGAGCCGAACTCGACAGCAAGCGCCTATTGTTTGCCGGCGAAAACATCCCGTCGCGGTCAGTCGTAAGTACGAGTCTTGCCGGAAGCGCTGCTCTCATGTTGCTGCCAAATATGCTGCTGCGGCTGGGTGGAAGCGCTGAGATGGAGATCGACGCACTGACGTTCGCGGTCGATGGCAATGAAACCGACGGCGGCGTGCGCCAACGCGCCGCGACGGTGCAGCTCCGGCGCGGGCATATCGTGGCCCGCGTTGAGCAGCACGGATACAACAACGCCAGCCTGACTCTTCGTACTCAACGCGCAGAGATGCGCAGTGACGCCGGCGCTCTCTTCGAGATCACGGAAGACAGCGTGGCGACGATCGCCACCTGCGTGCGCGGCCATCTCGACATGTTCCCCTTCGGCGCGGACCACGTGAGCACTATCTGGCCTGGTGAGACCATGCGCGTGGATTCGGCCGGCTCGCATCACGAACCACTCACAGCAGCCGAACGGGAGCAGTCAGAGAAGCGTTGCGCGCAGGCGGAAGGGGTTCTGCTGCTCGCGGCCACGGCACAATTTGAGGCGCGCCGTTGAGTAAGGTCGCACCGGTGGCGCTGAGTACGCCCGCATCAAGAATGCTAACGAGCTACGGCCGCAAGCTACCGCGCCGGCAGGTATCGCCCGGCTTGGTGTTCGTGGTACTCACCATGGGTCTTCTTCTGGTAAGGGTTAATGCCCAAGACGCTGAAGTCGAGCCGAGCCCGATTCCGGCGACGAGCATTGACCAGCCGGCAACAACTGCACCGGAACCGGAGCTGCCTTCACCGGGTCCTGAGCCTGAGGTCACGATCAACGGCCAGCCGGTAAGTGAAAGCGTGCGCCGCTTTCGCTACCACTTCGGCGTGACGGTGCGAACGGTTTACGATGATAATATCAATCTAACTACAGTAAACCGCAGCGGCGACTTCTATACTTCATTCGAGCCATTGGTGCGGCTGTCTCTGGGCGAGTCGGGCACGGAAAGTAAGAATATCCTCGAACTTATCTACGCGCCGAACATCATCCTGTTCTGGAACCATTCGGATGCTGATGCGGTGCAACATATCATTCACCTGGAGGCGCAGCGTGTGTTCGGCAAAATATCTGCGACTTTCAGCCAGGATATTCAGTTACTAGACAGCGCTGATCTGCGCTCGCTTAACGATACTACAGGGCGCCAGGCAAATATTGACGTGGGCAGCCGGGTGCGGGAGAACATTTACACCACGCGCTTGGCAGCCTCCTACGATTTATCTTCGAAGACGTTCCTCAGCGGTGGAGTGGATTACAGCCGGTATGACTACGCCACTTTGATCAGCTCCGAGCAGATCTCAGGCAACCTTTTCCTTAACTACAACTATAGTACGAAGCTGGTGATAGGGCTGGGTGGAACGCTTGGTTATAACGACACGGATGGCCCTACTCCGGCGCAGCACTTTGAGCAGGTTAATCTTCGCGCCAACTTTAATCCTGGAGAAAAGCTGAGCTTGTCGGGTTCAGTCGGTCTCGAATTCCGGCAATTTCAAGGCGATGTCCACGGGAGCTACATCTCCCCGGTCTTCGACCTGAACGCGACCTACAAACCGTTCGATGGCACAAGTATGTCGCTTGAAGGTTCGCGCCGTACTCAGAATTCTGCCGTAGTTGCGGGCGGCGATTATACTAACACGAACATTCACTTCGCCGTTCAGCAACGTTTTCTTCAGCGTATTTTTGTTAGCTTGAGCGCCGGTTATGAGAATGCCGCCTACTTCAGCGCGCTTAATGGAATGGACTTAAACCGGAACGATGACTACTATTATCTGCAAGTGGCCATTGATCTAAACATTACCCGGTACTGGGACATCGGTCTCTACTATCTCCGACGCGCTGATTCGAGCTCGGCGCAGGCATTTAGCTTCAGTGATGATCAATTCGGAGTACGCACCTCTCTTATGTTTTAATTATGTGGGAAATTAAGCTAAGTCTCGCCCTCGGCTTGATGGGCATCGGTACTTTGCTTTGCGCGCAATCACCGGAGTCTTCAGTTGCAGCGGCGCCATCTGAGCGGCCTTCATTGCTCTCAACTCCATCGAGTATCGTAGCGATTAACCCACTCCCCGCGGGAGTGAGCGCGCCAGCAGGTTATATCCTCAGCGCGAATGACCAGATCGCGGTGGAAGTTTTTGGCGAAGACGATCTTCGCACGAACGGGCGGCTCAACGCGGAAGGGAATTTCAGCGTTCCGCTACTTGGGTCGATCCATCTCGCGGGCATGACGCTGACCCAGGCGGCCGCGAAATTGACCGAGCTCTACGGGCGCGATTACCTGGTCAATCCGCGAGTCAACGTGATGCTCGTCGGCTACGCCCATCGCCGCTTCACCATGCTCGGACAGGTGAATCGGCCGGGTAGTTATGAATTACCTGAGGGCGCGCAGGACGGGATCGATATTCTTGAAGCAGTCGCAATGGCGGGCGGCTACACTCGAATTGCGGCGCCTGAGCGCATTTCCGTGCGGCGGCGAAAACCGAACGGCGGCGAAGAAGTCATGCGAGTGGATGCGAAACGACTGGCGCGGACAGCCGGCCAAAACTTCGTTGTGCGCGCGGGCGATACCGTGACCGTAGGCGAAAGCCTTTTCTAACGACTGTGCGGAATTTTGGGTGCCTTTTCCCGGCGTTTTGGGTTAATCTCAGCGTTCTTTCGGAATGAATCCCCCTGCCCCGAGTACTCTCAGCACGCCTGCCGTTCCGCCGCGCTCGCTCAATCCTGCGCTCGACCTCATCGTTGAGCCGCAGCGCGGCTTTAATCTTCGCGCGTTTTGGCACGCGTTGCTGGAGCGAATCTGGATTGTGGCGCTTTGCCTGCTGGCGGGGCTTTTCATCGCGCTCGGTTATCTCGGGAACACGCCGAAGAGCTACCAGGCGCACGAGGTTCTCGAGGTGGATTTTCAGGAGCCGACGTTTATCGCGGGTGACGATTCGGCTGCCCGCATGCGTTCTATGTTCCTGGCCAGCCAGGAAGCGCTGCGTACCATCGAGCAGAATCTCACGAACCGGCAGATGCTGGCACGAGTGATTCGCGCCGAGGGCCTGGCTGACGACAACGGACGCGCGCTTCTTGGCTCGCCGGTGCGAGGTGGCACCGCAAAAACTTCGCCTTCGCCAGCTCAGGCGAACGCCGCATCCCTGAGGCAACCAAACCTGGCTGACGGTATGACATTTACTCCCACCGAAGAGGCGCTTGCCGGCGCACTTTCCACAATGGTTAAGGCAACAATCCGCCGTGGCACCCGGCTGATCGATCTTTACGTCACTAATCACGATCCGGTGATGGCGCAACGGCTGGCCGAGGCCGTAGGGCGTGAGTACATCCGCAACGCGATCGAGCGTCGGGCATCCTTCAGCCAGGATACGCTTCGTTATTTGCTCGAAGAAGAAGAGCGGTTGAAGA
>JAFASN010000032.1 GCA_019244415.1 Verrucomicrobiota bacterium | reverse complement strand
ATACTCGCTCATCCGCGATTTGTTCAGCTTGGGTGGCCTACCCGGCGCGGGCTCTTTACGTTCGATGTCTTGTGCCTCGTAGAAGATGATTGTCCGGTTGTCCGGGATATTGATATTGCCTTGTTCGGCAACTGCCGCTCGAGCGGAATCGCACGATTTGCTTAATCGCGTGCGGTAGTCCTTATCCCATCCGGACCGGGTGAGAGCTGCATCGAATGCGTCAATGGCAGCATCGTAGGGTGCCTTTTCGGGCCACTGCGCGGGAGGATTCGCGTTTGGCGCTTGGGCGCGCAAAGCGGTGACAGTCAGGATACAAGCGACACTAAAGAGTGTGCTCGCCAGAGTCGTTCGCAATCGCTTGCTGAATGTGATCAGGGATAACTTAGTCATAAGGTTGCTGTTCAGTACTTGTTGAGGTTGTTTGTTGGTCGCGCATCCTGTCCACTTTGCTCTTCAGGTCGGCGATAAGTTGTGTAAAGCTTGGTTGCGAGCGAACCGAATCGAAGCGTGGATCTAGATCTAAGGAGCGATAGTCGATCCAGCCGTTCTTCACGGCTGCGTCCAGGTGTTTCAGCGAGGGTTCGAGCATGCCCAGGCACGACTCGATAGCAGCAACGCGGTAAAGGATCACCGGGTGCTCCGGAGAAGACTGCAGTCGCGCCAATTCTTTACCTAATTCCGCTTGAAGTAGCCGATTTGCAGCGTCATTTCGTTGAGCGTCCTGGTAAATCTTTGCCAATGCCGAAGCGTAGCTGATCGCGGCGTGGACTGAGCTACCGCCATCTGGATCTTTGGCCGCTAGTTCTTCGTAAAGCTTTGCTGCCTGTGCGAAATCACGCGAAAAAAATGCTACTTCGGCGGCCATCTGCTGGCTGAACGAGAAGTCACGATATCGCTGCCAATTGTCGGACGCGATCCTTCGCGCAGTATTAAAATCCTTGCGCAAAAGAGCCACCCGGCAGAGGCCCATCCAGCCCTCAGGGTGTTCAGGGAACAAGGTCAACGTCCGATTGTAGGCTGCAGCTGCCCGATTGTCGTCAGCTAGTTCGGTATAGCAATCACCTAGTGAAGCCGAGTCGTAAGGACGATCGCTGTTTTTGAGCGTTAGCTCATACCACGGAATCGCTCTTCGCGGCTCACCAAGCATCCGAAGATTGCTCGTAATGCGGTTGATAAGACGGTAATCATCCGTGTGGTCAGCTAGCTCCAGTGCCGTCAATGCTTCTTCGAGCGAGCGTGTAAAGCGGCCCTGCTCAAACAACACCATTGAATTAGCCTTGTGTGCTTCCGAGCTATCGGCGTTTAACTGCAAAGCGCGACCGGCACATTGCTCTGCCGCAACAAGAGACCGGGCATTGCCTGTAAAGACCCAACGCGCCCAATGCGCTTCGGACAGGCAGCTTTGGGCTAAAGCTGACGACGATTGAGCATCTACAGCTCTTTGAAACAGTTGTATGGCGCGATCGATATCGAGGAGGGTATGCCGGTCCTCGACGGCGCGTCCGGAGACTAGAGACTCGCGCGCCGTGGGGTCACGCGAGGCGGAATCTTCATCAGCTATCTCAGCCGCGGTTAGATTCCCATTGCCGAGAATAGAATACACGTCCCGCCCGATTGCGTTGCCAGCATCAGTTTGCGCGGCGACGGAGCGATTTAGCTCGACCACTCGCTTGTAGAGGACTTTGCTGTCAGCGGCGTTTACTAGCCGCACAGACATTCGCAGTTTGCCCTTGTGGACACGTTGAGTGCCCGTCAAAAAAACACGCGCGTCGCCGAACGGGCCGCGTTTGCGGGAACGATTATCGTTTACTGCAACCTCATGAGACACACTCACGCGTGCTGGACCGCGTTTTGCAAAATCGCGCTCCACACCCGCGGCCACAGATCCACTGCTGCTGAGATCGTATCGGGCAGAGTCGAGATCGAGAAACGGTTTTACGGAAATTGAATGGAGCGCTGCTGCTGTCAGACGCGCATTGGCACGGCGCTGCAGGTCGAACGCCGCAGTCGCGGTTCCGAGCGCAGCGCACGCAACAATACTGCTCGCCAGCACGGGATTGCGTTTCGTCCAACGCCAGACCTGGACCGGCGGTGAGACGCGGCGGGCTTTGATGGGCCGGCCTTCCAGCCAGCGTTGCAGGTCTTCGGCCAGGTCAGCGGCGGAATGGTAACGCGCGGATGGTTCGCGCTCGAGGCATTTGGCGCAGATTGTTTGGAGGTCGCGATCGGCCGTCTTAATCACCGAACGAAGTTTGGGCGCGGGCCTTTCATCAGCTTGTTTGATGACGGCGAGGGCGTGCTCGCCGAGGAATGGCGGCCGGCCCGTTAAGAGGTCAAACAGAATGGCGCCAAGACTGTAGATATCTGCGGCGGGCGTTAAGTCGTTAGCTGAGGAATGGGCTTGCTCGGGCGCGATGTAGCCGGGTGTACCGAAAATCGTCAGCGTGCGAGTTAAGTCGCTCGTGCCGTCGAGCCATTTGGCGAGGCCGAAGTCGCTCACCAGCGGTTCGCCGCGTGCGTCGAGCAGGATGTTGCCCGGCTTGAGGTCGCGATGGAGAATGCCTTCGCCGTGCGCGTAAGCGACGGCGCGCGTGATTTTCATCAGCAGGCGCACGCATTCGCGCGGATTCTGGCGCAGGGCGGGCGCGACCTGCTGCAAGCTGCCGCCGGTGGCGAGCTTCATGGTGAAGAAGGGGAGGTCGTCCGCTTCGCCTACGTCGTAAATGGGCAGGATGTTGGGATGATCGAGGCTGGCGGCCGCTTCGGCTTCGCGGCGGAAACGCTCCAGTGTCTCGCGCGATTCGCTGTGATAACTCAGGACGCGCTTCAGCGCGACGATGCGGCGCGAATGCCGTTGCCGCGCGCGGTAGATAACGCCCATCCCGCCGCGGCCGATTTCGTCCAGGATTTGGTAGTTGCCCAGCTTCCAGTCAGCATCGCGGATATCGATGCTGTCGAGGAGGTCTAACCACTCATGCTCATACTCCTGCTCATGCTCGCCCGCCACGCCGCAGCTCGGCGAAGGCGGGTGCTCTTGCTCGCCGGCCACGCCGTAGCCGCGCGAAGGCGGGTGCTCGCCAGTGCGTGAGTCTTCACGTAATACGCCGGGCTCCCTTAACTCCGTTCGGGATGAGGAGTCGAGTGCCTTGCGCAGCAAACAGCTCACGCAAGTTCCGCCATCGATTTGTGCCGCCCCGCCGCATTCCGGACACGCTCTGCCGGTCGCGCCGGCGAGCGTATCGGAAATGCCGAGGAGGAGCATGTTAGAATTTCTGATTTCTGACTTCTGATTGCTGATTTGCAGGAGACAAAGGACGAGTGAGGAGGAAGTAGTGACGAGCGATGAGGAAGGTAGTGCCGAGTGCCGAGTGCCGAGTGCCGAGCTGTGCTCGTGCTCGCGATCTTGCTCTGGCTCTTAATTCTACTCTTAATCTTCTCACAGGATTATGAGTAAGATCAGGAGTAGCAGTAAGGATGAGTTTCACGTTTCAGCTAACGTTAGTGCGGAGCAAAGATAACGTATCTCGTCATCTACCTGGTCCGGAGATTCCACTGTTTCAGCTACGGCGCGACGTAGTAGATCGCGATACCTTTTACGCATTTGGTGAACGAGGTTCTTTGTCACCGCTACTGAAGTACCAAGCTTCTTCGATAGCTCTGAGTACGAGACGTCCGCGCGTTCGGCACCGAGGAAAGGGCTGACGATATCGAAGACACGACGGCGGCCGCGCCGTTCGCATTCTTCGCGCAACTGTAGCATCGCTCGTTCCACGACCGTGGTCGCCCAGCGCACATCGAAAATTCGTTCGGCCGGCCAGGACTCGAGCGCTTTCGGCGGCAAAGTCATCTGGGAAGGTGCTTCCGCCATCCAGTCGTCCCATGAGACAAATTGAAAATCGCCGCCGCGTTTCTGGCAGTTGCGCTTCTCGTGCGCGTCGATGAGGAAGTTCTGAAGAGATTTAAGCAGGAGCGAACGAAAGCGCCCGCGCTCCGGATCGGCGTGTTCGAGAAAATTGCCGGTGGTGACGCGCACGAAGAAATCCTGGGTTAAGTCCTGTGCGTCGTTAGCTGGGTAGCCACGACGACAGATAAAGGCAAATACCGGTCGCCAGTAAATCTGGCAAAGCCGCGAAACGGCGCTGCGCGCTTTGTCGCTGCCATCGCCGGCTGCGAGCACAATGCTCCAGTGCGTCGTCTTGAAACGACTGGTGGGGCGGGGTTGTCCGAAACCGGCTTCGGCGTGCACGGCTGGTGATCGTGAGACAAACAACAGCGCGACTCAAGAGAAAACACGCAAACCTTAATGAAAGTCCGGCTGGTTCGGTACCACCGCAGCGATAAGCCTGGAGAGCTAACGACTTTTATTACCGAACAGTCATACACCGCGACCATAACCGTTCCTCAGCTCCCACACCCGCAACGCTGCCAGCAATAACCTGCGCGTCTGTTCAAGCGTCCGGCGCCGGCGCCGGAAACTTGTCCCCGCATCCAATGTCTCGTTAGACGAGCTTGGGGAACGCAGGTCAGCGTCGCCCCCGGGTCCATCCTCTTGTGCATCATCAAGTTCGTCCATAGCCAACTCTGCGCCCGAGAAGACTGGACAAGGCGCCGCTCCACTCAGAGCAACGCCCTGCCAGTATCTACTCCTCTAACCTGCGCACTTGTTACTACGGAGTTAAAGGCGCGGAGTTTTCGCGTTTCCGAACAGAAAGATTATCACCGCAGACGACGCAGAGGAGGCAGAGCCGGCAGAGGAACAACGGCCGCCTGACAAATGTATTTGCTGCTGTTTTCACGCTTCCTGTTCCTGGCAGGGATGCGAATGAGATCGCGACCCAGCGGCCCGATCCACAAGAAGCAGCAGTGTAGCGGCGGGTGTCCTCACCCGCAGAGCGGGCCGATTCACAAGAAAGCAACAGTGTAGCGGCGGGTGTCTTCACCCGCAGAACGCTCAGCGCATACCCGGCCAGCGGCTGAGAACCAGCGGCTGAGCCGAGCGGCTGAGGACAGCCGCCACTACACCTCCCGATCGAACTTGCTAACGAACTTTGGCTGAACGGTATCAGTTAACCAGCTTGCGGCGGGAGCGAAACCAAAGGTGCGCGCCCAAGAGAAGCGTGCCGGTGAGTAGCGCGCGTAGTGTAGATAGTTCCGGAACAACCAGCAAACCAGATTCTACCTGGAAGAAGTCTCCGGGGTTCGACGCGGTAAGATCCCAGTGAACATTGATCGTGACCGGCGTGCTTGCGTTACCCAAAGTGGAAGGTGCACCGAAATGGATGAAATTCGCGGGGTTGCTGAACCAAGAGATCGCGCTCGCGGCACTTGTGAAAGTGTGGCTGCCGCTTGTGCTGCTTAAGCCAGTCTCACTATAGCTGAAAACAAGATTAAATCCGCTAGAGCTCGTGCCCGAGCCGGCTGGGTTAAGGAACTTGAGGATGAGGTCCGTCGCCGAGGGTGAAATCTGCGTGACATCGAGAGTGAGCTGCACATTGCCGATGTAGTCGGATTGGGTAGTCGAGCTGTTCGCCGCGCCGCGGTAGAACATGTCGGCAAGAACACCTTGCGCCGAGCTGCCGAAGTTACTCGCGGTAGGTACCGCAGTGGCATACATCGCTGCGTTATCACTGCTCGCATTCGTTGAGGAATAGGAAGGCAAAGCTCCGTTGGAACGCGAGTCGGCCCTGCTGGTGCCGCCGTTGAGATTGGCTTGAGCGTAGTTTGACAGCGAAGTCACCGCACCGCCGGCCGAACTCGAGTTCGCTTGAGCGGAGCCAGAACTCGCCGTGCCGGTGGCAATGGCCTGGCCGCTTCCGGTGTTCCCGCTTGTCGCGCCGTCGTAGGTTGTTCCACTTGCGCCCCCGTTGGCAGTAGCGTCTACATAAATATAACCCTGCGTCGTGTCAGCCGTCCCAGTAGCTACGGCAGTCGCATTGCCGCCGTTGCCGGCATGGTTACCAGCACCGCCAGCATCGCCGCCCGCACCGCCCTGTGCGCCCGCTGATATGCTTCCAGATCCACTGCCAATTGTGCTCCCAATCGCATTGCTGCTGGCATTCCCGCCATTACCGCCGCTGCCCGTATAAGAGCTGCCGTAGTAGCTCCCGCCGCCGTTGCCGCCTGCTGCGTTGTCAGACACGGAAATGCTGCTCGCCCCCGTAGCCGTCGCGGTCGTCGAACTTGTCGCCATGCCGCCGTTGCCGCCGTTTGCGCCGTTCGTGGTGTAGAATGACCCGCCGGCGCCGCCATTCACCTGGCTACTGGCATTTATGTTTTCCCCAGCGCCGCTCGTACCGCCACTTACGCTACCGTTTGCAGCGCCGCCGCTGCCCCCCGTACCAGTTCCGTAAACCCACCCACCGCCGCCCCCACTGGCATAGTTACGCAAGGTGAGCGAACTAACGTCATTCGTGGGCGCGGTATAGTTGCTTGTCGCAGTACCGCCATTCCCGCCAGTCCCACTGCCGTATGTGTCGCCGCCAGCGCCGCCTTCCGCATTCTGGGTCAGTGTCAAAGTATGCGTCGCATCAGTGCTGCCGTGAACTCCTTGCCCGCTGTTTGCGGTATCGAGAGTCACGCTGCCGCCGTTCCCGCCATTCGCCGCGCTCGTACTATCAGTAGCTGTCCCGCCATCGCCGCCTCTGGCTTGTGCGGTGGCGTCAACATTGCCGCTGACTGCGCCGCTCGGACCGGTAGTAACCCCCATCAGGTTAATGTTAGCAGTAGCTGTCGCACCGTTTCCGGCATTGCTGCTCCCGTTGCTATCGCCGCCGCGTCCACCCTGAGCGTATGCTGTCCCGGTCAGATCGCCGCCGCCGGGGTTCGTAGCCGTGAGAGAGCTGCTCGCGGAGCCTGCCGTGCCAACAGTCCCGCTATCGGTGCTGCCTGCCGCGCCGCCGTAAGCACTCTGATCCAGCGTGAGGATGAACGGCCCATTCGTCGGGTCGGTAATCGTCGAACCGCTCACGGCATCCGTCATGTTAGAGACTGCTCCGTTGCCGCCACTCGCGCCATTTGATCCGTTGCCGCCGTTACCGCCGTATTGATCAGCTTCCACGCTAATGTTGCCGCCAGTTGACGTGCCAGAGGCGGTCGCGGTTGCAGTGTTGCCGTTGCCGGCGTGTCCGGTGCCTGTTGCGTCACCGCCACTGCCGCCGGTTGCCTGTGCCTGGACAAGTCCACTCCCGCCAATCGTCGCGGTCGCCGTGGCGGTCGCGCTCCCGCCGTTTCCGCCACTTCCATCAGGGCCATTGGCAGTTCCGCCGGCGCCGCCAGCGCCACCGCTTCCGCCATTACCGCCGGTGGCCGTTGCATAGGTATCGCTGTAGCTCGTGCCGGTATAGGCAGTATCAGTAGTCGCAGTGGCGTTGCCACCGGCACCGCCGTTACCCCCGGCACCGCCGACGGTCGAGCCGGTCCCGCCCGTCCCGCCGTTTCCACCTGCGCCGCCGGTTGCTGTCGTATCGTTGTTTTGGTCAGGGCTAGCGAGGATGCTGACGTTCGCGTTGCCGCCGTTTGCTCCAGTGCCGCCGGGTCCACCCGCGCCATTGGGATTATCCGTGCCAGGACTTCCGGGAGCTCCCGACGAGCCTGTCTGCGAGCTACTGGAGGCATAGAGCGAGACTGCCGAGAGTGCTGCAGCGCAGCTGAGGGTTAAGCAGAGACGGCGAAGTTGATGGAACCAGGTGGTGATGGACGAAGGGTTTGTTTTCATGGGCATTAAGGTTCTGGGCAGGAGGAAGGAGAAGTGGTTAATTCAGACTACGGATTTCTGGTTGCTAGAGATACCGGGTAACTCCCCGGTTTTTTGTGATGGTTATTCAGCTGGCGAGGTGGCAGGAATAGCTCGGCGGAGCGGCCGCGGACGCAATCGAGCGCGCCTTGTAACAGCTCTTCCGCACCTGAGTACCCGAGCTTTTGTTTTATTTGCTCGAGGTAGTACTCAACCGTCTTACGGCTAAGCTTTAGCTCTTCCGCGATCCGGCCGGTGCGCAGCCCGCGGCCAACTAATTGAAACACGTGCAGCTCGCGATCAGTTAGGTCGTCGATACTTGCCTGCTGTCCAATGCGACGCTGTAAGCGACGAGAACCGGAGTCTGAACCGTTCGTACTTTCCGAACTAACCGCGCGCGCGATCTCCGCCGCCGAGGCAGTGATCGAGACGTAAGCGGTGGCTCCGGCGCGCAACGCTCGCGGGCCATATACCTCGGTGGTTCCGGCGGCGAACGCGATAATCCGCAATCCGGTAAAGCGATGGCTAAGGTCTTTGATGAAGAAAACGCCATCACGGTAGCCGAGGAAGAGGTTGAGTACGAGAACGTCTGGTTCTTCGCGCTCGATAAGCTCCGACGTCGTTTGTTGACTCGATGCCAGGCCGCACACGCACAACTTGGGATCGCGGCGCAGGACAGTAGCGATCCCTTCTCGAAGTACCTCATTGGCGTCTGCAATAACAACCCGGCACAGCTGCGTGCTGCTGCTGGAATCATTCCACGTGACCATTCTATAAGTGACTACGGAAAAGGTAATCGCGAAGTTCTGATAAAATGATCTAACAAGAGCGAGCGACAGCTTATTGAATAGCTGCACCGCGATCACGACCCGGACATCGCTTGGGCAAAAAAGCGCCGCATCAAATTGCCAGGCGCCGCGACTACTTAGCACGCGATGCCTTCGTATGATGTGGTAAACAATTCTTCACATAATCCCGGGGATTTGCCCGGGGAAAACGTATCCGGATGACTGCAGAGTCACGACCCCTTTAGCTACAGGTGACGAGACACTTGTGACGGCCGGGTAATCAACCGAGTAGCTGTGACAGAGTTTTCTTGCGGTTCGCGGACGAAAAGTTCACCATCAAGGCGCACCCAGCGTATGAGCTTGTACCTCGATGGTTCGGCTGTTTTCGCGACCACGCAATGGGGGCTGATTGTCAATTCGCGCGACTCCTCAGAGGAAGGCGAGACGGCGTTGCAAGAGCTTTGCCAGACCTACTGGCCGCCCGTTTACTCTTACCTTCGGCGACACGGGTATTGCATTGAGGACGCGCAAGATCTTACCCAGAGTTTTTTTGCTTGGATACTTAGGAAAGACTGGTTACAACGAGTAGATCATTGTCGCGGCAAGTTCCGGGCGATCCTGCTCACTTCGCTGAAAAATTTCGTCCACGACACCGAAGACCGGGCACGAGCGCAAAAGCGCGGTGGGCACCAGGAAATTATCTCTCTCGATGCTGTAGCCGGAGAAGGCGGATACCTATCGATAAGGTCGAAGGAGCTTACTCCGGAGCAAGCCTACGATGTCGGTTGGGCGATCTCATTGGTCGAGCAGACGCTCAGTAGTTTGCGCGAGGAGTTCCGCCGGGAGAAGAAAGAGAAGGTATTCGACGTTCTTCAACAATTTCTTAGCGCTGCTCCGGAACTAAGCTACGAAGAAACGGCAGCCGCTCTTGGTATTCCGGTTGGGACGGTGAAAACGACCATTTACCACTT
Organism: Verrucomicrobiota bacterium; assembly: GCA_019244415.1. GTDB lineage: Bacteria > Verrucomicrobiota > Verrucomicrobiia > Chthoniobacterales > UBA10450 > AV69. Next base: position 25,880 of record JAFASN010000032.1, on the reverse strand, counting down.
GCGGCAGCGCTATGCTGCCGCCCTGCGCGCGGAGATAGCACGAACATTGAGTGACGCAACGAACGTGGACGCGGAGATTACCTATCTCTGTTCCGTGCTTTAGCTGCCCAAAAGTACCTATGGCTTTAAACCACGACGCAGGCCGAGCTACCGGATTCTCTCCGCCCCAACTTTGCCCGGACTGCGGACGCGCTGTTAACACGAGAACGACTGCGTGTGTGTTCTGCCTGCTGCAAGCAGGGTTACTTAAAGAGGATGACCAACTTCGTGACATCCCGCCGAGAGCGCCGTCTCCGCACGGTCACCATACCAATTTTGCGCACTACCGAATAGTTAAGCATAGCGACGGCTCGCCATATGAGCTTGGCCGTGGCGGGATGGGAGTTACCTACAAGGCGTTCGATACGAACTTACACTCCTATGTTGCGATTAAAACAATCTACCCGCCGCTGTTACAGAACAGGAAAGTGCGCGAACGCTTCGAGCGCGAGGCGAGGCAGGCAGCGCGGTTCCGCCATGCGAATGTCGCTTCCATCTACTACCTGAAGACGACGGCGGAGCATTGTTTTTACGCAATGGAGCTGGTGGAAGGTGAAAGCATCGAGCAGCTCGTAGAACGCAGCGGCCCTCTAAATCTGAGCTTCGCCCTTGAGCTCGCCGCACAGGTCGCCGATGCGCTGGCGGCGGCGGAGAAACTGCGCCTTGTGCACCGCGATATCAAACCATCCAACCTCATGTTAACGCGCGGTGAGGATGGGCGAGTGCAGGTGAAGTTAATCGATTTCGGCGTTGCCCTGTGGCAGGCTCCGCAAGCCAGCTCCGACGCGGAACAGCTAACGCAAGCAGGGTTGGTCGGCACTACGCATTTCGCCAGTCCGGAGCAATTAAGACGCGAACCGCTCGATTCGCGTTCCGACATCTACTCGCTGGGAGCGACGCTCTGGTTCATGCTCACAGGGCGACCGCCTTTTGATGGACCACCTAGTGAGGTGATCGATAAGCATGTGCACTCACCCGCGCCTTTGCGGGAGCTAACCTCAGTGCCGCCAGGTGTACGCGAGCTGCTTGGGCGGATGCTGGAGAAAGATCCGGCGCGCCGGCCGGAGAGCGCAGGGAAATTACAAATGGAGATCGAGCAGTGCCGCGGGAAGGTGCCCCGAACTACTTCGAAGACGCCAGTAACTAAGCGGCGCTCAAAATCGTTAGTCAGGTGGATACCAGTTGGCGGCATCATCCTGCTCGTCGCTGCGGGTGCGGTCACATGGCATTTCCTAACGGCGAAGAAAGCGCCGAACTCTCCCCGGGCTCCGGGGCCAGTCGCGGAGCAAACAATTGCGGTCCTCCCGTTTCACCCACTAACACCGGATGACTCGAGTAAACGTGTGGCAGAAAGCATTCAGGATGAAGTCGTGGCAAGCCTGGCGCGTAATAAGCGGCTGACGGTGATCTCTCCCGATTCGGCAAATAGTCCGCGGCTGGTATCCATGACAGCGGCCGAGAAAGGCCACGCGCTGGGAGCTTCAATCTTGTGCGGAGGCAGCGTCCAGCGAGATCGCGATCACTACCGCGTCAACGCCCAGTTAGTTGAAGCTCCGACAGGAAAGACGGTTTACGCGGGAGTATTCGATGGTGAAGAGAACGATCTCTTCGCCTTGCAACGGCACATCGCGCAGGAAATGACGGTGCAATTACAACCAGACCGGCCATACGAAGAAGCGCCCGGTGTGCCGACGGAAAACGTCGCCGCTTATGAAGCTTATTTGCAGGGACGGGATTGGGAGCGCCGCGTGGACAACACAGCGGGCATGAACGCGCAAAAGGCATCCGAATTGTACGAGCAGGCAGTGAATCTGGATTCAACGTTCGGTTTGGCGGAAGCGGCGTTGGGCAGCGTTTGTGCCCGAATCTACTGGCAAACAGATGAACGGGATCAGCGCCAGAAATATCTTACAAAAGCGCAGCGCGCAGTAGAACAGGCCGTGAAATTACAGCCGAACCTGCCTGAAGTACATTCCGCGTTGGGCTATTACTACTATTATGGCCACCGGGACTATGATCACGCGTTGAAAGAATTCCGCCTGGCGCAGAAGGAGTTGCCTAACGATGCCGACGTCGCGCTTGCGCTGGGGCTTGTGCTTCGACGTAAGGCGGCGTGGGACGAATCCGTCGCGAGTTTACAGCGAGCTTCCCGTCTCGATCCACTGAACATGCGGGTTCTGTCGCATCTGGCTGAAACGTTGGATGGCCTGCGACGGTACCAGGAAGAGGAGCAAGTCTACGCGCGGGAACTGGCCCTCAAGCCAGATGATGCCGAACTGCGCCTTGAACACGCTTATCTCCACTGGAAAGAGACGGGCAGCACAGGGGAGCTACGCCAGACTGCCGACGAAATTGATCCGGCGCACGAATCAGACGATCAGGCCTTTGCGCGCTGGGACGTGGACATGCTCGAGCGAAAGTTCGATGCAGCGGTTAGCGATGTACAGAAGTCACCACGGGCGGAGTTTGATACCGGGTCTGGAATCATGCCCAAAGAACTGTTATGCGCGCTCGCGCTTTGGGCAAAAGGTGATGAGCTGGCAGCCCGGCCCTACTTTGAAACAAGCCGCACCCACCTCGAAGAGGCCCTAACGAAAGACCCGCAAGAAGCGCGCCTCCGGGTGACGCTCGCGTTGGCGTATGCAGGGCTTGGGCGCAAAGCTGAAGCTGTGGAACAGGCCCGGCTAGCGCTACAGGAACGTTCTCCGGAGATTGATCCGGTCGCGGGCCCTCCAATCGCCGACAGCGTAGCGCGTGTTTATGTGATGGTCGGCGACAAGCATGCAGCGATGGCTGAATTAACCAGACTGTCGAAGATGGCGTTCGGCATTTCAACCGTCCGGCTTAAATTTGATCCCGCGTGGGATCCGCTGCGTCAGCTGCCGGAATGGCAGCACTTATTTAAGTAGCCGTTCCCGGCTCGAAATTCCCGCGCCTGCGATGAGAAGCGGGAACGGCAACTGCGCGTGTAATGGCTCGGGTAAAGGCACTCGCCGGCATCGCAGTGGAGACATAGGCCGCCGCGCCGGCACGCAGCACCCGCGGTCCGTAAATCTCCTGGCGGCCAACGCCGAAGGCGATAATGAGCAACTCTTCAAACCGGTGCGTGAGATCCTTGATCAGCCAGATGACGTCGCGATGACCGAAGAACAGATCGAGTATGACGATCTGCGGTTGCTTGCGCGCGATCAGATCAAGTGCGCCGTTCATTAACGGCTCTTCCGCACACGCGTAACGTGTCGCTCCGCGCGATAACCGAGACAATCCCTCAGACAACAGGTCGTTAGCTGCGAGGATAACAACACCGTAAGGCGCGTCCTCGGGCTTGGCGCCTCGTCGCGGAAAGCATCCATTCGCTTCCTACTACGGGGCTCATCACTCGAAGTTTATTCAACCTTATCGGCCGCTCGTTGGGAACAAGTGTTCCCGCGGCCAAGAGCCCGATCAGAGCGCAGCCAGCTTAGCGCGCCATCTCCGAGTAAGGAGTTTATCCGCGCGCGGGCCCGGCCGACTTGTCAGCGATGTCCGGTGTCGCAGGCCCACGAGACGTTTGTCACTTTCCCAGCGACAACCTCGACGGGAAAGGGACCGTAAAAACCTACCTTGGCGTCGTAATCTTTCCGTCGCACGGTGTAATGACCCGGCGCTAACGAGATGTGAAAGCGTCCCTGAATATCGGTAGTGAAGGAAGAGACAGAGCCGCCGCTTCCGTTCTCAACGACGAAAGTCGTGTTGGCCAACGGGGCTGAATCAGGTTCGCCGATCCGCGAAGGGCCGCCATGGATTGGCGCGAAAGTAATCACGCCCTGGATGCCAGATGCCCCTGTGCCCTGCGCTTGCGCCATCGAAACGGAGCACCCAAGCATAGCGCAAAGAAAAAGTACACGCGCGTTTATGGCAATGGCAGTAGTGATTCCTTGAGTGTAACGCGACGGGCGAACAGGACAAACAGTGAATCCTGTTGACGCGAACGACCCTGCATTGCAAGCTATCGTGAGCATTCCAAAGAGATCGTGTGCCGTCGGGTCGCTTGTCCTGGTCGCGCTGGTGGGCGTAGTCGTCGCACGGTCGCACAGCAGAAGTACGACGCGAACATCTGGCGCCAGACAGACATCTATTGCGAATGAAACCGGCGATGGCGACGCGGTGCATTTGCCCGGAGTACCGCCGCGGTTGCCAGAAACGTTGATTAACCAGAACCGGTACGGCACGGCGCGCTCGCTCGGGATGTTCGCGGCACCGATCAGTAACAATGGCGGCAGCGGGTATGCCGGCATCGATTTTACGCACAGCGGCGGCTACGTCCCGCCGGACACCTGCGGCGCGGTAGGGCCTGGCGCCTACATCGAGACCACAAACCAGGAAGTCGCGATTTACACGCCCAAAGCGAGCGGCTCCACGGCCGTCATGGATTCGCTTCAGGATTTCTTTTTCACACGGGGAGGTCTGCCGCACGCCAGTGGCGGCTCGGGGCTTTCCGATCCGATCGTCACTTACGATGAATTGATTGGCAGATACATCGTCGGCGACCAGGACGTGGACTTTAATGCCCACGTCAGCAATTTCCTAGTGGCTGTGTCGAAGAGCTCCAATCCAAGTACGCTCACTACGTCCGATTGGACCTTCTACTACATCAACACGACCGAGCCGGGCTATGACGCTGATTACCCCGGCAATTTCGGTTACAACGGCGACGCCTGGGTGTTCACGCTAAATATGTTTTCTGTCGCCGGGACGGGTAACCACGTGCAAGTAGAGTCCGTCAGCGCCGCTGATCTTGCGGCCGGCGTTTCGGAATCATCGCTTCACGCATACAAGAACGATCTGAGCGATTTCGCCGTCCGTCCGACAACGATGCACGGCTCGGTCAGTGGCGACCCAATGTGGTTTGTGAGCGAGCATGGTGATAATGCGTCAATCGACGTGATTCGCATGACGAGCGTACTCTCAAATTCCGCCACATTCTCGTACTACAACGTGCCGGTGAATTCCTACTCTAAAGTGGTGCCGCCGGTCAACCCGAACGGGTCGCAGATCACGACCAACATCGATTCGCGCATCCTCAAAGCGGCGGAGTCGAATAACAAGCTCGTGGCTACGCACGCGATCGCGGTTTCATCGACAGAGGACGCGGCGCGCTGGTACCTCATCGATTTGAGTAGCGGCACGCCAACGCTAAGCGATCAGGGGCAGGTCTCGGCTGGGAACAACACTTACCAGACCTATCCGGCAATCGACATTAACTCGAACGGTTTTATCGGCCTGACTTTCATGCGTTCAGGCACAGACACCGGGACTGACTACATGTCCATGTACGTGACCGGGCGCGGCTCGAGTGACGCGAGCGGAACAATGCAAACACCGACCTTGGTGCCCGCGGGTACTGGGCAGGCGAACTACTCGGATTTCAGTGGCAGCGGCCGAGCTGGCGACCTGAGCGGCATCAACGTCGATCCCGCCGATGGAAGTTTCTGGGCGGCGAGTGAGTACGCCACCACCACTGCGGGCAACCAATCGTCTGGCAATTGGGGCACAGCGATCGCGAACTTCACCGTGCCTTCGATCGTTCCAAGCGCCGCGGTTTCGCGCAAAACGCATGGCTCTGTAGGAACATTCGACATTAACCTGCCGCTGACCGGGAAAGCGGGCGTCGAGTGCCGGAGCGGTGGGAGCAATGGCGATTATAGCGTGGTGGTGACGTTTCCAAACGCAGTAGTCGTGGGCAGTACTTCGGTCACGAGCAGTGATAACCAGGCAACGGCAGACCCGGCGCAGACCAGCGGCGATTTTGTCACGGTGAACATTCATCACGTTAGTAACGCGCAAACTGTTTCCGTTAACTTAAACAACGTAAGCGACGGTACTCACACGGCGGGTGTGTCCGTGCCGATGAGTGTGCTGATCGGCGACACGACAGGAGACGGCCTGGTAAACTCAGCCGACGTTAGCCAGACCAAAGGGCGCTCGGGCCAGACGTTGTCACAGGCGACGAACAATTTCCGCAGCGATGTAACCACCGATGGCACGATCAACAGTGCGGATATCTCGCTGGTGAAAAGCAAATCGGGAACGGCCCTGCATTGATAGTGCGGCAGACAGGATGACTAGATTGCCCTTCGCAGTAGAAGCTTTAGCTCAGTCGCGCACAATGCGGCGCGGTTGCCCCCCATAACCAGCACTGCGCCCCTCGCCTCGAGGTATGATTAGCTGAATTGGTCAGAGGAACGCGTCGTGTTTGTACTAAAAGATTAAATCGTGCAAAATTCTGTCGGTGTGGAGGCCGAGCCATTACGAAAATGTAATTAAATTTTCACTCGCCAATTCCGCGACCGACGCTTAGTCTGCGTCCCGCGTGGAAAGCATTTCCGCGCGCCCCCCAGCAACAAATCGCATTACCTACAACGTATCTCTTGTAAGCCTATGAAAACACACTCCTCCCACTCATTGTCCGCCCGCGCTACCCTTAGCGCGCTTCTCATGTTGATCGGGATTGGCATTCTGTGCGCCCTTCCGTACGTCGGACATGCGCAGACGTCCACTTTCCCCGGCGCGACTCCATCTAGCGGCACAATTAATCCAGATGGCACCGGCACGACCGATAACTGGGTTGGAACAACCGTTAGCCCCGGTGGCAATACAGCGGAGAGCACGTGCATGGATAACAGCGCGGTGCTCGGTTGCGAGGTCTATACATTAACGGTTGGCGGTACTCAGAGTCAGTGGGCGGGCAAAAAAATTCAGGTGCTGCTCTCTTGGTCGACTGTGGCTAACGAGTACGATATCTATATCCATCAAGGATCGGAGTCGGGCACGGTCGTGACTTCCGCGATACAGGGACCCGGACTGACCAACCAAGTCGCTTACATCGATCCGAGCACGACCGGCGTCGGCACCTATACCGTCCACGTCGCGTACGACACAACACCAGCATCTGCGACGGACGAGTATCATGGAGCCGTCACTGTCGTGTCGAGCTCAGGCTCGGGATCGGGCACTCCGGTTGCAGCGCCGGTCGATACCGCCGGACCGGTGGGTTATGAGAACTTTGAGGCTCCAGGGGTTCTGACTCAGGGAACCTCGACCAGTTCGGGCGCGGTGACGGTGGAATACCTCGGCCGCAACGCCGGCGAGCCTTCTATTGGCGCCAACTTCAAGAGCGGCGTTATTAATTTCCAGTCTGATTTACAGACGTTGTTCGTCAGCTTTGACGATTCCTGCAATCTCTCCAACCCGAAAGCCACGTGGGTGAATCGTCGCGCACCTACGTCAGTCTTCATTGATTCAGACCCCATCGGGTTCACTGACCGGACAACGGGTCGCGTGTTCGCTTCGGAGCTCACGCTCCTGAGCCCCGACACCTCGAAAATCTCCTACACGGATGATGATGGTACGACGTGGATTCCGGCAAACCAGGCACAGGGCATTGCTTCGGCAGTCGATCACCAGACGATCGGCGGCGGTCCTTACCACAGCCCGATTCCAACGCCGCCGGCTCCCCTTTATCCGAATGCGGTTTACTATTGCTCGCAGGACATCGCGACCGCGTTCTGCGCCCGCAGTGATGACGGTGGCACGACATTTGGAACGCAGACGCCGCTTTATGCTTTGACGCAGTGCGGCGGCTTGCACGGTCACGTGAAAGTCGCACCCGATGGCACGGTTTACGTGCCGAACCGCGGCTGCGGCAGCAACACTGCCGTTGTTGTTTCGACTGACAACGGGCTTACCTGGACGATTCAGCCGGTCCAGAATGGCTCGGTTACGAACACGGCAGCGAGCGACGATCCGGCTGTGGGCATTGATGCTGGTGGCAAGGTGTATTGCCTCTTCGCCATGGGCGGCACCTACGCTGGAATCGGCGTCTCGAGTGACCAGGGAGCGACGTGGAAGAACATCTATGATCTGGCAGCGAATGTGGGCGTGAAGAATGTCGCGTTTCCAGCGGCAGTCGGCGGCGATGCGGGCCGTGCCGCAGTAGCTTTCTATGGCAGTACAACCGGCCCGAGTGACCCCGGCGCGTCGAGCGCAGACCAGTTCCCAGGCGTGTGGCACTTGTACGTCGCCCATACCTTCGATGGCGGTAATCACTGGACGACGACCGACGTGACGCCGAACCTCCCGATGCAACGCATGGGTCTCCTCCGGGGCGGCGGCGGCCCGGTCGATCGTAACCTGCTCGACTTTTTCGACATTACGATGGACCGCGACGGCCGGGCGCTGGTCGGTTACGTTAATGGTTGCTCTGGCGGACCCTGTTCACAGGCAGCGAGTACCGCGACGGGTAACGCTTACACCACAACGGCATCGATTGCGCGGCAGTCAAGTGGCCGCCGTTTGCTGGCTGCTGACGATCCGACGAGCTCTACCTCGGCGCCCGGTATGCCGTTTGTTACGGCGAAGCGCGTCGGGCCAGTGGTGACATTGGCGTGGAATCAGGCTGACACCGGCAATTTGCCGATCACCGGCTATGATATCTATCGTGGGACAACAAGTGGCGGGGAAACATTGTACGCTTCCATCGGCAACGCGACGGGCTTTACCGATGGCAACGCGACTGATCCAACCCTGACTTATTACTATCGAGTAGTAGCGAAGAACAGCAGCAATCTGCCGGCGTGCGGTAACAATGAGATCGCCGTGCCTTACATCGGTGACACCTGCTCGGGATTGATCCTGCACCGCAATCTGCCGAGTCATCCGGAAGCGACCGGCAACGGCGCTACAGGTGTGCCCAGTTCGCCAACTCCTACGCCTTCGCCCACTGCAGCACCGGACCCTAATCCGCAGTATTTGATCGACTACATCGCCGTCGGAGAGCCGCCAGATCACCCCGGGGACCTCATGTTCAAGATGAAAGTTGTTAATCTCAACACCCCCGGGTTGAATAAACCACCACCAAATTCCCGCTGGCGTATCGTGTGGGACTGGGTCGGTACGGCGGCAAATGCAAATGCCGACGAGCAAGAGTATGTTGGAATGACAACGGACCAAAACTCGAATGCGACGTTTGAATATGGAACGGTCGCAACCACTTCGGTTGTTGTGCTCGGCGTGCCGACCGAAAACATGAAAGGTGCGGCTGATACCGGCAGCGGCTACGACCTTGACGGAACAATCACGATCTATGTTCCCAAAGCGAACGTCGGCAACCCGCAAGTCGGTGACCTCCTCGGTGCGGTAAATGGCCGCACCTTCTCCGAGCCAGGGCCAGCAGAGCGTAGCACGTTGCTGATCGATCACACGTTCGTGAAAGGTAACACGGATAGCAGCTATCCGCCCGCCACTTACACGATCGTTGGGAACAATGCATGCGCGGCGGCCAATATCGTTCCCGTGAGCGCGGTATCGCGTAAGCAACATGGAAGCGCTGGGACATTCGACATCGATCTGCCGCTGCTCGGTAATCCGGGCATCGAAGATCGCACTGGCGGTCCGTCAAAGAATTACCAGGTGGTAGTGACCTTTGATGTGCCGGTGAGCATCACGGGAGCGACGGTAACTCCCGGTTCGGGTGGAACCGGTTCGGTCTCGAGCTACTCCGCCAGCAACACCACGGTCACGGTGAACCTCACTAACGTCTCAAATGCGCAGACGCTGCATGTGAATCTGCTGAACGTGAAAAATGGTTCGCAGGTGAACAATGTCTCGATTCCGATGGGCGTGCTCATCGGCGATACCACTGCTGATCGCACGGTGAATTCCGCCGACATCAGCCAGACGAAAGCGCGCTCGGGTCAAGCGGTTGGCCTGACGAACTATCGAAACGACGTCACTGTCGATGGCAACATCAACAGCGCCGATATTTCGCTGGTGAAATCCAAATCTGGCACGGCGCTGCCGTAGGGAGGCGCAGAGTCGAAGGAATTTGCGCGCTCGCTCTGAGTAATCGGGGCGAGCGCTGCTCTTTTCGCGGGGATGACACTCGCGCGTGCGTGCCAGTGAGCAACACGGCCGGGTTCGGCGACCCGCCGAAGAGGCCGGTGATGAATGCGCCGCTGAATACAGACCGTTGGCCGAGGGGGCGGCGAAGAGCCTTAGTACCCGCAGCAACATTCTGCCGCTTCGTATTATTTTATTGATTGGTGGGGTTCACGCTCTATCATATTCGTCGTCCAATTCCCCTGAGAACACCCATGCATTTTGAAGCTCTCCGTGCTGCGGTGGTCGGCGCCCTTTTCAGCGCTGTCGCAGGTGCTTTCGCCCAGACGACGTCGGTCACGAGCGAGCCGGTCGGGTTTACAGCAACGTCGTGCCTGGCGAACTCTGATACCTATCTCTCGATTCCGTTTACCCGTCCGCCGGAGTTTACCGGCAGCGTGCAGTCAATTAGCGGCAACGCATTAACGATCAACGGTTCGCCCGGTTGGACGCCTAACCAGTACGTTTATGCCGCAGGCTCTCAGCCGAAGCATTATTACATGCTCATCGGCTCCGGCGGCGCGACGAACCCGAAAGAAGGTCACATTTTCCCGATCACCGCCAACAACTCGAGTACACTGACGGTCGATACCACATTCGACAACCTCAATGGCGTCGTGACCAATACGCAGATCAGCATTATCCCGTATTGGACGCCAGCGACCATTTTCCCTGCTTCAGACGCGAATGTTTCGTTTACGCCCACTACTTCTTCGAGCTCGTACCAAACCGAGATCCGAGTACCAAGCGCATCCACGCCCGGTATCAATCTCCCGTACTCAGCGACTTACTACTTCAGCAATAATGTGGATGGGACATCAAACAACGTCGGCTGGAGAGAAGTTGGCGACACGAACACGACCGACCATAGCAACGATCCGCTGTTGCCGGACAGCTACTTCGTGGTGCGAAACTCAAATGGCGCACCCACCCTCCCGCTCACCGCACTCGGGTCCGTCTTGATGAAGAAAGTCGCTGTGCCACTACTCACATCCGCTACCACTCAGCAGGACAATGCCGTGGCCATGATCCGGCCGGTAGATGTTCCATTAAATGAGACCGGGCTTGCGCCATTCGATAATTCGTTTACCACGAGCGATCAGCTCCTGCTGTTCGATAATTCGCAGGCGCAGTTCGATAAGCAGCCGAGCAAAATCTACACTTACAACAACGGGTGGCGCTTGTCTGGTGATGCAACCGGCAACCATAGTACCGACTTGGTGCCAGCCGGGAGCGCCATGCTTGTGCGAAAAGCGGCAGTAAAAGGCGGCGCGACAGTGTACTGGGTCAACTCCCCTACTTACGTCAGTGGCCTTGCTATCACTCCGCTCCAGGCCGTTTCGCGCAAGACTCATGGCAGCAATGCGATTTTCGATGTGAACCTGCCGGTGACGGGCAGCGGGATTGAGTGTCGCAAACCGACCAGCGGCGGGACGCACGAGGTCGTCTTCACCTTCGCCAATAACGTGACCGTCACTAGTGCCACCGTGACGCCGGGCGCCAATGGAACGGCGAGTATCTCAGGCCAGCCGAGCGTGACCGCCAATCAAGTGACTGTGAACCTCGCAAACGTGAGTAATGCGCAAAGGCTGACGCTGAACCTGGTCGGGGTGACGGATGGGACAAACTCCGGCAATGTTTCTGTGCCGATGGGAGTGCTCCTCGGCGATACTACCGGCGATGGGACGGTAAATTCCGCCGATGTCAGCCAGACTAAGGCGCGTTCTGGGCAAGCGGTGAACACGACGAACTTCCGAAACGACGTGAACCTCGACGGCAACCTGAACAGCGCGGACGTGTCGTTGGTGAAATCAAAGTCCGGTACTGCGCTCCCATAGCTCTCCTGAGAGCTCGTTTGCGGGTGATTTGGCGCGGGCAGGCGAAAATAGTAGCAGCGTGAAGATTGTTCCTACAGTACGAACCTGAGATGAGTAAATTGTGTTTTCTAGTTGTCCCAATAGTGCTTCTGGTCGCCGCGTGCGATAAACCGGCCCATTCGCAGACGGCGTCGTCATCGCCGGTTGAGCCGAAGCCGCGTGCGAAGCCATCGTACCCGCCAGTTCAAGCGTGTGGACTTGTGAGCAATGACGAATTATCAGCGATTCAGCATGCTACTATCACTGACGCGAAGAGCAGCGAGACTACAGACGGTACTTACTCGATCTCGCAATGTTACTATGCTTCACGCGAGCCGAACATGTCTGTGAGTCTGGCATTGATTCAAACCGACCAAAAGAACCCGGCCTACCCAAGCCCGCGTGACTACTGGAAACAGGTATTCAATCCCGCAAATTTCGACCAGGATACGAATAAGGACAAAAAAGAGCAGGGTGACAAAGGGAAAGGCGAAGAGGAAGAGGAAAGGCACGTTCCACCTCGGAAAATAGATGGCGTTGGCGAGGCGGCGTACTGGAGCGGGACCAGGGTAGGGGGAGCGCTTTACGTTCTGAAGACGGATTTCATCGTGCGCGTGAGCGTGGGTGGACCCGACGATGAGAAAACGAAAATCGAAAAATCAAAAGCCGTAGCTGAAAAAGCGATCGGCAGGTTGCCCGCTGTTGGCAAAGCTCCTTAGGACAGCTGGCGCGGCGACTAACGCCTGAGTACGACAGCTTAGCCAGTTAATCAGACTGAAGCGAACGGAAATGCGCGATCAGTTTGGTCGGCTCGATCTTCACCAAGTCAGACTTCACGTATTCCACAATTCGATCCCGAATATTCGCCGGCAACAGGTCTAGAATGGCCTTATGCGAGGGCGCGGGCGCGGCAAAAGACCAGCCTGACTCGCCTTCGCCTTTGACGATCTCGACAATCCGCTCCGCCAGTTGCTTGAAAATGCGACGGTCATTTTCCGCATCGAGTTGCGTGCGTTCAGCGACCGCGTTCATGTGCCGGCCGCTACTCGCGTCGCCTACGGGGAACCTGCCCGCCTGATCAGTTACTTTGTCCAGTAACCGGCCATGCGCGTCGGTAAGATCAAATGCCTGCACGAGGTGTAAACTTGGTCCTCGCGTGGGAGTAGCTTGCACCCGGTAAGCTTTCAAGCTGCCGCGATCGGCGACGATAATAAGCGATGTGGAAACCATAAGAATGAAAAGCGATAGCACGCCAGCTATCGCGCGTCTGTTGTCATTGTTTGTTCGTGCCTGAGGCCGCCGGCGCGCTTTTTTGCGGGAAATCGAAACGGCGTTTGCGGTACGACTCCTGCCGGGCTTCGGCCTGGGTGCCGCGCGTGAGCCGCAGCAGGCAGCAGGCGCGATCCTGCAGGATGACATCCTCACCGGAGCCGTACTTCCTAGGTTGCGGCAGGAATCCTTCTGCCAGCGAAGTGTCAATAATCAACTGCCACTCGAGATGTTCCTGGCCAGGGAGAAGGAATGAGATCGCCTCGTAATGCGCGTTGATGAGAAGGAGAAAAGTATCATCACGGATCGGTTCACCGTGGAAATTCAAGACGTCGATTGTATCGCCACTTAGCATCATGCCGAGGCAGCGCACGAAAGGAGACGTCCATTCCTCGTCCGTCATCTCATTGCCGCCGGGATTAAACCACATCACGTCCTTGATTTCGCTGCCGCGGATTCGCCTGCCCTGGAAAAATTTAGGCCTGCGGAAGACTGGATGATCGCGCCGAAGCGCAATCAAACCGCGGGTAAACTCGTAGAGCTTTTTCTGCTGCTCGAGTTTACTCCAATCCACCCAGCTAATTTCATTATCCTGGCAGTAAGCGTTATTGTTTCCCTGCTGGGTGCGCCCGAACTCATCACCCGCGCAAAGCATGGGCACGCCCTGTGAGATAAAGAGGGTGGTGAGAAAGTTGCGCCGCTGGCGCTGTCTCAGCTCGTTAATGGCGGGATCATCTGTCGGACCTTACGCGCCGCAATTCCACGAGTGATTGTTGTTGTCGCCATCCTGATTATTTTCGCCGTTGGCCTCATTATGCTTTTCGTTGTAGCTAACGAGGTCGTTAAGGGTAAAGCCGTCGTGGGCGGTGACGAAGTTAATGCTGGCATAGGGGCGGCGGCCATCATGCTGATATAGGTCGGGACTACCGGTTAGCCGGTACGCTACTTCTCCTATTTTACCTTCATCTCCTTTCCAGAAGCTGCGCAAGGCGTCGCGGTACTTTCCATTCCACTCCGCCCATAGGACGGGGAAGTTACCTACCTGGTATCCGCCCGCCCCTACGTCCCACGGCTCGGCCACGAGCTTCACCTGCGACAGCACTGGATCCTGGTGAATGATCTCGAAGAAGGCATGGAGCTTGTTCACGCCATTGGCGTCGCGCGCCAAGGTACTGGCGAGATCGAAACGGAAGCCATCCACGTGCATCTCGAGCACCCAGTAGCGAAGGCTGTCCATGACGAGCTGAAGGGCGCGAGTGTTCAGCAGGTTAAAGGTATTGCCCGTGCCGGTGAAATCGAGATAGAACCGCGGATCGTGGGGAAGTAATCGATAGTAGGAGATGTTATCTACTCCGCGGAAGGCGAGAGTAGCTCCGAGATGGTTACCTTCTGCGGTATGGTTATAAACGACGTCGAGGATAACTTCTATCCCAGCCGCGTGCAGGTTGCGCACCATCGACTTAAACTCGTTAACCTGCTGACCCATGTCGCCACTACTGGAGTACTTCGCATCTGGAGCAAAAAACCCGATGCTATTATAGCCCCAGTAGTTAGTAAGTCCGCGATCGATCAGCGCCTTGTCATTGACGTGCGCGTGCACCGGAAGTAGCTCGACCGCGGTAACACCAAGGCTTTTCAGGTACTCGATGGCACCGGTGCTGCCGAGCCCGGCATAAGTGCCACGCAGCTCCTCGGGCACATTCGGGCAGAGCTTGGTGAAGCCTTTCACGTGCAATTCATAAACAATCGATTCGGCCAGTGGCCGCGCGATCTTGTTGTCCCCACGCCAGTCGAAAGCGTTGTTGATCACGACCGCCTTGGGCATGCCCCACGCGTCATCCCGGAAGTCGCGCGCGAGGTCCTCGTTCTCGCCACCGACGACATAGCCGAACATTTCGTCACCCCATTCAATCCGCCCGGCAATCGCCTTGGCGTAAGGGTCGAGCAGAAGTTTGGAGCTATTGAAGCGCAAGCCATGTTTCGGGTCGTATGGCCCGGAGACGCGGTAGCCGTAGAGTTGGCCCGGGCGAACATCGGGCAGGAACAGGTGCCAGACCTGGTCGGTATGCTCCGTCATCGGGATGCGGATGTTTTCCTGCCGCGACTCCATGTTATCGAACAGGCAGAGATCGACGGAGGTGGCGTGCTCAGAGTAGAGCGCGAAGTTGACGCCGTCCCCGAGCCAGGTGGCGCCCAGCGGGTAGGGAAAACCGAGCCATCGTTTTACGGGCGTCATAGATCGGGAGCGTTCTCTATCGGCTACAGAGCGAGAATGCGCAATCGTGTGAATTGCCGCCGGAGCGCGTACTCAAGAGCGATGGAAGGCGCAACCGCGCGCCGCGGCGCGAATTCAATATGTATGAAGATCCCGGTTGCGCCTGCTGCTGCCCTGCTGGTTGGTTTTGTGCTCGCCTCGTGCGCAGACACCCGCACCATCATGGTTGGGCCGGCGCGCCCCGCCATTAGCCCGCAGGCCGTTCGCGTCTATCAGATGCCACCGCGGCGATTTGACCGGATCGCGATTCTGAATTCTTCCGGCGGAACGAGCTGGATTTTCTCCGATCAGCCCTCGCTGGACTTAGCGATCGGGCGGCTTCGCGAAGAGGCGGCAAATCTAGGCGCGAACGGTATTTTGCTCCAGCAGGTTTACGATGAACCCGCGGGCGGGCTGGCGATCGGCGTCGGCGGGTTCGGCATCGGGGGCGGGCGGCGCAACGTCTATGCTGGCGGTGGCGCGGCGAATTTCGGCGGCCCGTTGATCAACCATCGCGTGCAGGCGATCGCGATCTACGTGCCTTAAGCGGCTGGCCGGCTACAGATCACGCAAAAGGCGTTGCGCTTTTTCCACATCGCTCGGCCGCAGGATGACGACGTACTTTTCTCCATCGGCGCCCCCAGACAGGTAGATCGATTCGATATTAACTTCCGCGGTAGCGAGCTTGCTGGCAATGGCGGCGAGCAGTCCCGGCCTGTTATTGCCCTCGATCAACAAGACATCAGTCTTCACCGCGACGGCTCCTTCTTCGGCCAGAACGGCAGCGGCCTTGGCTGGATCACTCACCACCATCCGCACCAACATCTCGCTGCTTTGTCCGCCAAAAACGTTCCCTTCCGTGGCAAGCGCCTCGATGTTGATACCAGCCTCGGCGATAGCGGCGCAGGCGTGCGCCAGGCTACCGGGCCGGTTTTCCATGAAGATGGCTAGCTGCGTCACGGTGGTGATGGAAACGCCGCCGTCGCTCTCGCCCGCATCGCTCATATTTCGCGCAACACGCCCTGGGCTTTATCCACATCGCTGGGGCGCAGAACCATCAAGCCGCGATCCGTGCTCTCGCTGGTCGCGAGGTAGGCGTACTCAATGTTGACCTCGGCCGCAGCGAGCCGCTCGGCGATTTTAGCGAGCATGCCGGGCTCGTTCTTGGTCTCGATCACGAGCACATCCGCTTCCAGCGCGAGTACGCCGTGTTCGCCCAGCAGCATGAGCGCCTTGGTCGGGTCGCTCACGACCATGCGCACGACCGAATGATCAGCCGTATCGGAAATCGCGAGCGCGTGAATGTTAATCTCGGCTTGAGCGAGCTCCCGGCACACACGCGCGAGAGCGCCGGGGCGGTTACTGAGAAATACAGCGAGCTGCGTGGCGGGCTCAACCAGAAATGTCGGTGCCATGACGACAGAGTGCCGTTGACCGCGAATGCTGACAAGTCGCTTCGCGGCTATCATTTGCGATGCAGGCGGAACGGCAAGGCGAGCGGCGGCGCGTCTTTCGGCGCAGGTGGCTGGCGCATCTATGGCGCGAGTGGATAGTCGAGAGCCGCCGGCCGCTGCAGCCGGCTTATGCAAAACCGCAGCCCCGCCAGTGGCCTGACGACCGCCTCACAGCAGCCTGGCTCGGGCATTCGACTGTACTCATCAATTTCTTCGGCCTCCGGCTAATCACGGACCCGGTACTGTTTCCGCGCATCGGTATTCGGCTGCCGTTCATCACTGTCGGCCCAAAACGTCTTACAATGACGGCGCTTAACTTCGCTGAATTGCCGCCCATCGATTTGGTACTCATTTCCCACGCTCATTTCGACCATCTCGATCGGCGTACTCTCATGATGTTCGATTCGAAGTCGCGAGTCATTACCGCGCAGCACACGCGCGATCTGTTCCGCGGAATGCGCTTCGCTGAAGTGATCGAGCTAAGCTGGGGTGAATCCACGCACTTGCGCCCCTGCGGACTGGAGGTGGAGGTGCGCGCCTTTCGAGGGCAGCATTGGGGCGCGCGTGTGCAGCGCGATGAGCATCGGCGCTTCAACGGCTACGTTATTTCCCGCGGCGATCGTCGCATCATTTACAGTGGAGATACGGCGATGACGAATGCTTTCGCGCAATTGCGCGACGGCAAACGGTACGATCTCGCAATTATGAGCATCGGTGCGTATGACCCGTGGATTCGCTCGCACGCGACACCGGAGCAGGCGGTCGCGATGGCCGATGCAGCGGCCGCGCGTTTTATCATGCCTGTGCATCATCAAACGTTCCGGTTGAGCGCGGAGCCGTTCCGGGAACCGATCGAGCGTTTCACGCGTGCGCTGGCGCACGAGCCGGAGCGGATCGCGCTGCGCGAAATCGGCGAGACGTTCGTGCTGCCAGAGTAGCGACTTGCGAGCGTACTGTTTTTCGCACGCCCGAGGCTCGCACCAGCTTTCAGGGCGACGGTGTTGACGTTGGAAACGCGAACGTGGCACTCGGCGAAGGTGAAGGTGAAGGTGTTTGGCTTGAAACTGGCGTGGGTGTGGACGTCGGAGTTGGGGTGGGAGTCGGAGTCGGTGTCGGAGTCGGCAATGGTGGCACGGTGTTTTCCCAGTGATGCAGCGGAACAGACGCGCCGCCTATTTCATGGACGAGTGCTTCACAACGCGCCTGCAATTTCTCCAGGTCGGGCGGCCCGAATGATGGGTCAGCGGTGTTGTTGAAGACGATGTAAGTCGCCTTAAGCTCGCTGATCGGCCGATTGTTTGGATTCGAGAGCGCGTTTATCTGCCGGGCGATGCGCAGCGATGCCTCGCCGACTTTGTCATTCGGGCCGATGTCGCCGACGATCGCCGGGTAAATGGTGTTGCCTGCGACGACGATCGCGTAATCGCCTACGCGAAGAGCGTCGCTGCCTTTGGTGAAACTGCCCGGCATGACGATGAACGGATCGTAAGCGCCGATGAGATAGCTGTACTTTTTGAGCGCGCCGATTTCATCTCGTACTTCGGCGATGCTGCGTTTGAGCTCGCTTTTTCGCTCAGCCGGTACTGTCTTCAACTCAGCTTCGAGCCGTTGCAACTTCTCTTCAGCCGGCGCGAGATAAGGATTTGGCAGGTCTGACTTTTTCGCCCAGCGAAAGCTCGTGAACGGCTGAAAGTTTGGAGAAAAGCCGTTGCCAGCAGGAACACGGTCGCCATCGGAGCCATCGGCATCCACGTCCATGTCCGCCTGGAGGAGCAGTGCGCGACGGTTCGTTTGCGGGTTCCGCAGCGAGAGGACGGTTTGGCAATCGTAGAAATTGTGTCGCGAGAGGAGCTGATCGAGCCGCATGAGATTGTCGCGCAACTGGCGTACTTTCGTCTGGTAAAGCTGCCCGAAGTACGGCGAAACGCTTTGCGGCGTGATCATCGTCGCCAGGCCGGGCAGCAGAGTACTAAGCTGCGGGCTTACTTTCGCCAGCTCTTCCATCGAGCGGTTTGGCGCCGGCAGCGGCGCGTGCAGTTTCAAATCGAGAAGATAACTCAGCGGATCGACGCGCTCCTCGGACGCGGCCCGGCCGGGCGGCGTATCCACGTCCGTGTGCAAGGTGATGCCGTTGAAGAGACGTGGAAGATCGAGTTTGCCGCTGATGACCGGCGGCCGCGATGGCTTGGGAGTGGCGGAAGGCGAAGCGGCGGAGATTGGTGGCTCGACCGAATGCATCACCTGCCAATGCCAGCGTTCGAGCGAAATCCAGCGCAACACGATGCCGGCGAACAATGCAAGAAACAGCAGCAGCGCCAGCCAGCGCAGCGTGTTCAGGCGCAGCCTTGCCACCGCTATCCTTTGAGCCAGGCCGCGATCGCCACGATGATTCCGAGCAAACTGAGCAGCGACATCACTCCTGCGGGCATCACTTTGCCGGTGCGGAAAAATTTCGGCGCGAACTGCACCAGCAACAGCAAGGAAAGGAGGAGCGCGACCATCAGCGCGGACGTGCGATGTTCCGGCAGCAGGAATGCAGTGATCAACAGCAACACGCCGGCGATCGAGCCCGCGGTAATCGAAGGAATGCTCCTCGCCTTCAGGTAGCCAATCACGCCGCCAGCGATGGTGAGTAACCCGAAGATGATGAAGTAAACACGCGACAACGCCAGCATTCCGCCGATTGGTAATGCAAGGCCGCACTGGTGTCCAGCGATGCGGAGCAGGCTGCGCGTCACCGCCGATGAAGTACCATTCAGTGTAATGCACTCATTTCATTACCGCGATGGTGAGCTGTTCTGCGAAGAGGTGCGTCTCGCGCAAGCGGCGGAAGAATTCGGGACCCCGCTTTATCTCTACAGCGCCGCGACTATTCTCGATCACTATCACCGGCTCGATCGAGCGTTGCACGAGATCGACCATCTCATTTCCTATGCTGTGAAGGCGAATTCGAACGGCGCCATTCTCAAACTGCTCAGTAATGCCGGCGCAGGATTCGACATTGTCTCAGGTGGTGAATTGTTCCGCGTACTCCGCGCCGGCGGCGATCCCGGCAGGTGCACCTTCGCAGGTGTGGGGAAAACGCCGGAGGAAATGGGTTATGCGCTCGAGCAGCGCGTTTATTGTTTAAACGTCGAAAGCGAAGGCGAGCTCGAGCGCATCGAGGAAATCGCCGACGCGAAAAACATCCGCGCGCCGGTAGCGCTGCGCATTAACCCGGACGTGCAAGCGCACACGCATGAGTACGTCTCCACCGGCTCGGAGGAAAACAAGTTCGGCATCACCCTGGCGGATGCACCTCGTCTCTACGCGCGCGCGGCTCAAATGCGCCACATCGACCTTCGCGGGGTGCAGATGCACATCGGCTCGCAAATCACCGCGGCCGCGCCGTTCGCCGAAGCAATCCGCAAAGTCACGCCGCTCGCGCGTGAGTTGAAGGAGAAATACGGCATTGAATTTCTCAGCATCGGCGGCGGCCTCGGCATCGTCTACGAGCGCAGCATCGCCAGCGGCGAGCGCGCCTGGTGGGCTGAGGGACACCAGCTTTCGATTCAGGAATATGCGGACGCTATTTTGCCTGAACTGCGCGGACTAGGGCTGCGAATCCTACTCGAGCCCGGCCGGTTGCTGGTCGGCAACGCAGGCGTCCTGTTGACGCGTGTCCTTTACCTGAAAGAGAGCGGGCGAAAACGCTTCGCGGTGGTTGATGCTGGAATGAACGACCTGATCCGGCCGGCCTTGTACGGCAGTTACCACGAGATCGTGCCGGTGGAGCAGCCGAGTACAGAGCAGCGGAGCGAAATTGATATCGTGGGCCCGGTATGTGAGAGCGGCGATTTCCTGGCGCGGGACCGCGAAATGCCCCCCGTGGCGGCGGGCGATCTATTGGCCGTCATGAGTACGGGCGCCTACGGCTTCACGATGGCATCGAACTACAACTCGCGCCTGTTGCCGGCAGAAGCGCTGGTGGATGGAAATTGTGTGCGGCTAATTCGCCGCAGGCAAACTTGGCAAGATTTGGTGTGCGGCGAAACCGATTGCTAGAGGAGGAGATTGATTAGAAGAGCGATCAGCATTCGCTAATCAGCAATCACCTCAAGTGGTACACTTCGACGAGCGCGATTCCGCTCGCGCCATTCCTGTCAGTGACCACGGCGGTGTATGGTGCGTTGGTCACGGTAATGAGAATGGCTGACTCGAGATCGCTGGGCGGCGCAATTCCTGTCGCCTGAATCGCGGCCTCCTGCGTTGTTTTCCAGCCGGCATTGAAGGCGACGGTTTGACCATTGGCATTTGCCAGGCGCACGACCGGGCTGGGAAGAGTGCCGGTAACGCCGTAGTGGGACAGCGTGGGACCGAGCGCGCGCACCAGGATCATGCTGCTGCCATTGCCGGCTGTGGCCACGAAGCCGCCGATCATCGGCTGATTACTGGATTGAACCAGGCCGCGCGAGGAGATGTTACTAAGCTGCGACAAGGAGGCGAGATTCATGTCATACACTTCTACCAATCCCGCTCCGGTGGTGCCGCCGTTGCCCGCTTCTATGGCGGTATAGCTGCCGGGCGGCAGCGTTATGAGAATCGCGGATTCGCGCGGATCAGGAGGCCGGTAAGCTGGCGGAATCTGGCCTGCGTTCGGTGCAGACTGCCAGTCGTTATTGAAAGCGACGATGCCGCCGGCGCTGTTATGCAGTGTCAGCGTGGGGTCAGACAGCACGTTGCTGACTCCGAAATGAGCCAGTGTTGGCCCAAGCCCGCGGATGAGTACCTGTTTCGGCGCTGTCCCCGAAATGATGAACCCGCCGATGAGTACCTGCTCGCCTGTGCCGACAAAGGCACGAGTAGAGATATTCTCCAGCTGGCCGGTAGGATGCTCGATCGCCAGGTATTGCGGATTGATGAGGCCGGTGGCAAAAGTCGCCCGTACTCCGCTCGGTGTGATCCGGGTGAGCGTGCCGCGATTGTTATCGGAAATAAAAGTGTTCCCGTTCAGGTCCACCGTCACGCCTGTGGGCTGCACGAACCCGCCGGCGAAGAGGGTCTGAGTACCAGCGGGATTGATCGCAATCACCTCCCCGTTGCCGGGGTTACCGGTAAGCAGGTCGCCGGCGCCATTCGAGAAGAGTCCATCAGGAGAGCTCAAACCCGTCGCGAGCGTCGTCTTGGCGCCGGTGGGGCTGAACGCGAACACCGTGCCGCTATTGAAGTCCGCCTCATAGATTTTGTCTGTGACGTCGATGCCGAGACCAGCTGGCCCGTTGAGACCCGCGGCAAAGACGCTCGCCGTGCCAGTGGGCGTAAATTTCAGTATCCGTCCTGTGCCGTTATCAGACTCGAAAAGATTCCCGTTAGAGTCGAAAACAAGGCCAAACGGATTATTGAGCCCACTCGCAAACAGGGTCTTCGTGCCGTTAGGCGCGACCTTGTAGATCGCATTCCCGCCGGCATCAGCGACGAACAGATTGCCCTGCCAGTCGAACGCCAACCCGGAAGGATGCAGCAATCCGCTCACGAACGTGCTGCGCGCACCGGTGGCATCGAACCGGTAAACGGCACCGCTGCCGTAATCCGCTTCGTAGAGGTCGCCGATCGCTCCTCGCGCTTGCCCGGACAAAAACACCGCCAGACCAAAGATCACTCCGGCGTTGGTTGCACGCCGCCAGCAGCGCTGGAGCGCGCTGAGTACATTCGCGGGAAGCAGCGGTAATCTGGTCGTCGCCGTCACTACTTAAAATAACACCGCTTATTCGTGCCCGTCGCGCAATATTTGTGGCCAGGTGCGGCAAAGGTTGCGCAGAACCGCCTTCAGCATAAATAGTGCTGCTGCTCGGGATATGGTAAAACGGGTTCAGGTTTTGCTCGCGCTCATCGCGATCGCGTACGGCAGCCAATTGCGCGCCGCGGCTGCGCCGCAGGGGGAATGGATTCTTCTGGTCGGCGGCGTTTCGATGCACCAGTGGGAGCAGTACAAAGCGGAGCCGCACGATCATTGGTGGGCGAATTTCGTGCACGCGGCGCGGCTGCGCACCGAACAGCTACGCGCCCAGCTCGGTCCGGATGCGCTCATCACCTGGCTTGTGTACAAGCCGGCTTACATGGCCCGCAGTAAACAGGACGGCATGGACCTTATCGCTCTCATCAACTCCGTGCGCGACAAGTACAACCTGCACCTGGTCTATTTCAACAAAGGCGGCGACGTCATTGATTACCTGAATAACGGCCAGCCGCGCGATCGGCTGAAGGTGGCGGGGTTTGAGTACTTCGGCCACTCCAACCGCGCCTGTTTCATGTTCGATTACAGTAACGTGATCGACAGCTCGGCTAAGGCGTGGCTGCACGAGAAAGAGTTCGGGCAAATAAACAGGAACGTGTTCGCGAAAAGCGCTTTCGTGAAAAGCTGGGGCTGCCATACCGGCGAAGAGATGAGTGCGTACTGGCGCAGAGCGACCGGCACGCGCATGTGGGGCGCGCTCGGCAAAACGCAGTACATGAGCGAAGAGCTGCCCATTCTCACTTCCGAAGGCGGGAAGTGGGTTAATTAGCGGGCGGAACTTAGGGCGAAGGCGCGCTGCCGTTGATCGGATGGCGCACGCCGCGACCATCGATCCAGTAAGCTGCGTCCGGGGCGGAGGTCGGCCCGGGAGCTTGCCCGGCTTTCGTTGCAGGAGCATCGAGCGCGCTGCGATGCGCCGGGTCCCACATCCATTGCCCGGAAGGAGTGGCGCTACTCAACATGCGACGATACGCAGGCAGAAATGGCTGCCGGGGAACTGACGGCGCCGTGGCATTTACCTGCGCAGGTGCAGGCGATGCGGGCTTGATCCCGCGCCATTGATCGCTCCAGGCGTGGAACGATTTATCCCAGCCGAGCCAGACAAGCAGACCGATGATGCAAAGCTCGGCAGCGAGGCGCACGCAGAGAGAAATACTGAAAAGCTGAGATGCTGAAAAGCTGAAATGCTGCGGTGACTTGTCGCGGACTATTCGAGCAGAGCGCGAAATTCTTCTTCCGAAATGATTTTCACGCCCAGCTTCCTTGCTTTCTCGAGTTTGCTGCCTGCTTCTGCTCCTGCGAGTAAGTACGTCGTCTTTTTGCTGATGCTGCCGGTGACTTTTCCGCCACGGGCGATGATCAGCTCGGCGATGTGATCGCGCGGCTCACTCAGGGTGCCGGTGATGACCCATGTGGTTCCTGCGATTCCTGACTGTTTTTGCGCCGTCGGTTCGACCGTCGGCTTCACGCCGAACGCCTCAAGCCGTTGAATCAGCTGGCGGTTGCGCGGTTCCTGAAAAAACTGATGAATGCTCGCCCCGACAACTTCGCCCACATCCGGGATGCGCTGCAATTCGTCACCGCTGGCATTCATCAGCGCGTCAATGCTCCCGAAATGGTTCGCCAGTTCGCGCGAGGACGTTTCGCCGACGTGCAAAATTCCGAGCGCGAAGATCAGACGCCAAAGCGGACGCGTTTTCGATTGCTCGATCCCGTTGAGCAAATTGCGGATGCTTTTCTCGCCCATGCGCTCGATGCGCGCCAGCCTGGTCGCATCGAGCTGGTAAACGTCGCTGACGTCGTGCACCAGCCCGGCGTTCACGAGCTGCGTCACCATTTTTTCACCGAGGCCATCAATCTCCATGGCGCCGCGCGACGCGAAATGCTCGATGCGCCGCCGCATCTGCGCCGGGCATTGCACGTTGACGCAGCGCACCGCGACCTGCTCGGCATCTTTAATGACGCGGCTGCCGCACTCGGGACATTTCTCGGGCATGCGAAACGGTTTCTCCGCGCCGGTGCGCCCATTCGTTAGTACGCTAACGACTGCGGGGATGACTTCGCCGGCCTTCTCGATCACGACCGTGTCGCCGATGCGAATATCCTTGCGCGCGATTTCCTCCTCGTTGTGCAAGGTCGCGCGGCTCACGGTTGAGCCGCTCACGAAGACCGGCTCGAGTACAGCCACCGGCGTGAGTACGCCGGTTCGCCCGACCTGCACGAGAATGTCGTGCAGCGTGGTTTGAACGCGTTCCGCTTCGTACTTAAACGCGATGGCCCATCGCGGCGCTTTCGAGGTAAACCCGAGCCGCTCGCGCTGCGCGACGGAATCCACTTTCACCACGGCGCCGTCTGTCTGGTAAGCAAAACGGAGACGGACGCGATCGAGCTCGCGAATCGCTGCAATCAGCGTATCGGGCGAATCGGCTGTCCAGTAGCGCTCAGTGTGTGGCAGGCCGAATTTTTCCAGGAGCGCGAACAAATCTGAGTGGCGTTCCAGCGTGACGCCATCCAGCGCGCCGGTGCCATACAAGATAATCCCGAGCGGCCGCCGGGCAGCCATCGCCGGATCGAGCTGCTTAAGTGAACCCGCGGCGGCGTTCCTGGGATTTGCGAACTGGGCGAGTCCTTGCTCGGCGCGATCGGCGTTGAGTTTGGTGAATCCATTTTTGTCCATGTAAACCTCGCCGCGTACTTCGAAGATCGCGGGCGCATGGCTTCCTTTGAGCCGCCGAGGCACGGAACGAATGGTGAGCACGTTTTGGGTAATGTCGTCGCCGGTATTTCCGTCTCCGCGCGTAGCGGCGTAGCTCAGCGCACCATTTTCGTACAAGAGCGACACGGCCACACCATCGACCTTGGGCTCGATTACGACCGGCACTTTTTCGCCGGGCAGCAGCCGCGAGATGCGCGCGTAGAACTCGAGCAGCTCATCGATTGAGTACGTGTTATCGAGGCTGAGCATCGGCACGCGATGCGTCACGGTGCCGAATTGTTTCAGCGGAGTGCCGCCGACGCGGCGCGTGGGCGAATCATCGCTCGCGAGGTGTGGAAAGCTTTTCTCCAGCTCAACGAGCTCGCGGTAGAGATGGTCGTAATCGCGGTCGCTGATGGTGGGCGCCGCCTCTTCGTAGTAGCGGCGGTTGTGCTCGGTGATGTCGCGCCGCAAGTTAGCCATGCGAGCGCCGGC
Source organism: Verrucomicrobiota bacterium (assembly GCA_019244415.1). Taxonomy (GTDB): domain Bacteria; phylum Verrucomicrobiota; class Verrucomicrobiia; order Chthoniobacterales; family UBA10450; genus AV69. The sequence continues at coordinate 127 of JAFASN010000032.1, read as the reverse complement.
TTCCGCTTCTGTCATTCCGTGAGCATACGAATGAGAAACGAACCAACAACGTCTCACGCTCTGTAGGATGAGTACCGTACTTGGGGTCGAAGGTGGCGGCACAAAAACCGCATGGGTATTGTTGCGC
>JAFASN010000006.1 GCA_019244415.1 Verrucomicrobiota bacterium | reverse complement strand
TCTCGTTAGGTGACTTCTGCATCTGCCGGTGAAAGCAAGCGGTTCCTCGTTTTACGTGATGAGGCTACACCGCCTCGTACTTAGGTCGTACTTTGAGCAGTCACGCCTTGGCTCCGCAGAGAGGACGCGCAGAGTACGCTCCAGACGCCAGCAAAGCGTCCTTGACATGGCCTCTGGCTCGTAAGCGTTGCCCAGCGAAAGCGTGGCCATCGAGAGAGAACCGCCCTGAGTACTGACGCAATCACCAGTTCACGCGCAGAGACGTTCGTTGCCAGCGTTCGCCCACCGATGCAGAAGTCCCGCACGCCATGTCCTCAGGCAGACAGAAGAAGCAAGTACACGGCGAAAGCCGCTCGTTCCTTCGCCACCCTTACACCTAACCAGGCGCTGCAGCCGACGGCTACCCGGTTTGTTTCCTCGTACTTTCGTGATTAAAGTACTCTCACACCAGCGAAGTCGCGCTCTCAGGTAGCCGCGGCTGAGCTTGAGCTCGTTAGGTCTATTGAGCGCGCGATACTCTTTTCCAGCCCGATTCGAGCCGAGCGCACCGACTATCGACGCACAGCGCCGACGGGATTCGGCATATCCAAGCTTGACCAGCTTTGCCAGCGTGCCGCTATGGTGAGACCCATCGGAGCCGCCGACATCCATCGGTCGAACCCACTTCTGCGGACGGTTCTCGGCAAACCATTGCAGGTAGTTCAGCACTTCTTCTTCGTGCGGGCGCAAAGACCTAACCAGGCGCTGCACTCGACGGCGAGCCGGTTTGTTTCCCACCGCTTTGGTAGTTTGTTTCTTCATACTGTTTTAGTTCCCTCGCTCCCGCTCGCCGCGAGTGAGCTTGAGCTCGTTAGGTGACATGAAGCGCTCGCATACTATGCTACTCGTCGCCATTGCAGGAATGGCCATTGTGACGCTGCCGCATGACACGCTTCGAGCACTAACACGCATTCGACTGCCACATGCGACACCGCTCACTCAACCGAGCTTTGCAGGAGCAGACACGACCGGCAACGTTTCAACTGAACTATGAAGCAGGAATGGCCGCAGCCGACGCGCTTTGCGCAAGCGTAGCGCCGCACGACAAGGGAATGGCACACGAGCACCTAACCAAGCGCTGCAGCCGATGGCGAGACGGTTTGTTAACTTGGCCACTCCTGATTAACATGGTTCAAGAGCAGCGAGGCCGCGCTCCCTCTCGCCACGGCTGAGCTTTGTCTCGTTAGATGGTTGTGCCGTGAGCGAGAGGACAACAAAATCGGGTCACTTTCCCGCCGATCTTCTTACACTACTTGGCCCATACGCAGCACTCATCGGCATCGTGACTGTCGGCTCACAACGCACGTGGATCATTCTCAGCATATTCGGAGCACTTTTGGCAGCAGCTGCGGCACGTCTCCTTCGCGCCCGCTACTACCTTGTAGCTTGGTTGTACCTCGTCTTTGGCATCGCTGTTGTCGTTCTTGCTATTTCGTTCGCCATCGCACCGATGTAATCCATTGTGCGCCGCCTTGCGTGCAGCAACGTTCACCATCTAACCAGGCGCTGCAGCCGACGGCTACCCGGTTTGTTTCCTTGTACTTTCGTGATTAGAATGCTTCCAGCGCAGCGAAGTCGCGCTCTCGGGTAGCCGCGGCTGAGCTTTGTCTCGTTAGATGACTTCTGCATCTGCCGCTCAAGCGAAGCGCTTCGTGGTACTACGTGGTGAGGCTATGCCCTCTCGTACTTAGGCTGTACTTTTGAGCAGTCACGCCTTCTCAGGTGAGAGGACGCGCAGAGTACGCGCGACGCGCCAGCAAAGCGCGGTTGACATTCCCTCTAGTTCGTGAGCGTTCCGCGGCGAAAGCGTGCCCATTGGGAGAGAACGCGCCGTGAGTATTGACTCTCAATCACCAGTTCACGCGCAGGAGACGTTCGTGGCCAGCGTACGCCCACCGCTGCAGAAGTTCCGCCGCGAACGCGCCGAGGAGACCGAAGAAGCAGGAGGTGGGACGCCGGTCGTACTTTGGGAGCGCCGGCACCTAACGAAGCGCTCCAGCCGACGGCTACCCGGTTTGTTTCCTGGTACTTTCGTGATTAAAATGCTTCAAGAGCAGCGAAGCCGCGCTCCCAGGTAGCCGCGGCTGAGCTTGAGTTCGTTAGGCCTTCACCAGCATGCTAGAGCGCGTGCCCAAGAAAGCCGTGCCGGGCGATTACGACCGCACATGGCTGAGCGACGACTACTTCGATCTCATCGTGTGGCATCTACCCAGCGGCGTGATTCACGGTTTCCAGCTTTGCTATGGTAAGCCGCGGTGGGAGCGCGCCTTGACGTGGCGTTCGGGCCGGGGTTTCTCGCACATGCAAGTCGATGACGGCGAGCACAGCGCATGGGGGAATGCGACGCCCATTCTCATTCCCGATGGTGCATTTCCCGCCGAGACCGTTGTCGCCGAGTTTCAGCGTCGCGCCCTCGACTTGCCCGTTGAGTTACGTCAGCTCGTACTGAAGAAGATCGAGGAGTATGTTCGCACGCGAAAGGCCTAACCAGGCGCTGCAGCCGACGGCTACCCGGTTTGTTTCCTGGTAATTTCGTGATTAAAATGCTTAATAAGCAGCGAAGCCGCGCTCTCAGGTAGCCGCGGCTGAGCTTGAGCCGTTAGGTCTATGCGACCGCAGCTCGTTTTGGCGTTTCTGCTGAGCGCCTGCAGTACTCACATAGAGCTGGTCGGGCCTTACGCGACCGCCTTGTCTGCTGAGGACGTAGGCCAGATCAAGCGTTTGGCCGCGAGCACACCTCATATTGGCCGCACCACGATTAAGCTTGAGGCTATTGGGCGTGATCGCGTGCACGTGGACGAGCGTTGCTGTAGCGAGTCCGACTCAACAGGCAGCACGTTCTACGCTATGCGACGCAGGGGCACCTGGCGCACCGATGAAAATTCACCGATCGAAGCTACTGCAGAAAGAACGATCATTACCTACTAGCCGAGCCGAATGAGACCTAACCAGGCGCTGCAGCCGACGGCTACCCGGTTTGTTAACTTGGCCAAACGTGATTAGAATACGCTCAGAGCAGCGAAGCCGCGCTCTCAGGTAGCCGCGGCTGAGCTTTGTCTCGTTGGGCGCTTATAGCCGCTCGCGAGCAACGTTGGTGATGCCTTGCTTCACGAAATTGCTCGTGCGCCGATTCTGCTGCCGAGCCGCCACTCGTCAGTGCTGCCGCACGACGCGGGAGCTCGATGTGGGCGCCCCTAGGATTAGCGGCCACGCTTTCAGTGATTTTTTCCTGGTGTTGGTCAGCTTGCCGTAGCTAGTATGCGCATTGTGCAGCGTTCACGTGCCACGCCTCTACGCAAACCGACGTTAACGCCTAACCAGGCGATGCAGCTAACCGCTGGCCGCTGTGTGTTCCACATCCGCCGCAACTGCAACGGCAACCCGCTGCGACGCTCGCTCTCGCCAGCGGTAGCTGATCTTGTGTCTCGTTAGACCTCATGCGCGTAGCCGCACTCGTGGTGATTATCGCTTGTAGCGCCGCCGCCGAGCGGCCATTCGACTACCCCGTAAGCACTCGCGACGGCCGACTCAATGCGATCTTCACGAAAACCACGTTCCACGACACAAAGTCCGAAGGCACAATGCTCGCGATCAAGGATCGCGAGCACAACACGTTGTTCGAACATGAGCTAAGCCGTGATGTCGCATGCAACGCCGAATGGACGCACGACAGCAATTTCCTTGTTATCACCGCTCTCAACGGCGCCGGGCACCAGCCGTGGCATTATCATGTTTACGTCTTTTCGCTGAAGGCGCGTGAGCTTCGCGCGCTGGAGGAGCCAGAAAAGACACCATTTGTCAGCGCAGACATGTTTTTCCAGCCTCCACACACAGTCATCCTGATCGGCAACACATTTGAGCATGGCTTGGAAGCACCCGAAGATCCCGTGCTCCTGCGCTTTGAGTTGGGACAGCTTTGGGACAAGCTACCGAAGGTCTAACCAGGCGCTGCAGCCGACGGTTACCCGGTTTGTTTCCTGGTACTTTCGTGATTAAAATACTTTCAGAGCAGCGAAGCCGCGCTCTCAGGTAGCCGCGGCTGAGCTTCGTCTCGTTAGGTCTTATGAAGCGCATAAGCTTATTTGTGCTCGTGAGTTTCTTCGCAACGCTCGCTACTGCGACTACGCCGCAAGCAACTCCTGCGACCAAAGCTTTCGCTAAGGCGCTGTGGAATCGTATTGGGCATGCGTGGTTCGCACAAGTCGAAACGCGCTGCAAAGGGGCGCACCCCGGCACGACTCACATTAAGTTCTTGGTCTCTGCCACAGGCAACGTCGAGCAGGTAAAGATCGTTTCTAACACGTCAGGTAAGCGCGCCGCCAAGTTCGCGCTCGAATGCGTTCGACGGGCGAATGGGCTTAAGCCGCCGGCCGAAGCTCTCGAGAACGGCGTTTTCGCTGCAGATGTGATTTTCATACTCACGCCCCCAAGACCTAACCAGGCGCTGCAGCCGACGGCTACCCGGTTTGTTAACTTGGCCAAACATGATTAGAGTACTCGCTGAGCAGCGAAGCCACGCTCTCAGGTAGCCGCGGCTGAGCTTTGCCTCGTTAGACCTATGCAGCGTCGTTCGATCATTGCGATTGTCGCGATACTGACGGCATGCACATATCCCGCGTCAGGCCGCTTGATGCAGACGTGGTCGTATCGGCAGCTGTTCGCTGCGGCAGAGCTTGTCATCATTGCGCAGCCGATCGTACGCACGCGCGATACCCCGGAGCGGAGCGTCATTCTCGGTCAGCCGGTAGTCGGAGTCGCTACAGAGTTTCGCACGCTGCTCGTACTCAAAGGTCGCCGACGCGCGCATTTCACTCTGCACCATTATCGCATGTCCGACCCGAATATTCCTTTGATCGATGCGCCGGCTTTCGCCTTCTTCGATCCGGCTGAGCATCCGCGGTATTTGTTGTTCCTGGTGCACGAGTCCGACGGCCGTTTTGCGCCAGTCGCCGGCCAGGAGGACCCGCTCGGACTCGGCGTTCAGGAGTTGTCGAGCAGAGCAAGTGATTAGGCCTAACCAGGCGCTGCAGCCGACGGCTACCCGGCTTGTTTCCTGGTACTTTCGTGATTACAATAGGACTAAGCAGCGAAATCGCGCTCTCAGGTAGCCGCGGCTGAGCTTGAGCTCGTTAGATGCTGAGCGCGTCAGGGCGTTGTTGACCCGAGGCGTGAAAACAGCGACATTACTGGATGTTGCTGACAGCCGTACTCATTCCCGCCGAAGAAGGCGGCTACGTCGCGCTGAACCCGGAGACCGGTTCAACCACGCAAGGCGAAAGCGTGCCGGAAGCCATCGCCAACCTGCGCGAGGCGACGGAACTGTATCTCGAGGAGTTCCCGTTGCAGCCAGCCGGTCAGCCGTTGGTCACGACCTTCGAGGTAGCAGGCGGTCGTGCCTAAGCTCCCGTGCGTTTCCAGCGCTGAAGCAGTGCGTCGGCTTGAGCGACTTGGCTTCAGGGTGGTTCGCCAGCGCGGTAGTCACATTGTGCTTCGGCGTGGTGCAGCAGGATGCGTTATTCCAGCGCATCGTGAGCTTAAGGTCGGCACGCTTGCGGGTGCTCTTCGGCAAGCAGGTGTTTCAGTGCAAGACTTTGTGGAGGCACGGTGAAGCATCTAACCAGGCGCTGCAGCCGACGGCTACCCGGCTTGTTAACTTGGCTCTTCCTGATTACAAAACGCAGTGAGCAGCGAGGTAGGTAGCCGCGGCTGAGCTTGAGCTCGTTAGACCTTGAAGCCGCTTATCATTGCGCGCGTCGCATTTATATCGACAGCCGCATTGGGACAACCTGCTATGCCGCCGGGGCGCGACATGGCACGTTACGAAGCCGAGCATCTCCAACAACTCTGCTACGCCACCGCCTGCTTCAGCGATGAGCGATTCTGGCGCAAGTCTAAGCGAGTGGCAGATCGAGCCGGTGCCGGCATCATCCACGCTGTCCTTCTTCGAGGACGCGCTTGGCCGATTGAGAGCGAGACGGGCCTCATTTTCGTGCCGCTTATTGACCTGCTCCCACGAGCCGAAGCAGCCAAGCTTCTCCACGAGTACGAGAAGTCCACGCGCGCTTCCGATCGGCTGTGGGCGCACGAGTATCTGATCGAGTTTGACATGTTCGATACCAAAGAGGCTGTTCGGAAGCTCTCTCGTGAGGCGCCATAAAAGGTCTAACCAAGCGCTGCAGCCGACGGCTACCCGGCCTGTTAACTTGGCCATTCCTGATTAGAATACGTTTAGAGCAGCGAAGCCGCGCTCTCCGGTAGCCGCGGCTGAGCTTGAGCTCGTTAGGTCTTGAGAGCACTACTCGTTACCGCCGTCGTCATCGCAGCAGTTGTCGCCGTCGTGCTGTTTCTGCGCAGCCGCGTAGTACCTCGACGCTTCGTAACTGTCAGCGACATTCCCGCGATCCTTTCCCGCCTTGCCACTGCAAAAGACCACTCCTTCGCGGTGTCCATGTTCAGATCGCCGCTTTCACCGGAAGCAGATCCCATCAACCTGCAGTATTCAGTGGAGCACGGCACAGTTGGCCTAGACTGGGTGCTGCTGAGTCCCTCCAACATCGCTGACCGAGAAAAGGTTTCTGCCTTCGCGGCAGAGCTTGGTCAGCCCATGTCAGAGCACGTCATGAACAATGTGCACTACCTCAGAGCTGAGGGAGCTGGCATTGAGCAGCTCGGCACCAGCATTATCGTGGAGCTTTACGGCTTGCCTCGTAACGCCTCATTAGAGTTTATTCCAGATGGGTTCGAGTGGCCACCAAAGACCTAACCAGGCGCTGCAGCCGACGGCTACCCGGTTTGTTTCCTCGTACTTTCGTGATTAGAATGGTTCCAGAGCAGCGAAGCCGCGCTCTCAGGTAGCCGCGGCTGAGCTTGAGCTCGTTAGATGGTAGACGCAGTCGTAGCGTTCCTGCTGAAGACAGTCCTCGCTTTGGCGCTCGCTACGTTTGTCTTAGCTTGGCTCGCCGGCTTCGCCACCATCATCGAGTTTGGATACGACGTTTATCGCGGCAGCGAGTCATTCGATCCATTTGGCGCTTTCGCGGAGTTACGCGAGCTCCGCGATCGAGGCGCTTTCCCACCAGTGCTTTCGCAGATTCAGCGTTGGCAGCGGCGCGTCATTCGTGTGGGCGCTGTTTCCATCGGCGTTGCTGCGGTTTCTGGCATTTTGCTAGCAGTCTTAGCAGGCCTACATTCACGCTGATTGTGCAGCCACGCGAACCATCTAACCAGGCGATGCAGCTAACCGCGCCCCGTTCTGTTCCCCCGCTTATGAGTAGCTATAACCTTCAACTTGCAGCCATGCGCGCTCTCGGGCGCGGTAGCTAATCTTGTGTTTCGTTAGACCGCTTCGCCTTTCGTGTTAGCAACGCTTGCGCTATTTTCCCGGTGTGCGGTTCACCCGTTACTTTCAGCACATCCGGCAGCGGCCGGATCGCGCGTTCATCCGCCTCGAATGGATCGAACGCGTTGTAGCTGATCCGGCTCGTGAGCAGATTCAGCAGGACGGCCGCATTCGCCGCTGGGCAGCCATTCCAGAGATGGACGGGCGCTATTTGCGCGTTATACTTCTGCCTGACGGTGAGACCGTGCATAACGCATTCTTCGATCGATCATTTCACCCGTGAAGATCCAGTACTTCAAAGACACTGACACGCTTTACATCGAGTTTCGCAGCGGGAACGTGGCAGAGACACGCGATCTGGACGAGAACACGCTTCTCGACCTTGACGCCGAAGGCAAGATTTGCGGCATTACGGTTGAGCACGCTCAGGAGAGGATCGAAGACATTCCACACGTCTCGTTCGAACAAGTCGCGGTCTAACCAGGCGCTACAGCCGACGGCTACCCGGTTTGTTAACTTGGCCATTCCTGATTAGAATACACTTAGAGCAGCGAAGTCGCGCTCTCTAGTAGCCGCGGCTGAGCTTGTCTCGTTAGGTGACTTCTGCATCTGCCGGTGAAAGCAAGCGCGGAGACCCGGATCGGCCGGGCAATTTCGAGACGCAGCACGTCATGAGTGATCCACTCGAAGATCAGTTCTACCTCTTTCGCACATCTTCTACCCGCCAGCGCGAGCTCTTGGCCGAGGCGCACTTTCCGCTTGAGCCATTCGCCCCAGTGTCTCTCTCTTTGTCAATCGTCCCATAACTTGCGACGCCGCGCATCTAACCAGGCGCTGCAGCCGACGGCTACCCGGTTTGTTACTTGGCCATTCCTGATTAGAATACGCTCAGAGGAGCGAAGCCGCGCTCCCAGGTAGCCGCGGCTGAGCTTTGTCTCGTTAGGTCTTATGATACGCGTCGCGCTAATTGCCGTATTGTCCGCAGCTCTTCCGTGGTTCTCGTTTGCTGAGCCGCCCGCGCATCACGACATTCCCATCTCGGTTCCGCGACCCGAGTACCCAGTCGAGGCAAGGCAGCGCCACCTTACGGGTGCAGGCGTTTTCGCGTTGCATGTTGCACCGAGCGGCACCGTCACCTCGGTGTACGTCGTGAAGAGCACTGGCCAGAACGTCCTTGACCGGGCGGCAAGCGCGGCATTTCGTAGTTGGCGGTTCTCGCCTGGAAAGAGCCGAGTAGTGACCGAATCAATTACGTACACAGCGAAAGGCGTGTCGTACTAAAGACCTAACCAGGCGCTGCAGCCGACGGCTACCCGGCTTGTTACTTGGCCATTCCTCAGTAGTGTACTCAGTGAGCAGCGAAGCCGCGCTCTCTGGTAGCCGCGGCTGAGCTTGAGCTCGTTAGATGTAGTTCCGATGCCGCGAGTATTCGCCGCGTTTCTGTTCGTTGCACTCGCCTGCACCACAAATGCGGGTGACCGCCCTGCATTGTCCGCCGACCAAGCGAGCCGGTTCGCTGCAGAGATCGCAAACGCCCATTGCAAATGGAAATTCGGCTGCAGTCCTTTTGATGCGTCATCTGCCGACCCTACCTTGAAGAACGGTCGATGGCACTGGAGCGCTATCGCCAGTAATGGCTATTCTGACTTTGTGACAGAAGTTACATTCTCACGGATAGGCGAGTCGCCCACGGTCCGGCTTGATCTCATCCACAGCCGAGAAAAGCCGTTGTTAAAGAATATGTGATGCTGACCGCTACATCTAACCATGCGCTGCAGCCGACGCCTACCCGGTTTGTTTCCTGGTACTTTCGTGATTAGAATGCCTCCAAAGCAGCGAAGCCGCGCTCTCAGGTAGCCGCGGCTGAGCTTTGTCTCGTTAGATGACTACGCTGCGCATCGTCTTTGGAGCCTTCATCACTGCGCTCGGGCTTTACTACTGCATCTGCGGCGCACTAGCGGCGATAGTGGTCCACTCGATTGGCACGGCGGCATTCTCACATCCCTTACTCGGCTCGTTTGCCATCATACTGCCACTTGGCTTTATCGTCGCCGCGTCTGGCATTGGGCTTTTGCTGCATTGCCGCTGGGCGCGAACTCTGTGGCTGGTCACGTCCCCCTTGGTCGTCGCGTTCCACGTTCTGTGGCTCGTATACGGCTTCACGACTGACCCCGCTATCGCGCGTCCCCCAGCCGTTCTCATCGTTCTATTTTGCATCGCGTCATCGGCATTCCTGCTCTTTTTTGCCACGCACGCTGTGGACGAGCGACGCCAAGTCATCTAACCAGGCGCTGCAGCCGACGGCTACCCGGTTTGTTAACTTGCCTAAACGTGATTAGAATAGTCTCAGAGTAGCGAAGTCGCGCTGTCAGGTAGCCGCGGCTGAGCTTTGTCTCGTTAGATGTTGCTCGCATCTCGACATGCGCGGCGTTTCAGATTACAGTGTTGCCGATGAGCGATTCGGTCCAGTATCTCACCGACGAGCAGGGCGAGCGCACGGCAGTGCTGCTGCCGATTTCCGCGTACGAGAAGCTCCTCGAGGATTTGGACGATTTAGCAGTCGCGGCGGAGCGTCGCGACGAGCCGACCATCCCGCACGAGCAGTTCGTTTCGGAGCTCAAGCGAGATGGCATCGTTTGAGATCCGCTGGCGCGCGTCGACGAAGAAGGATTTGCGGCGCATCGCCCAGCAGGAGGTCACGCGTATTCTCGACGCCGTCGCCACGCTCGGACACGAGCCGCTGCCACACGGCTCGGAGAAGCTTACCGGGTCGGAGCACACTTATCGCATTCGGCTCGGCGATTACCGCGTTGTCTATGAGCTACTGCGTGGTAGCGGAGTCATCGAGATTCAGCGGGTCAGACATCGGCGTGACGTTTACCGCAGGTGACCGCAACATCTAACCAGGCGCTGCAGCCGACGGCTACCCGGTTTGTTAACTTGACCAAACGTGATTAGAATACGCGTTGAGCAGCGAAGCCGCGCTCCAAAGTAGCCGCGGCTGAGCTTTGTCTCGTTAGACCTTAACGCCCCGCGCATGGACTACGCGAAAGACCAAAGTTCGTCGCTCTACGACTACTCAGACAAGAGCGTGCAGCACGCCGGCTATGCGGCAATCGTCTATGCCGCTATTAGCCTGTTCACGGGCGTCCTAGCCCTTATTCAGTACTTCATCTACCATCGGCCGAGCACAGGCGGCGTTCTCGGCCATGAGTTTGCTTCGCAGCAGTATCTTCAGCATACGCCGTTTCTGACCGCGATTTCTCTTGCGTTCAGCCTTATTATCGCAGCTATCTCTGGCGTGCTTGCATTCTTCATCTTCCGTCAAAGTCGTTTCGCCGTTGTTGCCATGCTTGTCATCGTTGTCGTGCTCCAGCTTTTCACATGGTTCATCGCACATGCCGCGGCAGGCACGCTCGTCAGTATCATCGTTGCTGCCTTTCTTCTGCGCGGTGTCAGACGTATATTCCAGGATTATGCGGAGCGTCATGGCACGAAAGAGTTCTAACCAGGCGCTGCAGCCAACACCTGCCCGGTTTGTTTCCTTGCTTATCGTGACTTCCACCGTCACACTTGCAGGCAAGCTCGGTCTCGGCAGCCGCGGTTGAGCTTGTGTCTCGTTAGACGTACACACTTATTCGGAAGGTATAACTATGACTAAGATAGGTCACTTAGTACGAGAATTACCGGTTAGTGACTTGGAGATAGCTAGAAGTTATTACTGTGACAAGCTCGGTTTTAATAAGGCCTGGGCTCTTCCTGAAATTGCGGCAGTATCACGCAACGGAGACGCGGCTATCTTTTTCCGATTATCGTCTCTACCCATCACTCCGCAGAGTCATTGGATTTATGCGGAGGATCTGGATGGCACATTTGCAGAGATGCAGATGGCGGGAGCGATGATCGTTGAACCACTTTCAGTGAAGCCGTGGGGAATGCGGCAGTTTACCGTGAGAGATCCTGATGGACACCAGTTTCATGTCCACCACGACAGGTGAGAACGTTTAACCAGGCGATGCAGGCGACGGCTACCCGGCTTGTTAACTTGGGGATACGTGATTAGAATAACGTCGAGCAGCGAAGGGGCGCTATCCGGTAGCCGCAGCTGAGCTTTTGTCTCGTTAGATCTTACCTTGTCCGTTATGCGTGCACTTCGTCACTGGATTGCCGAACTCGTTCTGGTCTTTGTGGGTGTGTATGCGGCTTTCTGGCTAAACAATTACCAGCAACATCGTGAAGAGCTTCGTCGGCGCGATCAGATCATCGGCGCCTTGGAGCAAGATGTGCGGGCATCAATCGAGGCCGCCCGAGCCCAAGTCGCCCAGCAGACCGACGCGGCAGCGAGATTCAAGCGTGCTCTCGATGCTGGCGAGATGCCTCGCTTAGGTGCGTTCTCGTTTACTACTGATTATAGCCCTAGCGACGTCGCTGCCCTACTAGAATCCGGAGGATACCAGTTACTGGATGTAAAGACAGTCGTGACCCTGCGCAAACTAGAAAGCGTTGCGCGTGCCGGGCTAAACGACATCAACCACTTTCAAAAACTAAGCGATGAACTCATCGTGCCAAATCTCGACCAGGACATTACCTTCTTTTACGATCCGGTGACTAAGCAACTGCGCAAACGTTTCGCCGCCTATCCGCACGCTCTCGATGTAGTCGCGAAGTTCTTTACCGATTATGCTACCGCTGCCGGGGAGCTTCTCACCCAACTCCAACCCGAAGAACACCGGCGCTACTAGCAGGTCAGACAAAAGGGGCCTCAAGAACATTGCATGAAAGGAAAGCTTTCTGCTTTTTTATTATCCGGAAGTTTCACACCTTGCAGTGCTAAAGGCTTACCCAGGTGCTGCAGCCGACGGCTGCCCGGTTTGTTAATTGTGACGATTCGTGATTAAAATACTCAGTGAGCGGCGAGCCGTCTCGGGTAGTCGCGGCTGAGCTTTGTCTTGTTAGGCCAGCTATGACAACACCTGATATCCTGTATTTAGGATTAGTCGCCTTCGCACTTCTTTTCGATCAATTTGTTCTGTGGCGCATCTTCCTTCGGTGGGTCGGTATCGATCCAGGTCCCGCACGGCTCCGCTATTGGTTGATCTGGATGACGTTGATGTGGGCGTTAGTCGCGGGCGGAGCGGTGCTCTGGATCGCAAACGGTCGCGCCTGGCGCGCGCTGGGATTCGCTTTCTCGCCCGGCTGGGGATTTTGCGTGGCGATTGGCCTGAACATTGCCTTTGTGGGGATTCAAGGTCGGGGCGCCTACCAAGTCGCGCGCAAGCCTCGCGCCCGCGAAAAGCTGCGTGAGACATTCGCCAAGCTGGTCGTTATCCTTCCCCACACGCGCACTGAATTGTACTGGTTCTTTGCCTTATCGCTAACGGCTGGGTTCTGTGAAGAGTTCATCTTCCGCGGCTACCTTATCTGGGCGCTCCAGCCATGGGCGAGCTGGTGGGGAGCTGCAGCGATCGCGATGATTGTATTCGCCCTTGGACATTCCTACCAAGGCGTGAGCGGCATCGTGCGGACTGCGATTCTGGGCGCTGTCATGACGTTGGTCTTCGCGATTTCGAACTCGCTCTGGCCGGCGATTTTACTACACGCCTTGATCGACATTGGATCGGGCTTGATTGCATGGCTTGTTTTGCGGGAGCAAGTAGCGGAAACCAGGGCCTCTTTCGCCGAGAAGGTCTAACCCCGCGATGCAGCTAATGGCGCCCCGCTCTGCTCCCCCCCTTAGAGTAGCTACAACCTTCAACCTGCAGCCATGCGCGCTGTTGGGCGCGGTAGCTGATCTTGTGTCTCGTTAGATTAAGCTATGCTATCCAAAGTGCCGTCCGACGCGGATGAGCGAAACACCTGTTCTCATCGTCGGTGCAGGACCGACCGGGCTTGTCTTGGCCCTCTGGTTGACACGATGCGGCGTGGCGGTCCGCCTCATTGATAAGACAGTGGAGGCTGGGACGACTTCGCGGGCCTTAGCGGTGCAAGCCCGGACGCTGGAGTTCTATCGACAGTTGGGTATCGACCAGGAGGTGGTCGCGGGTGGGGTAAAGATAAGCAATCTCAACTTGTGGGTGCGGGGCAGGATCGCCGCCCGCGTCTCGCTGGAGGATATAGGACAAGGCTTGAGTCCGTTTTCGTTTGTCCTGGTGTTCCCGCAGGACGCGCATGAGAGGTTGTTAATCAAGCATTTGGTCGAGCTAGGTGTGCGCGTAGAGCGGCAAACAGAGTTGCTGGATTTTCGTTCGGATGAAAAAGGAGTCGAAGCGAGGCTCAAGCTGCCTAACGGATCGCAAGAGATTGTGGCAACACCTTTCCTCTTTGGCTGCGATGGTGCTTCGTCAAGCGTGCGTGAAATATCGGGAATCGGTTTCCCAAGAGGGACCTACAGCGGCCGGTTTTATGTCGCCGATGTAGAAGCGAGGGGCCCCGCGACGGATGATCAACTGCATGCCGACCTGGAAGGTGCGGACTTCGCGTTGGTCTTCCCATTAAAAGAAAAAAGGACGCATTCGACTCGTTGGTCCAATCGAGGAGGAGAAGGACCGTCAGCCGACGTTTGACGACGTGAAGGACCAGGCGGTCGAGCATTTAAAGATAGCTGTGACGAAGGTCAATTGGTTCTCGACTTATCGTGTGCATCATCGCGTGGCAGATTCATTCCGGCGCGGGCGAATCTTTCTGTTAGGAGATGCGGCTCACCAACCAACACCTGGCATCATGTGGAGCATCAAGCCTCCTCCACATCGTCACGAGTTTGCACCCACGGTTTTCCGCTACGGCATCTTCTGCATCGGATTCGCTGCTGCGAACGACCCACTGACGAGCAGGGAGTCCGTTCGGCTGGAGATTGTGCCGATTTGTTCCCGGTCGTTGAACCGGCGGCAGAGCCTGGCTAAGTTTGCGCTGGTGCGCCGTTCTTCTGCCCGCCGGGAACTCGACACAACAGTACTCAACATCGAGCTCACGCTCGCCAGCATTATCCAGGGTGTCGCGCTCTACTTTCTGATCGATAATGCCCGGAATGTGGTTGCGTTACGCGACCTTCGCAGCACGGCGTACGTGGCGGCCGGACTCTGCGTGATCTTTATCTTTTGGTCGCGCTCGATCATCCACACGCTGACGCTAATCGCGTGGCCACTCGAGTTCGGGCACAACTTCTTCTACATCGCCTGCACACTCGGCGAGTCGGTGTTATTCACCTGCATCGGCCGCCCGAAGGCCTGGTTCGGCCTGAGTACGGCGTATGCCGCGGTTGTCTGGTTACTTTTCCTGTACGACTTGCGTCTGCTGCGAACTCGCGCCCGCGAAGCGTGTACGGATGCGGAGCTACGCCTGTATGGGGCAGCGACAGCGGACCAATGGCTAAACATCAGGCTGCTGATTCCGGCGCTATTCGCGTTCAATCTTGCCTGCCTGATCGCCATCTACTTAAGGCCTGTTTTGTTCTTAAACCGCGGGGCTCATTATTACCTCTGCGCGGCCCAAGCGGCGGGTTTCGTTGTTTATCTCTGGTACGTGACGAGGTTCTTCGCGACCTTGGCGCCATTGATTGCAGCCACAAGGGAGGAGTAGCGCGATCGTGAAGGTGCGCGCCGAAGCTTTTCTTTCGACGCGAAGACCCATCCGATCCGCGTCAAGAGCAAAGGTTAGCGTATGGAGTATGCGGCAGGTGACGGCCAACAATTCCCCGTTGCCATAGGTAAACCGCCAACCAGGAATGGTTGGCCTACAAAAGAACCTGCTCCCTATCGGGCGACAGCCAGCAAAGTCGAGAATCGGCGCAGAGCCGACGGCGCGCAAAAAAGACGAAATAATTCTCTAAATTCCGCTACGTCTTCTTTGCAGAAAGCTCGGCCAGTACTTTGCGCAGCTCGGCGAAATCGATCGGTTTCGTCAGGTGGTAATCGAATCCCGCTTCCTGGCTGCGGCGGACATCTTCTTCCATGCCGAACCCGGTGAGCGCCACACCTTTGAGCGACTGCTTCTTTTTCGCGCGAGCGATGATGTCGTAGCCGGTGCCATCCGGCAGGCCGATGTCGCTGAGTACGGCGTCGAATTCCTCAGACTTGACCGCATCGAGCGCGGCCTGGACGCAATCGGCGATAGAAATGGTGTGGCCGAAGTGGCGCAGCAGACTTGATAACGTGCGGCGCGTGTCACCGTGATCTTCGACGAGCAAAATGCGCAGGGCTTTTGCGCGCGCATTCCTGCTCCGAGATGATTCCGCCGGGTGCGGCTCCTCGAAGCGCGCGATCGGCATCGTGACGGTGAAGACGCTGCCCTGGTCTTTGCCAGCGCTCTCCATGGCGATTTTGCCGCCGTGCAGCTCGACGAGGTTTTTCGAAATCGCCAGCCCGAGACCGAGGCCACCGAAGTTGCGCGCGGCAGGACCCGCCTGCTCGAAAGCGCGGAAGAGCGCGCCCTGTCGGTCGGGTTCAACGCCGATGCCGGTGTCAGCGATGGCAAACTGCCACCAGCCATCGACTGTCTGGGTGGAAATCTTAATCGAGCCGCCTTCGCCGGTGAACTTCACGGCGTTGTTGATCAGGTTCCAAAAGACCTGCTGCAAGCGCACCGGATCGGCCCAGAGATGATGCTCGCCGGCGGCAAAATCGGTCATGACGAGCAGGGCTTTTTCGTTGATGGCGGCGGCGGCGACGTCGAGCGCATTTTGTACTACGAGATGAGCGTCCACGCGTGTGCGTTGGAGCTGGAGCATGCCGCGCGTGATGCGGGTGACATCGAGCAGATCATCGATCAGCCGCGCTTCGAGTTGAATGTTGCGCCGGATGATCTCCAGCTCTTCGATGTACTCAGGCGCGATGCTGCTCGCGCGCTCGGCCAGAAAACCGGCGGCGGCGAGTGCGGGCGTGAGCGGCGTGCGCAGCTCGTGGCTGAGAGCAGCGAGAAATTGGTCCTTCGCCTTGTTCGCCTTCTCGGCGGCAATGCGCGCGGCCTCGATCTCACGGGTGCGGATTTGATCGGTTACATCGCGAGTAACCTTGGAGTAACCGCGGATCGCGCCGGTTTTGTCGCGCAGGGCGGTGATGAGTACGTCGGCATGGAAGGTCGATCCATCTTTTCGCACCCGCAGACCGCGGTCGTGACAGGCTCCGTGCTGGCGCGCGTAACCGAGATTATATTGCGGTTTGCCGGCGGCCTTTTCTTCGGGCGTGTAGAAACAGGAAAAATTTTTCCCGATGATGTCAGCCGCGCTGTAGCCTTTCATCTGTTGCGCGCCCGAGTTCCAGGTGGTGACATAGCCGTCGGCGTCGAGCATGTAGATGGCGTACTCATCCACGCTGTCCACCAGCATCCGGAACTGCTCCGCGCCCGCGCGCAGCTTCTCTTCCCTGAGCTTGTGATCACTCAGGTCGCACACGATTTCGCCGAACCCAGCGACTTCGCCGGCCTCATTCCTGAGAGGCGTGATGAGGAACGATGCCCAAAAACGCGAGCCATCCGCGCGCTGACGCCACGCCTCCCCGGCCGCGCGCCCAGTGGAGCGCGCCTGGTCGAGCAGCGACTCCGCCTTTCCCGCAGCTTTGTCTTCGTCCGAATGGAAGCGCGAGAAATGGTGACCGACGAGCTCGTCGTCGCGGCAGCGATGCAGTTGCCGCGCGCCAGCGTTGCAACTGGTAATCCGCCCTTGCGCATCGAGGAGCGCGACGGCGTAATCAGTCACATTTTCGATGAGCGACTGGAGGAGCTTGGTATCGAGTTTCGGTTTGTTAGAATCAGGCACTGCTTAACAGGGGCGCAGCTGGGCTGCGGCTGGTGGGGCCGCTGGAAAGAGCAGCTCACGCTGGCTGTTGAATCGTATGATTCGAGGGTAGCGGCTGTGTCGTGGGCTCACTTTTTCGGTTAGTGGCTTCTCATCGCGAGCTGTTTCATCTGTACTCAGCGGCGCTCCGCCGGCCCGAACGCGTGCGCAAACACGAAGTCTGCCACTCGCTCGCCTTCAGATAGCGCCGCGGTTTTGTCGAACGTCCAGTGAATGCCGAGGTAAATGCGGCTCTGGCCGTTCTCTTCTTCGGCCTGCGACAGCGACGAAAAACTGCGCGAGACCACCGGCCGCACGCTGCCGTTGTCGTTGCGCGTCTTACCGTTGAATTCATCCGAGATGAAAGAGAAGGCGATGTGATCCGTGCCATAAAAGCGCCGCAACACCTCGAACAACGCGCCCCCGAATCCGCCGTGGCCGGATGGATAGGAAGGGAATGGGGGCGTGAAATTCGGCCCGGTCAGATTACTCGCGGGAGCGCCGAGTGGCGTGTACTTAGGGTCGCCGATCGTTGACGGGTTGCCGTCGCCGCGCCCTGTCTGGCCGGTGCCGGGGTCAGATTCGCGGATTCCGGTAATCGGCCGCCAGAACTGATAAAAGTATTTCGCTTCCCAGACCGAGATCGCGACATCTGCCATCGCTACGTTGGCCAGGGCGAGCAAGCGGGAGAATTCCACCGGATCTTTGCTCGTGCCGAGCTGGTCCGCGATGTGCACGATCAGCTCGTTGTAAAGGCGCGGCGGAGCGCACAGGCTGGGCGTTCCATCGTATGCCCAGTATGTGCCAATGATCGTCTGCTCGGGCGTGCGGGTTGTTGGTGTCACGGTACCGTCGCCACCGAGCGCCTTTACGTTATTGTAGGCGGCGGTGTACTCAGCGCTGGTCAAAGCCGGCGGCGCCGGTGGGCGGAATTGCGCCGACGACCGCATGACAAACGGTTTCACTTCGCCCCAGTACGCACCGAAGGCGAGCGGATGATGGCTGATCGGGTCCTGCCGCCATTTCCCCGGCTCTTTACTGCAGACGAACTCAACGCCCACCCGCGGCTCGGGCCGCGCCGATCCATCATTCTCGCGCATCCGCAGAATGGCGGCGGCTGCTTCATGACCAAGCTGAATGCCCGCTTGCTTTTGGGCCGATGGGCTCAGCTGGCTGAGATCGTCAGCAAGATAATTGTTGAATGACGTAGTCTGGGCTGGAAAAAGCGCGGTGAGTGTTTCCGCAGCCGATTCGGCGATGGCTGCGCTCATCGACGCGCCATTTTGGCCCTGGACGCCTGTGTAAGTTTGGTAGCGATGCGCCACCGCATTCACGGAATCGAACATGGCGATGTGGACGATCGCCATGGCTCGGCTGGCGCGTGTGGGCCCAAGTTGTTCGCCCCAGATCCGATGGTCGCCCGGTGGCGGCGGCGTGTGATCCAAGCCGCTGGCATCGATGGCGACCTTGTTCCAATGGCGGAGGCGCTCGGCTGCGCTTGCCTGCTGGGAAAGCCAGCCCGGCCATTGGTGTTGGTCAGCATTTGATTGGTAATGCCGCCCCCATACCTGGTTGAGGTCCTGAAATCCGGTCCCTGGTTTCGTTTGCGCGAGGGCTGTTCCAGCCAGGCCGCACACCGTTATCGCTGTCGTTATGGTAACTCTTAGTGTCATGCTTTGATTCGGGTTATTTGTTTCACCTCCAGTTTTTTTGGTTCGTAAAGAAAACCGCCCTCTGTTCCTGCGCAGAAAAGCAGCCGACGCAAGCGGAAATCCGGTTGCGCCCTTATCGGCGCGATGCGCTGGTACTCGATGCGTCCCACGCGGCTCGTTTTAGTTGCGTTTTTCGCCGCACTTTACCTTATCTGGGGATCGACCTATCTCGGCATCCTTTTCGCCATACAAACCATCCCGCCATTCCTCATGGCGGGTTCGCGCTACCTCACTGCCGGGTTGGTACTTTACGCGATCGCCCGAGCGCGGGGCGCCGCACGGCCTCCCCGCGAAACCTGGCGTCCGGCCGCGATTACCGGCGCCTGCCTGCTGCTGGCGGGTAATGGCGGCGTCACGTTTTCAGAAAAATTCCTCGATAGCGGCCTCGCCGCAGTGATGGTCGCGACCGTTCCGATCTACATCGTCCTGCTGTCATGGGGCACCGGTATCGCCGCGCGACCGAGTGCGCCCGTCATGCTGGGCCTCGCCGGCGGATTTGTCGGCGTAGGCATTCTCATGGTGCCCTCTCTGCATTTCGCCGCAGACCAGACGCGCCAGCCGGGAATCGGCATGATCATTTTACTCTGCTCGTCCTTCGTCTGGTCGGCCGGTTCGCTCTACTCCCGGCATGCGAAAAGCGCCGAGTCGCCGTTCCTGGCCGCAGGGCAGCAAATGATTTGCGGCGGCGCTTTGCTGTTGCTCACCGGGCTTGTCACTCGCGAGCGGATGAACTGGCGCGATGTGAGTACGCTTTCCATCTGCTCCTGGATTTATCTCGTACTCATCGGGGCGATCATCGGTTTCAGCGCCTACATCTACTTGTTGCGCCACTGTGATCCGGCCAAAGTCGCCACGTATGCGTATGTCAATCCGATCGTCGCCGTGGTCCTCGGCGCCCTTTTCGCGGGCGAAACGTTGAGCCCCCGTGCGATCGCAGCCGCGACCTTGATCATCGGCTCGGTGGCAATTGTCATCACCGCGCAACAATTCGGCCGTAAGACGCCGTTTTCACCTCCCGCTCTCGCCGAAGCGGATTGACGGCCGTTAAGTCGGAGGCGCGGCGATGAAATAAGTTTGTACTTTTCCTGTTACTCCTGAGTACGTAATTCGATGGGCAGAAGTGCAATCGGCAGCTCTACGGAAGCGTATCGCCAATTGATCCTGAGAAGTGAGAACATCTTTGAAAACCAGAAAACGAGAAAGCAAACAGGCGCGAGAATGGCCACGGTTCGTTTTTGCCGCCTCTGCCCTGCTATTCGCGGCGGTCGCACTGATCTGGCGCGACGCTGCCACGTGGCAAAACCTGCATCACCTCTTACACACGCCGGTTGGAAGGATCGCCGGAATCTGCTTGTTGCTGGCGCAAGTGATCGGGGCGATCGCCATTATCTATCCGCCATTTGCTCGCACCGGATTCATCGTTCTCGGCATCGTTTACACAGTTTTTTGCCTGGCGAGCATTCCTGATATCAGAGCCACACCGACTGTTTATGGCCCATATGTCGGGTTATTTGAACAACTTAGCCTCGTTTGCGGTGCGATCGCCGGCTACGCCGCGACGAAACGGAACGCAGCACGCGCGCAAACGCTGACGGTCGTTGCGCGCATCGGCCTGGGACTATGCGCGGTCTCATTCACATTGGCGCAAATCTTCTATTTCGGGGTGACAGCCAGGCTTGTTCCGACGTGGATTCCTCCTGATCAGAATTTTTGGGCGGTACTTACAACGGTCGCATTTGCACTCGCCGCGATAGCGATTCTTGCAAACCGCCACGCCGGGCTTGCCATAGAGCTGATGACTCTGATGCTGGTACTTTTCGGCCTTTTAGTCTGGGTGCCGAAGCTCGTTACTCAACCGGGCGAACACGGAAATTGGTCTGAGTTCGCCCTCAATTTCCTGATTGCAGGAGCTGCCGGCATGGTCGGGGACGTAAAGCGCTCGTGATTTCGGCGCGGCAACGCGCTCGCGCCTCTGGGTATTGCCGCGTCCAGGTTAATGAGGCACGGCCTGCGAAAGAACGATGCCGCTAGCGCGCTTGGCATTTGCGACCTCTTCTCTAGTATGACCGCGATGGCCAATAAGCAGACGAACGCCGCTGTACCGCGCAAGGAGGCCATCGAGGTTGTCCAGAAAAACTGGCGCGCTGAAGTCGAGACCGCGCGCGTTTATCGAGATTTGGCCGAGCGGGAGCCGGACGAAAAACGCAAGGGCATTCTCATCCGCATGGCCGAAGCGGAGGAACGCCACGCCCAACGCTGGGAGCAGAAGCTGCGCGACATGGGCCAGCCGATCCCGACGTTACCGGATAATTTCTGGACACGATTGCAGCGCAAGTTCACCCGCTCGTTGGGAACTGACGTCGCCATTCGCCGCATGGAAGCGGCCGAAGAAAAACACGAACGTGAATTCAACGCGCAGCGCGACCGCGCCCTGGCGAATGAACACGATGTGCAGGAGTTCCTGCGCACCAGCGCGCTCGAAGAAAAGGCGCACGCGCGCGCGCTGAACGCGATGGCCGGACCGCCAACGCAAACGCCGAAAGCGCTGCTCGACAACATTCTCAAACGCGAGCGCTGGCACGGTCGCGGCGGCAGCTGGGTGGCGGATGCGATTTATGGCGTGAACGATGGGTTGGGCGCCGTTTTTGGCATCGTCTCAGGTGTTGCCGGCGCGACTAATAACCAGCAGCATTACGTACTCATTTCCGGTCTGGCCGGGATGCTTGCCTCCGCGCTCTCCATGGGAGCCGGCGCTTACCTCGCGGTGAAAAGCGAGGGCGAAGTTTACGAGGCGGAGATCGCGCGCGAAAAGGCCGAGGTTGAGGAAAACCCGGAGGAGGAAATCGAGGAGATGGCGCTGTTTTATCAGCTCCAGGGATTCAGCGCCGAAGAGTCGCAGCGAATGGCCGAACGCCTGGCTGAGGATCCGGAACAGCTTGTGCAAGCCATGGCCCAGAGCGAGCTCGGCCTTTCTGAACACCGTTTTCCAAATCCCTGGAAATCGGCGGCCTCAGCTTCACTCTCCACCGCAATCGGCGCCTTCGTCCCGATCATTCCTTTCTTTTTCATGACCGGCTTCCCCGCGGTAATCACCGCGTTCATCATTAGCATCGTGGCACATTTCGCAGTGGGCGCGGTGAAATCGCTCATCACTATCCGCTCGTGGTGGGCTTCCGGTTTTGAAATGACGCTGGTCGGCGTCATCGAAGCGGTCGTCACCTACGGGCTCGGCCTGGCGTTCGGCGCCGCTGCGATGTAGGTGCGGGAAACTAAGCGGTCGCCGCTGGATCAGCCTAAAAGTGGAGACGCAGATTTGCTGGCAATTGACCTGAACTCTCCTCTGACTCGCCGGAAGCAGTGGAGGCGATAAACGCGCCGTCATCTTCGGTTTGCGCCATCTTTTCCGGCGGCGGAGCAATCGGTGGCTTGCCTTTCGCTTTCAAGTCGTCGTTAAGCTGCGGCAGGTTTTTGCTGAGTACATTCGAGAAATCGTTCACCGCATCCCCCAGTTCTTTCGTCAGCGCGTCGATGTAGGCCAGCTGATAATCGGCAGGCTTACCTTCGTAGCTCAAGAGCGCGCCGTAGAGTTGATCCGTATGTTCGCGCAGGCGTTCTTCACCGGTAATGGCTCCGCCCTCTTTCGTAGCAACAATCTCTTTCCGTACTGCATCCACCTTGTTGTCGAAGTCACCGATGTCTTTCTTCAGGGGATCTGAGGCAGCCAAGCCAGCGGCAGCTTTGGCGAGTTCGCCGCGCAAGAACATGATTCGATCCATGAGTGCACTTTCGTCGCCAAACAAGGCATGGACGCGCATGGCGGCATCAAACTGCGCTTTGCGATCGGCCAGACTAAACTTATCGCGCCGATCCAGCTCTACATTGAGCTTTGTCTCAATCGATTTGCCGTTTTTCGTTAGCCGAACGGTATAAGTGCCCGGAAGTACACGCGGTCCACGCACGCCGTTAAATGCCACCTGGGCAGCCGGCGGAACACGCGGCGGCTTTGTCCGCATGTTCCAAACGACGCGATTCAATCCCGGACGCAAACTTGCCGGCAACTCGTCAACAAGATTGCCTGAGCTATCAAGTACCTCGAGCTTGATCTTACCGAACAGGTGTCGGCTGTGCTGGTAGTAAGTAATTACTCCTTCAGGAGGATTTTCACCGATGAAAACAGCATCGCCACTCGCCCAGCCGCCATTACCTTCAATGCGCTGCTGTACCGGACGTGCCGAAACGAAAGCTGCTTCCTGCGGCAGAAGCTCGGGTGTGAGCGCGCGCCACGGTGTAATATCGTCCACGATCCAGATACCGCGGCCATGCGTCGCGAGTACAAGATCGTTTGTGCGCGGATGAATGGCGAGATCACGCACAGCCACCTCGGGGAAATGGTTCCCTTTGAACTGCGCCCATGTCTGCCCGCTATCGATCGAAACCCAAAGCCCGAACTCTGTGCCGACAAAAAGAAGGTTCGGTTTAACGAGATCCTCCTTAACCACGTGCGCGTAGCCGCTAATACCTTTTGTCTCCTGTGGCGTGATGAGCGGCTGCCATGTCTTGCCGTAGTCGGTCGTCTTGAAGCAGTACGGCTCCATGTCGCCAAATGTATGGCGGTCAAAGGTCGCGTAGGCTGTCGCTGGATCGAAGTTACTTGCCTGGACCCAGCTCACCCATGAATTCGGCGGCAAGCCAGGGATATTCTTCACCACGTTCTCCCATGTCTTACCTGCGTCGCGAGTGACCTGCACGTTACCGTCATCAGTACCTATCCAGATGACGTTCTTGTTCTTTGGCGATTCGCTAATCGAGTAAATGGTCGTGTGCATCTCGGCGGCCGAGTTGTCCACGGTGATGCCGCCGGACTGTTCCTGCTTTTGTTTGTCCGGATCGTTTGTACTCAGGTCTGGCGAAATGCGTTGCCAGCTCTGGCCATGATCGCGCGAACGGAAAAGAAACTGCGCGCCGATGTAGATAGTTCCCTTCTCCGTCGGGGAAAGAGCGATGGGCGTGTTCCAATTCCAGCGCAGCTTCTCCTTGTAGTTCGGCTTTGGCTGGATGTCCCGAGCTTCATGGGTGAGGCGATTTACCCGGCCAATGTAACCGCCCTGCGACTCAGCATAGAGGTAGTCAGGGTCAGCCGGATCGGCGAACATGAAAAAGCCGTCGCCGTTGTACATATTCTCCCACTGCGCGTTGGCGATGCCGCCCGGGTACTCAGAGTCACCAATCCAGCAACTATTATCCTGGAGCCCGCCGTAAACATGGTATGGATCATTGTCATCAAGGCTCACGTGGTAAAACTGTGAGACGGGAAGGTTCTCGCCTTTCCACCATTTGCTCCCGCTATTGTACGAGTACCACATTCCGCCGTCGTCGCCGGAGAAGACGGTTTGCGGATTTGTTGGATCAATCCAGACGCAATGGACGTCGCCATGCATCCCGCCGAACCCGCCTACAGTGGCGAAGCTCTTGCCCGCATCATCGCTAACAATCATGGCGCCATCGGTCTTGAACACACGATCGGGATTCTTCGGGTCCACGATCAAGTTGGCGAAGTAGAACGGCCGCCAGACCATCCACTGGCTCTTGTCGCGTTTGTCCCAGGTCGCGCCGCCGTCATCGGAGACATAGAGCGCGCTATCGACAGCTTCGACCGCAGCGTAGATGCGCTTCGAATTCGTAGGCGCGATGGCGACGGCGATACGGCCGTAAGGTTTTTTGGGAAAACCTTTGTTGTTCTCCGGGGTGATCTCGGTCCAGGTCGCGCCGCCATCCGCAGAGCGGAATAAACCGCTGCCGGAGGGCGCGTCGGGACCATCGCCGCCGGATCGAAAAGTCCAGCCTTTGCGCCGGAAATCCCACAGCCCGGCAAACATCACGTTCGAGTCGTTAGGATCGATGACAACGGTCGAGCAGCCGGTGGAAGGATTGCTGCCTTTAAGAATCAACTCCCACGTTTTGCCTCCGTCATCCGTGCGATACAGGCCTCGGTCGTTCGAATCGCTCCAGAGCGGACCGGGCACAGCCGCAAAAACCGTGTCACTGCTCTTTGGGCTGATGGCGATCTGGGCGATGCGCTCCGATTTCGGAAGTCCGGCCTTCGTCCACGTCTCTCCGCCATCGACTGATTTATAGATGCCGTCACCGATGGAGACACTGTTGCGCGTCCAGGATTCACCGGTGCCGACCCAGACGTTTTTCGAGTTCTTCGGATCAATGGCGATGGCGCCGATCGATTGCACTGGCTGCTCATCAAATACCGGCCGGTAACGCGTGCCGCTATCGTCGGACTTCCACACCCCGCCGCTGGCTGAGCCGACGAAAAGCGTGGATTTTCCCGAGGGCTCTTTCGTTCCGGCAAGCGCTGAGATACGGCCGCTCATCGTGGCAGAGCCGATGTTGCGCGCTCCCAGGCCGGAAATGGTAGCGGAGCTGAATTCAGTTTGCTGGCCGAAGCTGGAGAGAGCGAGGCCAAGTGTGCTAACGAGATACAGTTGGAAAGTACGCATGGTTATTTTTGTGCTGTAGAAGGGAAATGAAAGATAGCGTCATCGATTGCGGCGTTCGGTTCGCCCTTCTCGATGACCACCTTCTCTTTTTCAGATGAACCTCGAGAGCCGCTCTCACGCGAGAAGGGAATGAAAGCGCCGCCCACTTTTTCGTAGTCGCCGATGTCGGTTACGACTTCGATCTGCGCACCGTGTTCGATGCGCTGACTGACAGTACGAATCTCAAGGAAGGCGTCTGGATCGAGGTAAACAAAAGTGACGTCGCCGTTCTTCCGGGTCACCTTAAGTTTGTGCGCCTCGGTCCCATCCACGTCTTCAGTGCCGAGGTACTCCACCGTGCTGCCCTTCTCTTTCCAGTCCACCAGCGGACCGTCGATTTTCGCATCTTCAACCAGCGACTTGGTGTCGTCGGCTGACATTTTCTCGGGATCTTTCCGGCCTTGGAATGGCTGGATGCGCCATCCTTCTTTGCCGTCGAAAGCCTCGATCGCCGTCATTCCCTGCAAGCTCGCTTCGGTGCGTATCTGATCGGGCCGCTTTTTGATTTCAGTATAAGTAAGTTCGATGGAAGTACCGAAGTTGACGATGAGTTTCCCGGTGAGCTTGAGTGACTGAAGGGCGTTCAGCGCCGCAGCGCCTCCTTTCGCCTCGATATTTTTCGCCACCAGCTCATCCACGCTGAGCTGCGGCTTGGATTGGGCGAGAAGCGTGGATGCAGTGACGAGCGCGAGGAGACCAGGGACGATGCATTTGTTCATAAGAGCAGCGGAATACGTGCGCGTCGAGGGTTATGCAACGGCCGTGCCAAAGACAAGCTCGAAATCATAAGCCGCGCCGGCAGCCGTACTTACCACCGCAACGAAGAATGCCGCAACGCCGCTGCTGTGCCGGTATTGGGATTCAGCTGAACCGATTCCGGGACTGATTTCCCGGCCGCGATTGCCGAATTGCGAACCCCGCTAAATTGCGGGATGCCATTCCTGATACTGGCGCTGCTTTTTGTCGTACTATTAACATTGATCGTCGGGATCGCGCTCTCGATCGTTTCACGTTATCGCGCCGGCACCGCGCGGCGGGAAGGGCGCCGCTGGATCGCGACGGTAAACGTGTGGACGACCGCGCTGGCCGCGACATTTTTTCTTATCGCGGCAGCCTGCACATCGATCTGGGTCCACCAGGCATTTGTGTGCGCGGTTCTGGGAATTGCCGCTGGCGGGATGATCGGCATTCTCGGGCTTTCGTTCACACGGTGGGAAGCGCGCGGCGAACGGCTGTACTATACACCGAGCAGGTGGATGGCTTTTCTCATTGTGGGCGCGATCGCTGGGCGCCTGGTGTATGCATGGTCGCGTGGCTTGCACACGACCAGTGCACAGCACCACACGTGGCTGAATCTCCCGGGGACTGCCATTTCGCTCGCTGTCGCAGCCGCGGTCATCGGCTATTATCTGGTCTATGCTGTCGGCGTCCGCCAGCGATTAGTGAAACATCAGCGCCTGCGGACTGTTTAGACTCGCCCCATCCTGCGATCGCCTAACGGCTGCCTCAGCCATGAACTTCGCACTGCTCGCGCTTGCCATCCGGAGTGGAGTTGGTGTTAAGCTGCGGCCATGTGGAACCTGCATACGCCCGGGGGAGCCGTCTGGGTCTTGCAACTGCTCGCCTCCGCATTCCTTGCCATCCTTTTTCTGCAATCAGGCATCGACAAGGTGCTGGACCGCGCTGGCAACTTGCAATGGCTCACCGGCCACTTCGCGAAAAGCGCGTTGCGCGGCAGCGTGCCGCTCCTGCTTCTGGTGATCACGGTACTCGAGCTTGCTGCTGGTGTACTTACCGCGATCGGTTTCCTTGTTCTGCTTACCGGCCACAGCTCGACCATTTCGTTTTACGGGGCAGTCGTTTCCGCGATTGCGCTCCTCGCTCTTTTCTTTGGACAACGAATGGCAAAGGAGTATGCCGGAGCGGCGGTGTTAGTTCCGTACTTTATCCTGACTGTCGCAGCGATCTACCTGCTGGCGTACTAGCGTGAAACTGAGCGGCGGCTTACTCATGTTCCGCCGCCGTAATTGCCTGGAAGTATTACTGGTGCATCCAGGTGGTCCGTTCTTTCGCAATAAGGACCTGGGAGCGTGGAGTATTCCCAAAGGAGAAGTGGGAGAGAACGAAGACCTGCTCTCGCGCGCGCAGATTGAGTTTGAAGAAGAGCTCGGTGTCAGGCCCAAGGGAAACTGGATTGAGCTTGGCTCGGTGAAACAAAAAGGTGGCAAGATTGTTTACGCGTGGGCCTTTGCGGGTGACTTGGAAGATAACTTCGAGCTAGACTCTAACACCTTTACTCTGGAGTGGCCGCCTAGGTCGGGTAAGTTCACCACGTTTCCGGAGATCGATCGCGCTGAGTTCTTCCCACTGGAAATCGCACGCGCGAAGATTAATCCAGCGCAAGTGGCGTTTCTGGATCGCTTATCGACGATCGTTGAATCGGAATGACACCTCTCCTGCTTTTCGCGCCAGGTGCAGGCGCGCCTTCCTCCCACCACTGGATGCAGCGGTGGGCCGCGCAGCTGGAAGCGCTTGGTCGCGTGCAGCTATTTGACTACGATTATGCTGCGCAACGCCGGCGACGGCCAGATGGCCTGCCGCAGCTAATCGCCTGCCACCGGCGCGCTCTCGCCGCTGCGCGAGAAAGCGGCGAGCCTGTAGTTCTGATAGGTAAAAGCATGGGCGGCCGCATTGGTTGTCATGTGGCGCTGCAAGAGCAGGTCAAGGGGCTGATCTGCATGGGTTATCCGCTCTGCGGCGGCGGTGATATCTCCCGCTTGCGCGATGGAGTACTGCGACAAATACAAACACCTATTCTCTTCCTCCAGGGTACGCGTGATCCGCTTTGCCCGCTCGATCTATTGCAGAGGATCCGTGGCGAGATGAAGGCGCGCAATTTCCTTCACGTGGTAGAAGGGGGCGATCATTCCCTCGCCGTCCGAAAACGCGAGCTAATCGGACGCGGTGAGACACAGGCCGAAGTTGACCAGCAGACGCTCGAAGCTGTGCGCGCTTTTGTCCGGGAAGTCTGCTAAAACTCAGCATTGCCCGGCGTCCGTGCGAATGGGATGACATCCCGAATGTTCGGCACTCCGGTGACAAACATGAGCATGCGCTCGAAACCGAGACCAAATCCGGAGTGGGGGACAGTACCGTACCGCCGCAGGTCCAGATACCACTTGTACTCAGCTTCATTCATCTGGTGCTGCCGCATGTTTTGCCGCAGGACTTCCAGCCGCTCCTCGCGTTGACTCCCGCCCACGATTTCACCGATCCCAGGTACTAGAAGGTCCATCGCTGCCACGGTTTTCCCGTCATCATTCGCTCGCATGTAGAACGGCTTGATTTCCCGCGGGTAGTTAAAAATAGTTACCGGCGACTTGAAGTGCTTTTCAGTTAGCCACCGTTCGTGTTCTGATTGCAGGTTTAGGCCGTACTTTACAGGAAAGGAAAAGTTCTCCGCGCTGGCAGAGAGTAGTTCGATGGCTTCCGAGTACGTAATTCGGTGAAATGGCCGGGCGAGTACGAAGTCCAGCCGTGTGAGTAGTTCCTTGTCAACAAACCTGGCGAACAACTCCAAGTCTTCAGCGCACTCCTCGCGCGTCCTGCGCACAAGATACTTCACCAATTCTTCCGCGAGATCCATGTTGCAGGCGAGATCGCAAAACGCCATCTCCGGCTCAATCATCCAGAACTCGCTGGCATGTCTTGAAGTATTCGAGTTCTCCGCGCGAAAGGTGGGGCCGAAAGTGTAAACTTTCGAGAAGGCGCAGGCGAAAGCTTCTGCCTCGAGCTGGCCACTCACGCTCAGGAAAGTAGGCCGACCAAAGAACTCTGCCGGAGCATCGTCGTTTTGTGGGTTTTTTGCTGAAGTCGTTGTACTCACCCGGAATAACTCACCGGCGCCTTCGCAATCACTTCCGGTAATCACCGGCGTGTGCACATAAACAAATCCGCGTTCCTGGAAAAACCGATGGATGGCAAAAGCCAGTTTGCTGCGAACCCGAAACACTGCCCCAAACAGATTGGAACGCGGCCGCAGGTGCGCGATCTCGCGAAGAAATTCAGGCGTGTGTCCCTTCTTCTGTAGCGGATAGCTGTCGTCCGATTGGCCGATTACTTCGATCCTGTCAGCTACTAATTCCCAAGCCTGTCCCTTTCCTTGCGACGCGACAAGATCACCATGCACGCGAATAGATGCTCCCGTCATCAGGCGCAGCACCTCTGAGTACTCAGGCAGCGTGCTTTTCGCGATGACCTGGAGATTTTTCAGCGATGACCCGTCATTTAGCTCGATGAAAGAAAAGTCCTTCGAATCCCGGCGCGTGCGCACCCAGCCTTGTACTTGCAGGTCAGCGACGGGCCTTGTTCTCTGCAAAACATTTTTAATTGTCGCCGGCATGGTCATAGTACGAGGTTCCTCGACTTCGCTCAAAATGACAAGCAGAGATGGAGCAAAGGCTCCGTTAGCTTAGTGGCAGCCAATTGCCCGGCGGCGGCAACGGCTTGATCCCGCTCAAGGAAAGGTAGGTATATTCCTGAAGCAGCCGCTCGTAATCCGAGAGCAGCTTCATCGCATCACTGGGCTTCAGTCTGTCGCTCTTGATCGAAGCATCTACTTGCGACTTAAGCAGGCGCATCAGCTCCACCTTGTCCCATTGCGTCATTGAAAGCACTTCGCCGATGGTGCTGCCTTGAATTACCTCCTCGATGTACCATCCCGATTCTTCATCGGGATCGAGAAAAACGTGAACTTCGGTGACTCGGCCGAAAAGGTTATGCAAGTCACCCATGATGTCCTGGTACGCCCCGACCAGAAACACGCCCAGATAGTACAGCTCGCCCGGAGTTATTCTATGCAGCGGTACCGTATCGCGAACGTCTTGCAGGTCGATGAACTTGCACACTTTGCCATCGGAGTCGCAGGTAATATCGACGATGGTTCCATTGCGCTCCGGCGCTTCGCCGAGCCGATGAATAGGAATGATGGGGAATAGCTGTCCAAGTGCCCAGTGGTCCAGCAGTGACTGAAAGACAGAGAAGTTACAGATATACTGATCGGCCAGCGTAGTCTCGAGTTCCTTGATCTCATCAGGGACAAATCGCAGGCCGCGATGCATCCCGACGATCTGGGCAGCTAACTGCCAGTAAAGGCTGTCGATCTTGGCCTTCGACTCAAGATCCAGAAGCCCCAGGTCGAAGGTTTGTTGCGCTTCATCCTTGATCTGCTGAATGTCGTGCAGGCTCTCGAGACGATTACCCCGTTTCAGACGATGTTTTACCTCGAGAATGTCATGCACCAGCTTATGATCTGTCTCTGTCGCAGTGACCTTCGCTTTTCCGGCTGACTTTTCGATCGAACTGAATGCTTCCATGACGAGCACGGAGTGGTGGGCGACGATGGCCCGACCACCTTCGCTGACGATAGTGGGATGGGGCACAGCTTCTGAGTCGCATACGTCCATGATGTTCCAGACGACGTCGTTCGCGTACTCCTGAAGCGAGTAGTTGGTGGAACTATCGAAGGTAGAACGTGAACCATCATAATCTACTCCGAGTCCGCCGCCGACATCGAGGTAACCGAGCTCATGACCGAGCTTGGCAATCTTTGAGTAATAGCGAGCTGCTTCACGCACAGCTCGCTTAATAGTGGAAATGTCCGGCACCTGTGAGCCGACGTGGAAGTGGACCAGTTTAAGACAATGAGCCAAACCCTGGCTCCGGAGCATCTCGCTGGCCGTGACGAGCCCGACAGTGTCCAAACCAAACTTCGCGTTTTCACCTCCGCTCGTCGTCCATTTCCCTGCACCTTTTGCCTTCAGCCGAACACGGATGCCGATCATCGGTTCGACGCCCACCTCCTTGGATGCTCGAATGGTTTGCTCCAGCTCCTCCAGCTTTTCGACGACGATGATGACTGGTTTGCCCAGTTTGCGGCCAAGCAGCGCGATTCGCACGAAAGAGGCATCCTTGTAGCCGTTGCAGATGATGAGGCTCTCGGGATCCTTGTGCATCGCGAGCGCCGCTACCAGCTCCGGTTTGCTCCCGGCTTCCAGGCCGAAGTGGAATGGCAACCCGGCATCCACGATCTCCTCGATGACTTCCCGGAGCTGGTTGACCTTGATGGGAAATACGCCGCGATAGCTGTTGCCGTAATTGAACTCGCGCATCGCGTTCTCAAAGGCGCGGTTCACCGATTCCACGCGGTGGCGCAGCAAATCCTGAAACCGGATGACAAGCGGGAAAGCGAGTCCGCGCCTGCGCGCTTCCCGCACGACTTCGAGGATGTCGATTTCCCCGCCGTTCTCTTTCAAGGGCCGTGCGACAACGTTGCCTTTGTCGTTGATGGCAAAATAGCCTGAGCCCCAGCCTTCGACGTTGTAAGTCGCGTTCGCCGCTTCGAGGTCCCAATCGGTCTTCGTCATTTCGTCAGCGGGCGGTGTAGCGGACAGTTATGCATCGCGTGTCACATGCAAGAGCGATTGAAAAAAATGTGCGGCGTGCGGCAGCAGCGACGAATTCGAACCGACCGCTGTCGCGCGCGATCTCCAGATGAGGGGACACACGCGCCGGCAGCTTGTATTTCTCTCGCGCATTAGTACCGTTCGTCAGTGAACAAGACGGTCATTGAGGTGCATGTGCGCGCGGTGTTACCGACGAGCGGCGGTTGCGCGGTGTTCATCGGGAACACGGAAAAGGTGTTCATCATTTACGTGGACCAGACGGTGGGTAGCGCGATCACGATGTTCATGCGCGAGATCAGCAAGGAGCGGCCGTTGACGCATGACCTGATGGCACACCTGATGACAGCGGTGGGCGCGCACGTGGAGCGCGTGATTATTAACGACCTGAAGAATGCCACGTACTATGCCCGGATGATTATCGCCGCCGCCAACGAGTTACAGCAGAAAAAGATTATCGAACTTGATGCGCGGCCAAGTGATTGCATTGCCATGGCGACGCAGCAAAAGGCGCCGATTTACGTGAGCCAGGAAGTCTGGGACGAGGTAGAAGACATGAGCGACGTCCTGCGCAAGATGGAAGAGGAAGGGCTCAAGCCGGAGATTGATCCGGAAGGCGAAGCGGAAGAGTAGGAAATGCGGCTGCGCCGCTGGTGATCGTGATCAGTGAATGCTGAATGGTGCAGGTAGCTGCGCGTGGCGATTCGACCATAAGTAATCACCAGTCAGCCGCCGTTCTCGCTCACGGGCAAAGCGACGTTTACTGCCGTGCCGTGGCCGGTACTTTCAATGTCAACGCTCCCATTGTGATCAAATACGGTTCGCTTGACGATGGGCAGGCCGAGACCCATACCGCGCGGTTTCGTGGTCGCGAACGGAGAAAACATTTTATCTTTCATTTCCGGCGCAATGCCGCGGCCGTTGTCCTGCACGGTCACGAGCACCGCACTATCGCGTGTGCCTTCGCGAATCTGTTTCGCCGTTAACATCACCTTCGGTTTCTTCTCGGCGCGCGCCGCTTCGGCCGCGTTAGTGACAAGATGGGCGAACGCTTCCGCCAACGCGTTTTCGTCCCCAACGACTTTCGGCAAGTGCGGAGGCAGCTGGGCTTCGATCGTCACCTCGCCATTGCCGCTCAATCGGCTCCGCGCCAGCTCGACACCGCGCCGCACCGGCTCACGAATATCCAGTGGCTGCATCTTCAGTTCACCAGGATGGGCAAAGGTGTTGATTTGCGAGACAATTTTATCGAGCCGCTCGACCTCGTTCACCACCACGTCGCTGAAGCTCTTGCGGAAATCAGCGTCATCGAACCGTTCCGGAAGCAACTGGGCAAAGGTTTTGATCGCGACCAGGGGATTACGGATTTCGTGCGACATGCTCGCGGCGAGATCAGTCCAGAACGCCGCACGATCGACCAACTCCTGTTTCTGGCGCAAATTCTCTTCCATGGTCACGTCGTGAATGACGGCCACTGCGCCGAGCGATGCGCGCGGGTCGCCCAGCCGCCGTACTTCGACAGAAAGAGAACGCCGCGTGCGCGGATCGATCCATTGCTGCGCGTCAGCGTTCTCAGTCGAGTCGAGTGCGTCGCGCAGCATCATCGCCACTCGGTGTCCCGCAGCTTCGGCGGCATGGCCCAATGCGTCGGCCGCGCGCACGCCGAGGATCGTCTCGGCGGACGCGTTAAACCAGCGGATCATTCCTTGATCGTCAATCGCCACGATCGCCGGCGGGATATTTTTGAGCAACGTTTCCGCCATCGTTTTTTGCAGCGTGATTTCTTCGTACAAGAGCGCGTTCTCCACCATCGTTGCGACATGCTCGGCCAGGATCATCAGCCGCTCGAGCTGCCCCTGATCGAATGGCACCCCGGTGATTCCGTAGCCAAAGAAAATCCAGCCGATGATTCGCGTACGTCCGTACAAAGGCACGATCACTTCCGCGCCGAAGCTATCGAGCGCGCGGCGCAGAAGCGCGCGTTGCGTCATATCAGTAATGTGCGGCAAATTTGGCCGCCAGATCAGGTGCGCGTGGGTTTCAAACCAGCGCACGAACGGATCACGCCCGCTGTACTCAATCTCGTGCGTCTCCGGCAGGCAATGCAGCCCGGCGCGCAGCCGGTACTTATCTCCCTGGCGAATCCGCGAAAAAATCCCCACCCGCGTCACGCCGGCAGCGTCCGCGACATTTTCCACTAGCCCTGCGAGCAACGTCTCGGCATTCTCCAGCTTTCGGAACACGCGGGGGAGACGGAGCAGGGGCAGTGTTGAGGAATGTGCACGAGATTCCGTCGCCGCAGCAGAGGTTGACGGCGCGAGCGGTGCGGGAGTGATGGTCATCGCTGCTTCCTGGAGATCCCGATTTTGCCGCATCAGTTTCAGGTAATCGAAGGCGCGACCGATGAGTGCCTGGAATGGCCGGCGTTCGAGCTGCAAATCCTCCGCGGCGTAAATGCCCGGCGAATTCTCCGCGTCCCGCAACGGCTCCGAACGCGGTGTGCCGAGGGCGATCTGGAGCGAGTCCGGCCAGTCGCGCTCCAGCTGTTCCATGAGGTCGCGGCATTCACGTGCGCGCAGGTCCATCAAGACCACGGCCGGCGCGCTTTGCTCGAGGACGGCTTCGAGCCGGTCCGGCTCAGCCACGTGGCGCACCTGCGCCATGCTCCGCGCGTACGCCTTCACCCGCCGGACGAGGTCAGCGTCCTGCGAGTAGACGATGCACACCGGGGTGAGGGTTAACATCCGAGCAGCATCTTACACGTGAGGCTCAGATGTGGCACGTACGTTGTGCGAGAAACGCGGCTTTTTTTACCGCACATTGATTGGTGAGTAGCGATCCTGCTCACCATGATCGGCGGCGAGGATTCCTGGAGGCGATGCCATGTGATCGTAACTGGCGCGAATACGCGTCTGCTCGCGCTACGTCCCGGGAACGGCAGCGATGACTTTGAGCTCAATCGCGATTGGAGTGGGCAACGCGCGTACTTCGATCGTGGTGCGGGTTGGGTTGGGGTTATTCGGACCGGCGAAATACTCGGCGTAAAGACGATTGTAAGCGGGAAAATCTTTTTTGATGTCAGTAAGAAAGACTGTGACATCGATAATGTCGTTCCATTTTGCGCCGGCGTCTTCCAGGACAAGGCGAACGTTCTCAAACACGGCCCGGCATTGCGTCTCGATGTCGTAGCTAACGACGGCTCCGTCGCTGCCAAGCTTAACGCCGGGAATCTCCGTGGTGCCACGCGTACGGGGGCCGATCCCGGAAAGGAAGAGGAAATTGCCCGCGCGTTTCGCGTGCGGGAACGCGCCTACTGGCTCCGGGGCGCGATCGCTCTCGTAGGTGCTGCTCATGATTTGCGCAAAGACATATCCGACGAGCAGAACGCAGGCTCAACTACCTTTCCTGCTCAGTCCGGTCGGCCGTTGACGACAATTGGGCAAGATCGCGAAAAAACTAACGAGAAAAAAATAGACGGGCGCGAAACGGATATGGCAGAGTCATGTTTCTCATGACCACCCAGTCCACCATTTTGATCAAGCAGCAGAACTACGGCTGGAGCTGCACCCAGTTGTCAGGAGCAGATAGGGTGTTTGCACTGAAGGAGCAGGCAATCCATTTCGCGAAGCAGCAATGCCTTTCCGTCCCGGCTGAGATTAGAATTCGTGAGCGGAATGGGGCCGAGCGAAGGATGATCATCGCGCCTTCGAAAGAACGCAGAGTCATTCCTTTCCACTCAGCGCGAGCGGAGGATGCCAGCCGCAAGCGGCGCGTCGGAGCTGGCGCGACGAACGAACCCGCCCCGCCTCAGCAGCTCGAACGCTGCCGCGTCTTAGGCGCTGACGTTTTCTCCCGCCTGTACTAAGAGCTGCGACTGCAAGCTGAGCATGCGCAGCCCGAGGCTCAGGCGAATACAAAGCTCTTCGCGGTTCATGCGTTTCACCAGGTAGTCGTCGGCGCCGGCCTTCAATCCTTCAGCCATGCTCCGGGTTTCGGCGCGGGAAGTGAGCAGGAGGATGTAGGCGAGCTTATCACTGGCGCGAACGCGGCGACAAACCTCCAGCCCGTCCAGGCCCGGCATTATCCAATCGAGAATCACAAGTACGGGGCCGCTGTGAGCAAGTGCGGCGTCGAGCGCCTGGCGCCCATTGGAGGCTTCGACCACGGTGAACCCCCATTGACGCAGCGGCGCGCAAACGACTTCGCGCAGCAGATCATCGTCATCAGCCACGATGACGCGGAACTCGTCACGCGGCACGGAATCGTGAAAGCTCATCAGCCCGCTCAAGACTGAACAGGCGTCAGTAGATTGGGGGGTTGGTGCAGTCACAGCGCAACGGTTGAGTACGAGCCGAGGAGAATCGTTGATGTACTTAGCAACTCCTGCGCCGCGACTGGTCTCCTTGCTCCCCTGCGTATCGATGACAGATTGGATTTAGCCATGCCTACGTCGATCTCTGCCCGGGCAAATCTGGAGCTAATCGAGGAAAATTATCACCGGTGGCAGCAGCATCCGGAGAGCGTTGATCCGGGATGGGCGGCGTTTTTTGAAGGCTTTGAGCTGGGGAATTTGCCGCAGGCGAATGGCGCGGCATCGCATGCGCCGGCCGCGAGCGGCTCGCGTGAGACCTCGCTGCAAACGCGTGTTGATGGACTGGTTTACGCCTATCGCACGCTCGGCCACACGATTGCCCGGGTGAATCCGCTGGCAGACAAGCGGCCGGAAAATCCGCTGTTATCCCTGCGGGAGTTGGGCTTTAGCGACAAGGACCTCGACCTGCGTGTTTCCTCAAAATTCTTCGAGGACGGGCGAGTGATGACGTTGCGCGAGATGATCGCGCGGCTCTCGAAGATTTACGCCGGCTCCATCGGAGCCGAGTTCATGCACATCCAGAACCCGCGCATTCGTAACTGGGTGCGGCATCGGCTGGAATCGCGGCCGGAAGCCCGCTCGACGCCCGCGCGGGTGCAGGTCGCACTTTTGCGCGCGTTGATGGAGGCCGAGTCGTTCGAGGTTTTCCTGCACACGAGCTACGTGGGGCAGAAGCGTTTCTCGCTCCAGGGGGCGGAGTCGTTAATGGTAATTCTGGATACAATTCTGCACGATTGCCCGCGAGTCGGCATCGAGGAAATCTGCATGGGAATGGCGCACCGTGGCCGGCTCAACGTGCTGGCGAGTTTCCTGCGCAAATCGCTGAAAGTTATCTTTACTGAGTTCACCGAGAATTACATCCCCGATCTAGTGGCGGGCGACGGCGATGTGAAGTACCACCTCGGCTACCGCACGATTCGCAAGCTCGCTTCGGGCGATAAGATCGAGATCCGGCTCGCGGCAAATCCGAGCCATCTGGAAGCGGTCGATCCGGTGGTGGAAGGGACCGCGCGGGCGCGGCAGCGCATTCGTGGTGACACGGAGCATCGGCGGAAGGTCTTGCCCTTGCTGGTGCATGGCGACGCTGCCTTCGCCGGCCAGGGCATCGTCATGGAAACTCTGAACATGTCGCAGCTGGAAGGCTACGGCACGGGTGGCACGGTGCACGTGGTCGTTAACAATCAGATTGGTTTCACCACACTGCCGGAAGATGCGCGCTCATCAATGTACGCGACCGACATCGCCAAGATGATCGAAGTACCAGTTTTCCACGTGAATGGCGATGATCCGCTGGCCTGCATGTTTGTCAGCCAGCTGGCGCTTGATTTTCGCCAGGAATTTGGGCGCGACGTCATCGTGGACATGTATTGCTATCGGCGCTACGGCCACAACGAAGGCGACGAGCCGGCGTTCACCCAGCCCGACCTTTACGCGCGCATCGACAAGCACCCGTCCACCGCGCAGATCTACAAACACGAGCTGCTCGAAGCCGGCACGCTGAGTACGGATGACGCGGCATCGCTCGAGACAGAATTCCAGCTACGGCTCGAAGTGGCGCTGGAAAACGTGAAGGCAATCGAGAAACAAGACGCGGGAGAGAAGGCCAGGTTCCGCGAATCCACCGCCGTCTTTCAACCGCAATACACGTGCTCATCGGTGGAAACGGCGATCAGCCCGGAGATGCTAAAGACGATTGTCGCCGGACTGACGCGCCTGCCGGAAGATTTTTTTGTGCAGCCTAAGATCAAGCGGATCGTGATTGATCATCGGCGCAAAGTGTTTGAGAACGGCGGCCCGTACGAATGGCATTACGCCGAGGCGCTCGCGTTTGGTTCGCTGCTGCTGGAGGGAACGCCGGTGCGTTTGTCCGGCCAGGACAGCGCGCGTGGTACTTTCAGCACGCGCCACGCGGTTTTATACGATGGCAAGAGCGGCGCGCCTTATGTGCCGCTGATGCACCTGGCGGAAAAGCAGGCGCGCATTTGCATTTACAACAGCCTTCTCTCGGAAGCAGCCGTACTCGGTTTTGATTACGGCTACTCGCTCGATTACCCGGCGATGCTTTGCTTGTGGGAAGCGCAGTTTGGCGACTTCGCCAACGGCGCGCAGACGATCATCGATCAGTTCATTGTCTCGGCCGAATCAAAGTGGCAGCGGCCCAGCGGGATCGTGCTGCTTTTGCCGCACGGCTATGAAGGCCAGGGGCCGGAAC
Source organism: Verrucomicrobiota bacterium (assembly GCA_019244415.1). Lineage (GTDB taxonomy): Bacteria > Verrucomicrobiota > Verrucomicrobiia > Chthoniobacterales > UBA10450 > AV69. The sequence goes on along the minus strand of JAFASN010000006.1, from coordinate 60,023 downwards.
ATTCCAGCGCTCGGCTCGAGCGTTTCCTTCAGCTTTGCGCCGAAGATAACATCCAAGTCTGCAATGTGACCACCTCGGGGCAGTACTTTCATGTGCTGCGCCGCCAAATGAAGCGCGACTTCATCAAGCCGCTCGTCATCATGACGCCGAAGAGCCTGCTGCGCGCGGAGTTTGCATCGTCGCCCGCGGAGGAATTCACCAGCGGCCGATTCCGCGAGATCATTGGGGAAACCGCGGCGCTTGAGGAGGTGCAGCGTGTGATCCTTTGCTCAGGCAAAGTCTTTTACGATCTGCGTGCGTATCGCGAGAAGCAGGGGATCACAAATGCTGCCATCGTACGCGTCGAGCAGCTTTATCCGCTCGATGAAAATCAGTTGCGTGCGGCCGTGCTCGCTTTTCCGGAGACGGCGCGGCTGGTCTGGTGCCAGGAAGAGCCGCGGAACATGGGCGCATGGACATTCATCGAGCCGCGATTGCGTACCATCTTTGGACGCGAAGTACAATACGCGGGCCGCAACGCCAGTGCCAGCCCGGCCGTCGGTGCCCTGGCCCGACACAAAAAAGAGCTGGCGAAGCTTATCAGTGACGCCTTCGCAGGGTAGCGCCGCTGAACAAACTTCTCGTTAGTTGAAAATCGCGACTCCGGTTCGCAATGCCTCAGTGATTACGAGTCTGAGTACAACTGGAACTCAGACATAACATTCGGCCACGAGTACCTGCTACCAATCACTCGCAACACGCAAACCCAAGCCGCACCGGATTGCTCATTGATATGGTGACCAGAAACTCGGGTCCACTACATCCGAGAACGCGGTTTTTGACGCGCTTGGCACTGACGGAAGCTTATCGACTGTGAACGGCCCGTAAGTATTGCCGAGCACATCGACGCCAGTGTTGTAGAGTAAACTGTTTTTCTTGAGGTAGCTTCTTAAGTCACTCCAGACTGGGTTCATCCCAGATGATTTGTTTGTTTCGATCGCGTATAAGTCGAGCGCCGCATCGATGAGGCGCAGATCATTGAGAACGCGGGTGGCCTGGGCGCGTTTGCGCGCCCGCGTGAATCCAGGCACGGCGATGGATGCGAGCAGTGCAATGATCGCGACGACGATCATGATCTCGACCAGGGTGAAGGCTACGATACTTTTGTGTCTTTGGCGGGAAGCGCGGTTCGTCAGCATGAAGGGTCAGGTTGTTCCCACTGGTAAGAGCAGGCGAAGCACCGAAAGCGCGCTACACCTGCCACTCATTTTTTGTAGCAGAACGCAGTACAGCCGGTTGGTTTCTCGTGCGAACTAAGAGGCTGCTCAGGCGCGGCGCTATTCGCGTGATTGTACCCACCGGCTTGCTTCGGCGAAAAGTCGCGCGCCGTTTTCTAATCGGAGTTTCTCTTTAATCCGCGCCCGATAAGTGTCCACCGTGGTGAGCCCCACGTGTAGCCGTGCGCCAATCTCGCGCGTTGTTCGCCCACGGCCGAGCAGGTCGAACACTTCGAGCTCGCGATCACTCAGACGCTCGATCGGGTTAAGCTGATCATCCTTCCGCTTTCCGACCGCACGCTTGACGATCCGGGCCATAACCTTTGCATCGAGATAAATTTCACCGCGCAAAACTTCGCGCAATGCCCCCAGCACACGTGAGGAAGGTTCGTACTTGGTGATGTACCCGCGAGCGCCTGCCCGCAGCGCGCGTTCAGCATAGAGCGACTCTTCGTGCATCGAAAGTACGAGCACCGGCACATTGAGTCCATGCGCGCGCAAATCCTTCAACAACTCGAGGCCGTTTGACCCTTTCAGCGTGATATCGAGAATGGCCACCTCCGGTTTGTTCTCGCGAATGCGGGCGAGTGCATCAGGCACGTTGTCGGCCTCGGCGCAGACTTCCATTTCGGGTTCCTTCTCGATCAGCTGTACTAAGCGTTCGCGGAACATGGGATGATCATCAACGACAACAACGCGCGTGTTCATCGTCATGCAGCAGCTTCAGCTACCATCGCCAGCGGCGGAACTGGCTCCGCTTCGATCATGGCAGTGGCTTCCCGTTTCTGCGGAACACTGCACCGCACACTTGTTCCGCCTTCCGGTAGTTGGCTGATGCGCAGATTGCCTCCGATGCAGTTCGCGCGGTATTGCAGAATATTCAGGCCAATGCCGCCGCTCCCGCCCTTCGCGTTGCCGATGCCAACACCGTTATCGGCAACTTCCAGGACAACGCAGCCATCCTGCTCAGCGCTTAAGTTAATTCTGATCTGCTGAGCGCCCGCATGCTTGAGCGCGTTGTTGATCGCCTCCTGCGCGATCCGGAAAAGATGCGTCGCAGTCGCTTCATCAGCGATCACGATCTCGTCATCCTGTTGAAACCGGCAGTCGATCCGCGTCAACCTGGCAACGGAGTCAGCCAGTTCTTCCAGCGCTGAAGCAAGACCATTGGCGCTCGTTTCTACCGGCACAAGCCCGCGGGCGAGATTCCGCGTTTGCATGACCGCGTCCTGAAGAAGAGTGGTGAGTTCCGCCGCACGCGCTGCTTCGGCCGGCAGCAGCAATCGCTCGAGGTCTTCCTGCAACGCAGCCGCTGCGTACCCGAGCGCCGCCAGGTACTGGCAAAGGCCATCGTGCAGATCCTGACCGACGCGCTGCCGTTCGCGCTCGCTGATTGTGACAATCTCTTTCTCTAAGCGGCGCGAATGCTCCAGCAAGGCGAGACGCGCCTCCGCGATGTCGCGGCGCGCCCGAAGCGCTGAGCTGCCGATGGCGACAAAGATAAAGAACCCGAGCCGCATCATCACTTCCCATCCTTCGTACCAGTTCGCCATGTAGGGATGGCCCGCCGCGAAATCAGCCCACCACCATGTGATTCCCGCCAGCAGCGCCACCAGCAACGCCGTCTTTTTGTCGCAAAACCAGGCGGTGAAATAAATCGGTGGCCCGTAAAACAGGAACAAGCTCAGCTCGTAGCCCGTGATGTAATCGATGAATCCGACAATTGAAACCAGCAGCACCATCTCGATGGCGATGGCAATTGGCGACTGGCGCTCGAAACGTTGGGTGAAGCTCATGGGCACGGCTTTCCACCGAGTGAAGCAGTTCTCTCGCCACGTCATGATTGCGCCTCGCTTGCACGCTGTTGGCGCACCCTTAATCTTGTCGACCGCGCCTTTGACTTGCGCTTAGTTACCCGGCCATGAGCCTCCAGGTGAAAATCCCAGCGGTCGGCGAGTCAATCACCAGCGGTGTCGTTTCCGTCTGGCATAAAAAATCCGGCGAGCGCGTGCGTAAAGGCGAGCCGCTTTTCACCCTCGAGACAGACAAGGTTTCCACCGAGATCGTGGCCGATACCGACGGTGTGCTCGAGACGAAAGTACCGGAAGGGCAGGAAGTAAAAATCGGGGAAATCGTGGCTGAAATCGATCAATCCAAAGCAGCTGCGGAAGTCCCCGCGCCGGCCGCGAAATCGACCGAGCAGAAAACGCCGCTTTCGCCCGCGGTTCGTCGCATTGCCAAGGAGGAAAAGCTCGATGTCTCACAACTCAAAGGCTCGGGTAAAGGCAGTCGCGTGACCAAAGGCGATGCGCTCGCCGCGGTAGAACAGCGCGAGCAAAAACCCACGGAGGCGCCGCCGACGGACGAACAGGCAGAACGCGAGGAAGCGTCATTACCTCCGGCTGAGAGCGACGCCCGCGTCACGCGCAAACGCATGTCGCCGCTTCGTCGCAAAATTGCGCAGCAGCTTGTCATGGCGCAGCAAACGGCGGCCATTCTAACCACGTTCAATGAATGCGACATGAGCGAAGTACAGGCATTGCGCGCTCATGCGCAGGAAGGATTCACTCAAAAGTACGGCATTAAGCTGGGCTTCATGTCGTTCTTCATTAAGGCAACGGTAGCGGCACTAAAAGCTGTGCCGTCGATCAATGGCCGCATCGAAGGCGATGATTTCGTGCAAAATAACTACTACGATATCGGTGTCGCCGTCGGCACGGAGCGCGGTCTGGTCGTGCCGGTCGTGCGTGATGCAGATAGAAAATCATTCGCCGATCTCGAGCGCGACATCGCTGAGTTCGCCCGGAAGGCGCGCGAGGGAAAGCTCAAGATCGAAGAGCTTCAGGGCGGCACATTCACGATCTCGAATGGCGGCATCTACGGTTCGCTCCTGAGTACGCCGATCCTGAATCCGCCACAAAGCGGAATTCTCGGCATGCACAAGATCATGGAACGGCCGATTGCGGTCAATGGCGCGGTTGTTGTCCGGCCCATGATGTACCTCGCGCTCAGCTATGATCACCGCGCAGTCGATGGCAGGGAAGCAGTGACTTTCCTGATTAAAGTAAAAGAAGGAATCGAGCAACCAAAGACGCTGCCAATCGATTTCTAATGTTACCGCAGCGGAGTGCTGCAAATCGAGTAACGGCGAAGGTTACGTTGCCGTGTTCGATCGCGTTCGCACCAACGAAATAGTATGGACAAATTCGATGTAGTAATTATCGGCGCTGGCCCGGGAGGTTATGTAGCAGCGATTAGGGCGGCGCAGCTTGGGCTCAAGACCGCGATCATCGATAAAGAGAAGGAACTTGGCGGCACCTGTTTGCGCATCGGCTGTATTCCGAGCAAGGCGCTCCTTACTTCGAGCGACCATTTCCACTTCATCAGCAAGGAAGCTGCCAAACATGGAATACTAGTCGAGAACTCTCGCGTTGACCTTCCCGCAATGCTTTCCCGCAAGGATAAAGTAGTTAAGGCGCTTACCGGCGGAGTACGTCAGCTGATGAAGTCAAACAAAGTCGCTCTCTTTGAAGGCACCGCCATGATCAACGCGCCGGGCAAAGTGTCCGTTAAAACGGGCAACGGCGAAACTCAGGAACTGGAAAGCGAGAACATAATTATCGCCACCGGTAGCGTACCGGCCGAGCTGCCGTTCGCCAGGTTCGATGGCACGACAATTGTTAGCAGCACGGAAGCGTTGTCCTTTGCCGAACCTCCGGCGAAGCTCCTGGTCATCGGGGCGGGCGCGATTGGCCTCGAGCTAGGTTCAGTGTGGAACCGGCTTGGATCAGAAGTGACTGTACTTGAGTTTCTGCCCCGAATAGCTGTGGGATTTGATCTCGAATTGTCGAACCTGCTCCAGCGTGCCCTCACCGCCCAAGGTATGAAGTTCCATCTCGAGACTAAAGTTACGGGCGTAAAGGCGGAGAATGGTCACGCCGTAGTCTCTGCTACTAAAGGCGGCGAAGCGCTGACGTTCGAAGCCGATAAGGTGCTGGTCGCGGTGGGCCGGCGCGCTTTCGCGGACGGAGTAATTGGCCAGGGGGTAGGCGTTGAGCTGGATGATCGCAAGCGAGTGAAAGTGGACAGGCATTTTCAAACTAATGTGGAACATATCTATGCCATCGGCGACGTGATCGCCGGCCCGATGCTTGCCCACAAGGCGGAAGAAGAGGGTATCGCCTGTATCGAGAACATCGCGGGCAAGGCAGGGCACGTGAACTACGACGCGATTCCGGGTATCATTTACACGAACCCGGAACTCGCTGGGGTCGGATTGACTGAAGACCAGGCGAAGGAGAAGGGGATGAATGTACGCATCGGCAAGTTCCCTTTCCGGGCGAACGGCCGCGCCCTGGCTAATGAAGATGCTGAAGGACTGGTTAAGTTCGTGGCTGACGCCGAGACGGATCGGATCCTCGGGGCGCACGTGTTGCAGCATGCCGCATCGGAGCTAATCGCCGAAGCTACTTCGGTAATCGAGTTTGGCGGCAGCAGCGAAGACTTAGGTCGGACTTGCCACGCCCATCCTACCTTGAGTGAAGCTGTGAAAGAGGCGGCACTCGCGGTAGAGAAGCGGGCGATTCACATCGTGAATCGTTAGCTTCGCCCGGCAGCGTCGAGCCGAGGCAGAAGCGGAGTGAGCGCGGCATCGATTTCGCCTTCGGAGATGCCGAACTTCACGCCTTGAAATAGCTGCCAACGTTCTTCATGTAATACTGCGGCCCCTGGCTCGAGTAGCTTGAGCGGCCCAAGTGTCTCCACCTCCATGTAATCTCCCGCCGAATACGTCTCGGTATTCGCGCCGAAGTCCGGGTATCTTGCTGCAAAGTCGTACTCAACCTGCTTTGCGAACACTGTTTCGAGCCCAGGATGATAATAGATCGACCAGCCTTGCTGGTTAGCTGCGCCGACCTTTTGCGGCTCGGGCCGCGAGGCATCCGTCCATAGTTGAATGTATTTCCGGCCGAGTACAATCCGCGGATCAGTCAAATCGGTAAAGTACCAGAGTACCAGTGAGCGCGCCGGAACTAAACATTCATCATGGGAGCGAAAAGGCTCCTGGGGAATAATGGTGACACCCCCGCCGCGCGTGATCGTGATCGCCCATGGTGCGATGCACACCGGTGCTCCCGTTTCGTTCACAATGCGATGATGCACTCTCACCTGCGACCCATTTCTCGCTAGCTCAACCGTCATTTCTTTGGCGAAGCCGGCGAGATCTTTCGGCTGGCGTAACGTGATGCGGTACTCGTCGATTATCTCGAAACCGATTGCGCTATTATCCGGCGCATAGCTGCGCGGCATCTCTTCCGGTGCCACCCACAAGCGATGTCCCGCCCATGGTTTCCAGTCTCCCAGACTTGTCGGCGTCCTTAGCTGCGGTACTTCGCCGAAGATATTGTCTGACGCGGCAAAGGCATAGCGCAAAACACGCGGACCGACATCAGTCGAGACCACAAGTTCTACATTACCGTTCGAAAGCCGGTAGCAATTCGGAAGGCCGAGGTAGCTAATCTTCTCGATCACGGTCTGTAGGTACTCGGCTGACTCATGCTACTTTTCCGGTGGTCCTCTCGCGCCGGCTGATAACGAGGCGGGCGATGATCGCCGCCGCGGCGCACACGATCGCTCCGGTGGCGAGGGTGATCGGCGTGCCGAGCCAATGCGCCAGCGCGCCAGCTTCGATGCTCCCGAGCGGGATCATTGCGCCGAAAAAGAGCGACCAGACACCCATCACACGTCCGCGCATCTCATCCGGGACAATCGTCTGCACTGCGGTATTGGACGTGGAAAAGAAGAGAAGCATGCCGAAGCCGGCGAGGAAAAGCGGCACAAGGCTGAAATAGAAGCTTCGGCTAAAGGCGAATACGAGCAGAGCTAACGAAAATAAGTACACTCCGCCGAGAGCAAGCTTGCGCGGCGCGACTGCGTGGCCCCATGTCGCCACAATGAGTGCGCCAACAAACGCCCCCGCGCCGCCGGCGGCCATCAGCACACCGTAGCCGTTTGGGCCGGCGCGGAGGATGTCATGGGCAAAAGCCGGCATCAACACTGAGTACGACCAGCCGAAAACGCCGACCGCCAAAAACAGAAGCAGGATCAAGCGAACGCGCGCGTTTGTCGTGCAATAACGAATGCCGCTCCAGGCGTGCTCGGTCACGGACACTTCTTCGTGCGGCCGTTGATGCGCGGGCAATCGCATCATGAGAAGACCGGCGATCACTGCGATAAAACTTACGGCGTTTAAAAACAAACAAAGCGCAACTCCAATCGCCGCGACCAAAAACCCTGCCAGCGCGGGACCGAGTACGCGCGCGCCGTGGAAGATGGAGCTGTTGAGCGAAATGGCATTGAGTAAATCGTCGCGGCTGGTCATCTCGACGGTGAATGCCTGCCGCGCGGGCATGTCGAAGCCCATGGCGATTCCATTAAGCGCGCTCACGAGCAGGATGAAGTTCGGCGTGGCGAAATGTTCCCAGACAGCGATGGAGAGGATGAACGCGCAGAGCATTTGCCCTGCTTGGGTGAAGACAAGGATGGTGCGTTTTGGGTGAATATCGGCGAGCGAGCCGGCCCAGATGGAGAACAACATCATCGGCGCGGAACCGGCGGCGGAGACGAGACCGAGAAGGATTTTTGATCCGGTGGTTTGATAAACGAACCAGCTCAGCGCGGTGGTTTGCATCCAGGTGCCGATCAGCGAGATCAGCTGGCCGTAAAAGAAAAGCCGGTAATTGCGGTGCCGCAGCGCGCGAAAGGTTCGCCGCCAGCTAACGTCTCCTACCGGCTGTCGCCGCGGACGGCCACTGACGTCTTCTGGAATCCGCGCGGTCTGAGTGGTGGACATGACGGGCAGTGCGGACAGATCTGGCGTTCAGCGCTCCGCTTGCATGATGCTGTCGATTTCCGCCAGATCATCGCGCGTAAGCTGCCAGTCAGCAGCGGCTGCATTGGCGCGGATTTGCTCCGGCTTACTTGCTCCGGCGATGACGGAAGCGACCGGCTGATGCGCCAGCAACCAGGCAAAGGCAAGCTCAAGGAGGGTGTGGCCTTGTCCCTCGGCGAAATGGTTGAGCGCAGCGACTGTCTCGAGATTTTCCTGGGTGAACACTTTTGGGCCGAATCCTTCAGCGGCCCGGCTTCCGTTCGGGATGCCTTTCCCGGGCCGGTACTTTCCCGTGAGCAGGCCGTTCGCGAGCGGGAAGTACGGCAGAAATGCGATCCGGCGCGATTCGCACTCCTTGAGTACACCATCGGTTTCCGGTGCGCGATGAAACAAACTGAACTCGTTTTGCACGCTGACGAAACGCGTGCCGCTCTTCGCTACTGATTCCGCTTCGCGCAATTGCGCGGGGGAGAAATTCGAGCAACCGATCTCGCGTACTTTGCCGGCGCGGACGAGCTCGTCCAGCGCGCCAAGCGTCTCGCCAATCGGTGTGTGCGGGTCAGGCTGATGAATCTGGTAAAGGTCGATGCGGTCCGTTCGGAGACGTCGCAAGCTGGCCTCGATCGCCTCGCGCACGTACTTCGGTGACGCCCCGCTCTGGCCCGGTCCCACTTCCATGCCGAACTTCGTGGCAATGAGTACTTCATCACGCCGGCCTTTCAGCGCGCGTCCGAGGAATTCTTCGCTCAGTCCCTTCCCGTAACGATCAGCGGTATCGAGAAAGTTTACCCCGGCTGCAATCGCTGCGTCGATGACAGCTTCCGTTGCGCTCGCGTCGATGCGCCACCCAAAATTATTGCAACCCAACCCGACTACCGAAACTGCCAGCGACCCGATTCTGCGCGTTTTCATCTCGCGAAGCTGCGACGGCGAAAAAAGAACTGCAACTGCGGCGCGGCCGAATTACGTTTCGCGGTGGAAACCACGCGCGGCATTCTGTTGCGCAAACGGCGGCTGAGCGACACGAGCTCAATCATCTCGTGGTGCACCGAGTCGCTGGGCGTCATTCAGACGGTCGCGCGCGGTGCGCGCCGTGCGAACAGCCCATTCCGAGGCCGGCTCGACCTGTTCTTCGAGGCGGAGATTTCGATCGCACTGAGCAGGAAGTCGCCCCTGCACACTTTGCGCGAAGTCATTGTCGCCAACCCGTTCGCCGGAATCCGGAGCAGCCATGTGCGGACACAAGCGGCAGCCTATTTCGTCGAGCTCATCGAGCTTTGCACCGAGAGGGAACACCACGAGCCGGAAATCTTCGCCTTACTTCAGCGCGCCTTCGGTTTTCTCGACCGCTCGGAACCTGATGTGCGCGCGATCACGTACTTCGAGAACGAGCTTGCGCGCATCACGGGCGTCGGCCACCCAGGAGTTGGGAATGCGGCGAGCGCGCTCGGCAATCTGTTTGGCAAGCTGCCGCTCAGCCGCGCGTCCTTAATTAAGCTACTTGAGTGTCGTTAGCCTTTTATGCCGGTCAAAGTGATGCCTTGCAGGAAGTAGCGTTGCGCGAAGAAGAAGATGGCTATGACCGGGAACATCATCAAGAGAGAGCCGGCCATCAGCATACCAATGCCCGCCGTCGTGCCCGGCTGGAGCGATTGCACCTGAAACGCGTAGAGGCCAAAGGAAAGGGGATAAAGCCGCTGGTCGTTTAAGTAGATAAGCGGCATCATGAATTCGTTCCAGGTGGCGAGAAAGGTAAAGATAGCTACCACAGCCAGAGCAGGGCGGACCAGGGGCAGGATAACGTACCAGTAGATACGGAGGTAGCCGCAGCCATCCAGGCGCGCCGCGTCCTCCAAATCACGCGGGCCGCCTTTCAGAAATTGCCGGAGTAGGAAGATGCTGAACCCTGAGCCAAAGAAGCTGAGTACCCAGAGTGGCTTAAGCGTGTTATACCATCCGAGCTTCTGCATGATCAGGAACTGCGGGATCATTGTTACCTGCACCGGGAGCATCATGGTCGCGAGCAGCGCGGCGAATGCGACCGATCGGCCAGGCCATTGCAGGCGCGCAAACGCGTAAGCCGCGAATGAACAGCTAAAAAGAGCGCCCGCCAGGTTAAGGATGACCAGAAACAAGCTGGTCCCGACATATCGCCAAAACGGAATGTAATCGAGAGTAAGTTGATAGTTGCGCCAGACCTTCGCCAGACACGCGCGCACGAAGCTGCTACGGTGTAGCTCGACCGTGATCTTTAGCTCGTTAGGCCCGCGTATGTCTGAAGTACCGTCAGGCTTTAACATTATCCAGGTCTTGATGCTGGTTGGACTACTCGGCGGCTGTTGCTCCCACGTTTCCATTTGCCAGTTGTAGTCGGCAAGATAGACCGGTTGCTCCGCCTTGAAGCTTCGGCCGAGCTTTTCCAACCTTACAGTCAACCGATGCCAGGTATCATCCGGCTGAAAGTACAGCTGGATTCGCCGCAGCCGTTCCAGCGGGAAAGTAGTCATGAACGATCGCGATAGTGTTACCGTGGCAGCCGACTGGAAATTGTACTGTAGCTCCGCGAAATCTGCCTGCCGCACAAGCTGGCCTGGGCCAGTGATCGTCCAACCTGTGGCCGCAGCATCACCCGATAGAAGCTGATCGGTTTGAAGATCAGTTGAGTCGGCGCGAAGCTGCCCAAGACGAAGGGCACGCTGTAGTTCTCCCCGGGCGGTGACAGCGTAAGGTGATTTAAGCCTGGGATGAGGCAGTTGCGGCAACAGACTATTGCGCCCCACGAACAACTCGCGCTCCGTTTTCACCGAAGTGGCAACGAGCCAGATGAAAGGCCAGGCGAGCACGATCCCGCCGAGAAGCAGTAAGGTGTAAACCAGGAGCCGGCGTATCATTGTGAGGTTCCGAGGATTCAGCTGGGCTACCGATGGTGTGCGGATGATCAGACAGAAAGCTGGTAATCTCGGCCACAAAGATCTCGCCGAATTGCTTCAGCTTTTGCTGACCAACTCCAGGGATCCTGGCGAAGTCAGCAACTTGCGTGGGATAGCTGCGCGCCATCTCGCGCAATGAGACGTCGGAAAAGATGACGTAGGCCGGCACGTCTCGCTCATCAGCCAGGCGGCGGCGCAGCACGCGGAGCCGCTCGAATAGTTCTTCGTCACAGTTGATTTGTCCGGCGCGAGCTCGAGCTGGTTTTTCCAGAGGGTCTGCCAGCTTGGTGAGCATGATTGTCCTGCGCGATTTCAGTGCTTCACGACCGGCCGGAGTTAGTTCGACGGTGCTGAATTTACCGGGATCGACCGCGATCAATCCGAGTCTCGTTAGCTCGCGCCCAATCGCCTGCCATGCTGTGCGGGAGATTTCTCGGCCGATGCGGTAAGTGGAAAGTTCGTTGTGTCCCCGCAGGCGAACCGCTTCTGTGTCAGCGCCGGTCAGCACGGCAATGATGTGGTTGATGCCGAAGCTGAACCCGCTTCTTTCCCGCACCCGATGCACGCACGAGAGGAATTTTTGCGCGGGAATAGTACCATCAAACGTGTCGCGGGGCTCGAGGCAGTTGTCGCAGTTATCGCAGCTGGTCGCGCCGAATTCCTCGCCGAAGTACCGCAGGAGCGTGGCGCGGCGGCAGTCGCGCGTCTCGGCGTAGCTCACCATTTCACGCAGTTGCGCGCGCGCGATTTCCTGCTCGCGCGGCGGCTTTTCATCGAGAAAACGAAGCTGCTTGGCGACGTCGCCGGCGTTGAACAGCAGCAGGCACTCGCCCGGGAGCCCATCGCGGCCGGCGCGTCCCGTTTCCTGGTAATATCCCTCGATGTTCTTCGGCAAATCATAGTGAACAACGAAACGGACGTTCGGTTTGTTAATGCCCATGCCGAACGCAATCGTTGCCGTGACCACGCGCGCGTCGTCGCGCAGAAACATTTCCTGGCTGCGGGTGCGTTCATGCGCCTGCAATCCGGCGTGGTAAGCCTGCGCGCTGATCCCATCTTTTGTCAGTTTTTGCGCGAGCGTCTCGGCCGTTCTCCTGCTTGCGCAATAAACAATGCCGCTCTCGCCTGGTCGCGTGCGAATGAACTCGAGCGTCTGTCTGTAGGCGGCGGTTTTCGGCGCGACGCGGTAGGTAAGATTCGGGCGGTTGAAGCTGGCGACGTAACAGCTCGGCTCGCGCAACTTTAATTGCTTGAGGATGTCGTGCCGCACGCGCTCGGTCGCGGTGGCGGTAAGCGCCATGATGGGCACACCAGGGAATCGCGCTCGAAGCTTCTTCAAATCGCGGTACTCAGGGCGGAAATCGTGGCCCCATTCGCTGATGCAATGCGCTTCATCGATGGCGAACTGCGTGATATTCCAATTCAGCGCCGCGTCGAGAAAGCCGTCGAGCATGAGGCGTTCGGGAGCCAGGTAGAGCAGGCGATATTCGCCACGGTTGAGGAGGCGGAATCGTTCTGCTGCTTCGCTGCGATCAAGCGACGAATTAAGGAAAGTAGCGGAGATGCCGGCGGTGCGAAGGGCGTCGACCTGGTCTTTCATCAAAGCGATTAAGGGCGAGACAACGATGGTAAGACCGTCGCGCAAAAGGGCGGGCAATTGAAAGCAAAGCGATTTGCCGCCGCCAGTGGGCAGAACGGCAAAGACATCGCGTCCGTTAAGGGCATCGTTAATGATCTCGCGCTGGAGCGGGCGGAACTGCTCGTGACCGAAGTGCTGCTTAAGGGCCGAGGCCAAATCGAGCATGGCGGTGTTGTACTTTGAGGAGCGAAACGCGTAAAGAGCTGAGACTAAGCGTTGCTCTTTAGCGGCTCGTCCTTACGGTAACACGCTCGTGGCGGAACAACTCACCAGTAGAAGCAGGCGCAGGCGCGTCGTTTGCGGATCGATCGGCGTCATCCTTGCGCTGCTCTTTGTCTTTCACCGGCCGCTGTTGCTAAGCGCCGTCCATTTCGTCGGAGTACGAGTCGCGGCGAAACAGGACTTAAAGGTGGATTTCCGGGTCGAAGGCAATGTCTGGAACGCACTAACGATTCGTAACCTGCACGTCACGCCCTTAAAGCCCAACGCGGCGGTGCAAGCGGCGGACGCAGATTACGTTCGCGCTGAGTACAACTTGCTCGCGGTATTGCGCGGTCGCGAGGCAGACGTACTCGATGCGCTGGACGTGCGAAACACTACGGTCGTGATTAACCCAAAGCCGACGGTAAAACCTTCGCCCCCGCCGAACGAGAAGGTGTCGCTCCCGGGCATTTTCCCGAAGCGCGCGCGTCTCGAGAATGTGAACGTAACCGTGCGTGATCAGCCACGGGACTTGATCATTCGTGACCTCAATCTCGACCTGAACCCGAGTGCGCCGGGCGAGCTGCGGATTGGCCAGGTGCAGTTGGCCTCGGGGCGATCGTGGTCGGGTATCGCGGGCACCACGAGTTATGAAAATCGCAATCTGGTCTTGCGGAATGTCGCGCTGAATGAGCAGACCAAGCTTGCGTTGTTGAATGTCGATGCCTCGCAGATCAGCGCGCACCGGCTCGGGTTCGGCATCGATGTTGTACTTAGCGGCGGCGCGGTTCATGCGCAGGGCGACTTGCGTGAGGAAGCGCGCTCACTGCGGGTCGTCGCTCAAACAAAAGTACAGCAGTTGGCGCTCGCATCACTCCGGCAATTCGGCATCGGCGAGGAGAGCACAAACGCGCTGATTGAAAACCTCGCGCTCGATTTCTCCGGTCTGCTCAGCTCGCCCAAGACATGGAAGAGCGCGGGCGATGTACTCGTGCGCGATTTGCAGGTGAACGGCATCACGTTTGATCGCATCGCGGCGCGGATCTCGGCACATGATGGCGTCGCGGCGCTGCAACCTGTCGAGCTCGTGCGCGCCAGCAGCGCATTGCAGGCCCGGGGCGAAATTCAACTTCCCGCTGATGCTCGTAATCTCGGTCGCAGCCCGGCGCATTTTGAGATCACAAGTAACGACCTGGATTTGCAGGCGATCACCGCAGGGATGCCGCAGCCGGTGATTGGCCAAGCCCAGGTGAACGGCGTGATCGATGTGCATCAGGATCGACTCGCGGCCGATCTCAAGATTTCCTCGGGGGCGCTGCGCAGCGGCGACGCTGGATTGGAGAAGCTCGATGCGACCGTTTCGTGCACGAAAGAATTGCGAACGAGCGGCCGGGACTTGCCGTGGTTCGACGGAGTACAAATGAATGCCGGTGTGATCATCACTGCTCCGCACCAGGGCGCTTTCGCAGTTGATAACGTGACCGCGCAAATCGAGCAGAAGGGCAACAAAGTCACCATTTCGCACGCCGGCGTCAGCCGCGGCCCTAACTCGATTTCGGCAACGGGCAAGGCAGAGCTGCAAGCGAACACGAGCGATTTCACCAGGCAACCGGCGCAATTCGACGTGACGATCAACGCGCCGGAGCTCGCCGCGTTCTGGAGCGAGCCGTCACCAGATAGGGTCGCCGGCGCGCTTTCCGGCTGGGCGCAGGTCACCTGGAACGGCGAGACGGCGAATGGGTCCTTCGATGTTTACGGCGCTGGATTGCAGGCGCGGAATTTGACTGTCCCGCAGCTCAGTGCGGCAGGCGCCATTTGGCGTAGCCGGGTTTTTCTCAACGATCTCACAGCGAGCCTGAACCAGCACGATTTCGTGAACGCACACGGCTCGCTTGATCTTGCCGGCGAGAAGAACTTCGCCGGTAAACTCGCCGTCAACATCGCTGACCTGAGTACAGTGAAGCCGCTGCTTGCCGCGACGAGTAACAATACCACGCTCGGTGGAGCGTTCACGCTGAATTGGGAAGGGAGCGGTTCACTGGCAAGGCTCGCCCAAAACGGAGCGTTGAAGCTCAATTGGACCCACGGTCAGCTTGGAAACATGAAAGCGCTTCAGGCAAATATCGACACGACCTATTCGCCCGCCGGCCTGGAGATGCCCACATTTTTCATCGGCAGCGACCGGATGGACTTCGAGGCGATTGCCTCCGCCAAAAACGAGCGGCTGGAGATTTCGAAAATTCAGCTCAACCAGGGCCCGACCAAGTACGCGGTCGGCAGCGTGAGCATTCCATTCATCTGGAAAAATGTCGGGACGGACGCGCCGGTGTTTCCGTCGGATGGCAATGTCGCCGCGACATTCCAGGCGGAAAATCTCGACCTCAAAAAAATCTCCGATGACCTCGGCCTGCCTCCGGTAGCGAGCGGGTTCGTCACCATGAAAGTACAGGCCGATGGCAGCCTGGCGAATCTGCATGGGCATCTCGACGTCGACGCGCGTGAGCTACGTAATCCCAAGTTCGCGAATCTCGATCCAGCGACGTTGCGGGTGAGCGCCGATGCCGCGCAAGGTAAATTGAACATCGCCGGCGAACTGAAGCAGCCAAAGATCGAGCCGGTGGCAATCACCGCCGTGATGCCTTTCGATGCTGGCAAACTGCTGAGTACGCATTCACTGGATGAGAACACGCCAGTGCAGGCCGGCGTGCGGCTTCCGCGCAGCTCGGTGAATTTCCTGCGGCAGTTTGTTCCAGCGATCCAGCAGCTCGATGGCACGGCGGCGCTGGATGTGGCAATCGGCGGCACGATCGCGCGTCCGGTTTTCAGCGGCAGCGGCGATATTAACATCAACGTCGCGCGGTTCAGTAATCCTACGCTTCCGGCGTTGACCGGCTACCAGGGCCGCCTCGTCTTTCGCGATAACGCGCTCACATTGGAAAAATTCGCCGGCGATCTTGCCGGCGGCCCGTTCGTACTCAGCGGTCGCGTTCTGTTCCCCAAGTTGACCGAGCCGAACCTCGATCTGACGTTGCGGGCCGATAGCGTGCTCGTGGCGCGCAATGATTCGCTGACGGCGCGCGCCGACGCGAACATCAGGGTTACAGGTCCCTTCATGGCCGCGCTGGTGAAAGGCGACGTCGCGCTGACGAACAGTCATTTCCTGAAGAACATCGACATTATTCCGATCGGGCTGCCCGGCCGGCCTGCGCCGGAACCGCCTGCCTCGCAGCCGATGCTTTCCTTTCCCGATCCGCCGCTGCGCGATTGGAAATTCGATGTCACCGTCAAGAGCAAGGATCCGTTTTTAATTAATGGAAACCTCGCCACTGGCGACGCGATTATCGACATGAAGCTCAACGGCACCGGTCTGCAACCCGGGTTGCAGGGTCAGGTGCGGCTGGAGAACTTCGACGCGACGCTGCCGTTCAGTACGCTGACCGTTCAGTACGGCTTTCTTTATTTCACACCAGATGATCCGCTTAATCCGCGCATCGAGTTGCACGGTACTTCACTCATCCGGGACTACACCATTCACGCGTATATCTATGGGACGGCGAATTCGCCGGAGGCCGTTTTTACCAGCGAACCGCCATTGCCGCAGGAGGAAATTATCTCGCTGCTTGCGACAGGGACGACGCGGGAAGAATTAACCGGCAGCGGTAACGTGCTGGCCAGCCGCGCCGCGCTGCTACTGGTGAAACAACTTTACGCCAAGTTCTTCAAGAAAGGTCAACCTACGAAGAATGACTCGTTCTTCAGTCGGCTCGACGTAGGCTTTGGCACATCGGAGCAGCGGACGAGCGAACAAACAGCCACAGCGCGATTCAAGGTTACGGACAATATTGTACTTGTGGGCGACGTCGGCGTAGCGGGGGATTTCCGCGGCCAGATAAAGTACCTTATCCGCTTCCGGTGACGATGAGGCGAGCTGGAGTAATCGCTCTCTTGCTGAGCGCTACTTTGAGCGTCAGCTACGGGCAAAACGCAACCGAGTTGCCGCAGCAGAAGCAAAAACAGCAGGAGCAGCGCGCAGTGGCAAAGCAGCAGGAAAAGGTGGCGCAGCACGCGAACATCGAGTTCCGCGGCAACACCGCTTTTGATGAGAAGGAGCTGCGCTCGCAGTTGAAGGAGCAGATCGCGACCATCGATCAGTATGGCCTGACAAACGCGCGCGCAGATGACGCTGCCTTCTTCCTGGAACTCTTCTACAAGAAACATGGCTATGCTCATGTGGATGTTCACTACGAAGTACGAGGAGATCGCTTGGAGCTTGATGTAAATGAAGGGCCGCTGGTGCGTCTTGGCACTATCGAGTTCTCCGGAAACAACAACATCGCCGCAGACAAGCTGTTCGAGTACGCTGTCGGGCCGACGCGGCAGCGCTACTCGAAGCTCCAGGCCTCGCTGCCTTTTGTAAGTACCGATGTCGAGGAAGGCGCTGATCTAGTACAACGGTTCTATGTCGCCGAAGGGTTCGCCGATTGCACGGTGGAGAAGCCGCAATACCGATTCGTTCAACCTGACCTCGTCTATGTACTTATGGTAGTACATGAGGGTCCTCAGTACTTTTTCGGGCCCATCGAGTTTGTTGGGCCTACGATTTACGGCGCGGAAACTTTGCGCGGACAGCTTCTCGACCTGATCAACCAGCCTTACACCGATGGCCGGGTAGCTGATATCCCGCGCAGACTGCAAGCTTACTACAAGGCGCGCGGCTATTATGCCGTGAAGGTAAATGCCAGCAGCGATATCGCCGCGGCCGTGAATGGCCGTGTGCCCGTGCGGATCGTGCTCGATCCAAGTCACATCTACTACTTCGATGGTGTGCACGTTAGTGGTACTCAGCAGCTTCGACCGAGTTACCTGGTGAACCGTTTCAGGAAGTTAAGCGGCCAGCCTTACAGTCCGGATGTCATCGAGAAGAAGTTCCGTGAGCTAATGCGCAGCGGTTTGTTCAATATTTTGCAAATCAATCCCACGCCCATCGACGGCAACCTACTGCGGCTCGACATTAATGTAGAGGAAGCGAAACCGCAGCAGTTCGGCTTTTCCATTGGCTACGGCTCATTCGAAGGCGCCATCTTCGGGGTGCAGTACGCCAACCGGAATTTATTTGGCTATGGGCGGCCACTAACTACTTCGATAGAAATCTCGGAGCGCGGTTACAAAGGCGACATTCTTTACGAAGATCCGTATCTATTTGACAGTGACTACTCGCTGCGGGCGCGGCTTTCAGCTTTGACCTTCGACTTTGATGGTTACTCAAAATTTGAGCTGGGCGGCCGGCTTAGTCTTGGCCGCAAGATCACGGAGCAATACGAGGTATCGCTTAACTATGCTGAACGGCACGTCGATATTACCAGCTCAACGATTCACCCGCCGGACCTGCTCGGCCCGACCTCGTACTTTGTCAGCTCGGTCGGGTTTAGCCAGACGCTTGACCTGCGCAAGAACCCGTTGGTGGCGCCGCGGGGCTTTGTTTTCGACAACAGCATCGACTTCGCTTCGAGTGCCATTGGCAGCGACATAGATTTTTTGCGCACCACAGCGCGCGCCAGCTACTACGTGTCGTTCGCGCCCGAGCCGGTGGCAGTTGTCGGCGGCGAAAACCTGGAAAAGTCGGCCTTAAGGAAATGGTTTGAGCGCAGTCTCCTGGCCGTAGGCGCGCGTGGCGGCGTGATTTATCCACTCGACGACCACGGCACAACCGAAGCGCTCGCCATACCGATCGACGAACGCTTCTTCAATGGCGGGAGCACCACGGTGCGCAGCTTCGGTGAGCGCGAGCTCGGCCCGCACGATCGCGGCGGCAACCCCATCGGCGGTGAGTTCTACACCATCTTCAATGTGGAATATACCTTTCCACTTTACGGCGAGCTGAAGGGCGCTGTTTTTGTCGATGCTGGAAATTTGCTCCCTGACGCCAGCCAGCCCGGCTTCGGCGATATGCGCTTCGGCATCGGCGCCGGGCTGCGTTATGATCTGCCAATCGGACCCGTGCGCGTCGATTACGGAGTCAACCCGGATCCGCGGCCAGGCGAAGACTTTGGCGCCTTCCATTTCTCGTTCGGCTTTGCCTTCTAAGATGCCAGCTCCAGTCGAACGGAGGCGCAGGTGAGTACGAAAGAATCAGGTGACGTTCCGGTCGAGGAATTCCGCCAGCAGCTTCGGCAGTTAACCGACTGGATTGTAGAGTACCGAGCGAACATCGAGAAGTTGCCGGTGGCGCCGGCCGTCACGCCGGGTGAAATCACCAGGGCATTACCTTCTGTTCCACCTAACGAGGGCGAAGCGTTCGATGCCATTTTCGCGGATTTCAAGGACATCATTGTTCCCGGACTTTTGAACTGGGCGCATCCGGAATTTCTCGCGTACTTCGGTTGCACCACCACGGCGCCTGGCGTGCTGGGCGAGATTGCGTCGGCTGCGCTCAATGTGAACGCCATGACTTGGCGTACTTCGCCGGCCGCGACGGAATTGGAAACGGTGGTAATCGACTGGCTGCGGCAATGGCTGCTACTGCCGGCGGAGTGGAGCGGGGTGGTGTTCGATACCGCATCGATCGGCATCATGCATGCGCTGTGCGCTGCCCGGGAAGAAGCCGTGCCCGACGCCCGCACGCTCGGCGTGAGCGGCGGACCGGCTTTGCGCATTTACACTTCTGACCAGGCGCATAGCTCGGTGGAAAAAGCTGCCATCGCCATCGGAGTTGGCGAAGAAAACGTCGTCCGCGTGCCGACTGATGAGAGCTTTCGGATGCGGGTGGAGAAATTGCGCGAGCTGATCGCGCGCGACCTCTCGGGTGGGATGCGGCCGCTCGCCGTCGTCGCCACCTGCGGGACAACTTCCACTGCCAGCGTCGATCCGGTGAATGCAATCGCCGACGTGTGCCATGAGTACAAAATCTGGCTCCACATTGATGCGGCTTACGGGGGCGGCCTGGCATTGTTGCCGGAAGAAGGCGCGATCACCGAAGGCTGGGCGCGTGCCGATTCGCTCATCGTCAACCCGCACAAGATGCTCTTCGTGCCGTTTGATTTCAGCGTACTTTACCTGCGCGACCTGGAGCGGCTGCGGCGCGTCTTTACCCTCGTGCCGGAGTACTTGCGCGGCGATACGGAAGAGGCAGAGCGCAATTACATGGATTACGGCGTGCCGCTTGGGCGGCGTTTCCGCGCCCTGAAAGCATGGATGGTCTTCCGCACCTTCGGCCGGGAGGGAATCGCGGCGCGGATTCGTGAGCACATGCGGCTGGCCAGGTTGTTTGGCGACTGGGTCAGCGCCTCGCGCAGATGGGAGTTGAGCGCACCTGTATCCATGGGTGTGGTCTGTTTCCGGGCAAAGCGCGCACCGGATGACTTTAACTCCCGCCTAGTAGAAGAGGTGAATCATTCCGGCCGCGCTTACCTGACGCAAACAAAGCTGCGCGGCCGCACTGCCATT
The DNA here is from genome assembly GCA_019244415.1 of Verrucomicrobiota bacterium. Lineage (GTDB taxonomy): Bacteria > Verrucomicrobiota > Verrucomicrobiia > Chthoniobacterales > UBA10450 > AV69. The sequence continues at coordinate 39,665 of JAFASN010000006.1, read as the reverse complement.
CGTCTGGGCCTTGGTAATATTTTGACCACGGAAAACCATGTTCGCGCGGGTTGGGAGCTGATCTGCCAGACAGCGAACAAGCTGGCGGAAAAGTACGCGATCTGATCCAGCTGATTGTTGGCCGAAGTTCGAAGCTACGCGCCTTGCAGCCGGCGTGGCAGAGCGTTCCGGGAAAAAATTCGCGATCTGCGTACGAATTAGGATTGACATTCAAGCGCCAACCCGAGCACACTGGCGCAAACCCGGATTGGGCCGGTTACTTTTGGCGCTGAGGCATGGGCGGCGGTGGCCAGGAAAGACTCGCTCTTCGGCTGGTAAACATAAATCCATATGAGCATCAAATTGTTTCGATTCGTTCAAAAAGTGAGTGCGAGCGTGATGGGATCACGCGTCTGGCGCGGCACAGTGGCAGCGGCGCTATTCGCGGGAGCTATCATGTTTATCTACGGGGCAATCGCGGTTCCCGCGCATGGCCTGGCCAGTAACGCGCGGATGGAGCTGGGGCCGGAAAGCGCGTCAGCGCCGGTCTCAGTGACAGTCTGGCTGAAAATGCATAATGAAGCGGCCGCCGACGCGTTGTTGCAGCAGATGAATGACGCCAATTCGCCTAACTACCACCACTGGCTGACGCAAGCCCAATACAAAGCACAGTTCGCTCCCACTGCGGCTGACGCCCTCGCTGTGCAGAAATATCTCGCCAGCTTTCACCTGAACGTGAAATCAGTCGAGGCGAATAACCACTTCGTTATGGCCGAAGGGCAGATCGGTGATGCCCAGCGCGCATTTAATACCCGCGTAAACCGGGTGCTGGTCAATGGCCAAATCCATCGGCAGACGACCTCGGTGCCCAGACCGGCGGGGCCGACTGACGCGCTTGTTGCCGCGGTGCAGGGTCTCGGTACGATGCAATACCGCGCGAACGTTTCCGTGCCGAAAGAACCGGAGACTGGCACTCCCTACAAGGGCGTTTCCGTTTCATCCGCGCCGAATGGCCTTTTCTTTAGCGCCGATTGTTTGCGCGGCGTGCAAACCGTCACCTTCACCACGAACGGCGGCCCGCCCAAGGCGACTTATACAGGCAATCGCTATGGTGCGAATATCACCAACACCAACCCGCCGAATTTGCCGCCCTGCGGCTACGACGCGGCCGAGATGCAGACTGCCTACGGCTTGAACTCAGTCTATAAGCAAGGATTGCGCGGCGCGGGGCAGACGATCGTGATCGTCGATGCCTACGGCTCGAACACCATCTTGCAGGACGCAAATCTTTTCTCGCAACTGAATGGTCTGCCAAAGCTGGTGCCCGGCAAAAACTTCCAGATTATCCAGCCCACTGGCCCGGTCACCTGCACAGCCACCAACGGCTGCATCAGCGGCAACTGGCAGTATGAGACGACGCTGGACGTGGAGTGGGCGCATGCCATGGCTCCAGACGCGAATATCATCCTCGTCGAGGCTGCTGATAACGGCTCGTCACTTGATCTGTCGAACCTTTACGCAGTCGAGAACCAGCTCGGCAGCGTCATTTCCAACAGCTTCGGCATTCCGGAGATCCTGCTGGTTGAGTACTATCCGAGCCAGCTGGTTGTGGAGAACCAGATCGCCAAAACCGCGGCGCTGCTCGGTATTTCGCTCAACGTCTCCAGCGGCGATGCTGGCGATGACCTCGCTTTAGATACTGCTGACTTCGGCATTCCGCTCACCTCGGTGGACGCGCTGGCCGATTCTCCCTATGTCACGGCCGTGGGTGGCACGAGCACATTCCTGAACAGCCAAAACCAAATCAAATTGCAGACCGGCTGGGGATTAAACTTCGTGCGCATCGCGAATCCGATCCCGAATCCGCCTACCATTCCGCCACTGTTCTTCGGCTTCCAAGGAGGCTCGGGCGGCGGTACCAGTGTTTATTTTGCCAAGCCGGCCTTCCAAAACGGTTTGTCTGGCGCCTATCGCAAAGTACCTGACATCTCGATGAATGCCGACCCGCAGACTGGCAACGAAGTCATCGTTACTCCTGATAGCGTGCCAGGCCATCCGCAGCAGGTGAGCGTGTTTGGCGGCACAAGCCTGTCGTGCCCGATGTTCTCTGCCGTGTGGGCAATTGCCAACCAAGCTGCGCTCGCCAAGGGCGCTGTTTCGCTGCTGGGGCAGGCAGCGCCGATCCTGTACCAAATGGGTTATGGTCCGATCACCGACGTGAACGTGCCCGCTTCGGCCCGGCAGCATAACGTCACGGGCGTGATCTATAATCCGCCGAACCCGCCTCAGTACTACAGTGCTAACGCGCTGGCAGAGCCGCAGCCACCGGCGCAAAACCAATATATCAGCGCCCTCTACCAGAGCCCGGTTTCGACCCGGTGGGATGTGTTTACATTCGGCACTGACTCGTCGCTCGCGACCGGCCCAGGATGGGACAATGTCACTGGCCTAGGTACGCCCAATGGCAGCGCGTTCATCAATTCCGCCCTGGCACACGCGAAGTACTAAGACTCGCGCGGGACACTGAACTCATCGTTGATTTAGGCGAGGGAAGAGAACACACCGTTCTCTCCCTCGCCGAATCATTTTGCAAGGAGCTGCCGTCGAGACGAGGCAGCTCCTTCTTGTTTCTATTGCAGGCCGCACCCCAAACACGGACGTTTTTGGCGTGTGGCAAAGTAGACAGACGAACACGCCGCCGGTACTTGCTTCCCGCGAGGCTACCGCTCGTCCGCTCTAACGAGCTTCGCGCGGATTCGGCCCGCTCGCAAAGTACAGAACGCGCTGGTGAAAAGCGCGGATACGTCGTACGGACGTTTGTGGTATGTTCACGGGCGAGATTTGGTACGTCGGCGGCAGTTTTCCTCGAGCATTTTTTTCCTGCTCGTTATCGCCCCCAGAGTGGTTTGTTTGCGAAGGAGTTGGCGCAGGAGACAGAGCTAGCTCTTCGAAGATCAATCCAGTCAGTTTACCAAAAATCCGGCAGAGTTCGTCGATACAGCTGTGCGAGTAACATCCAGGCTTTGTTCGTACTCAGCTATAACTTCAGTGCGGTCCCGAACCAGCGATTAAAAAATCAGCAATCAGTAATCAGATCAGCATTCATCGGTCGCTGTTCTTTCTTTTGTAAACGGCACAAAGTTAGCTTCATTCCGCCTCAGCCCCATGCCTTCCATCACCGCGACTGAGCAGCCCAAAATTCTAATCATCGATGACGAGCTTGGGCCACGCGAAAGTTTGCGCATGCTCCTGAAGCCGAACTATCAAGTGCACCTGGCCGACAACGTCGAGACCGGCCTGCAACTGCTGGAAGAAAAACAGCCCGACGCGGTCATCAGCGACATCCGCATGCCTGGGACAAACGGCATTGAAGGGCTGCGGAAAATCCGCGAGAAAGATCCGCACGTCGCGGTGATCATGCTGACCGGGTTCGGTGCGCTGGAGACGGCGCAGGAGGCGTTGCGGCTCGGCGCGAACGACTACATCAACAAGCCATTCGACGCCGTGCAAATGCGCGAGGTGATCGGCCGCAACGTCGAGCGCACGCGCTGCCACCGGCAGAGCGATGAAGCATCGCGCGGCATCCAGGAGCTGAACAATCGGCTCATGAGCGAGCTGGCGCAGAAGGAACGTCTGGCCTCACTGGGGCAGGCATCGGCGGAATTTGTGCACGACCTGAGTAACCCGCTCACGATCGTCTGGGGTTACGTGCAGATGCTGGCGAAAAAACTCGAGCAGGCTGAAAAAGCGAGAGGCGCGACCGGCAGCACGCCCAAAGAGCTGAACATCATCGAGCAAAACGTGCGACTTTGCCGCGATCTGCTCACGATGTGGCAGAGCTACGGCAGCAACGGCGGATTTAAACCAAAGCCGACCTCAATGGCGCAAATTCTGCGCGACGTTTGCAAGGGAGCGGCGGGACTGGCGGCGCAGAATGGCGTGGAGTTCAATTGCGACATCTGCGATGACAAGTGCACGGTGCTGGGCGACGCGACGCAGCTCACTCGCGCGGTGCAGAACGTGATCGTGAATGCGGTGCAGGCCTGCGCCGAGAAAAAGGGCAGCGTCACCGTGACGTGTGTGCGGAAGGATTTTTACATCGATATCGTCGTCGCCGATACCGGAAGCGGCATCCCGCAGGAGTTGATGGCAAAAATTTTCGACCCGTACTTCACCACCAAACAGGGAAAAAGTGGAACTGGCCTCGGGCTTTATATCACCAAGAAGGTCATCGAGGACCATCAGGGCTCAATCACGGTCGATAGTACACCAGAGGCGGGGACCACGTTCACTCTGCGCTTGCCGCTGTTAAAAGACGCCGGCTCGGCGGTTTAGCGGCGCCACCTGGCGCGTGTTTTGCCGCGGACGTCGCAGTTGCTGAGTACGGCGAATTGAATGAGCCTAGCCGGCGCCGAAAGGTGGAGTTGGCGCTCGGGCTGAGTACAGGTCTCGTTAGCCGACGACTTCGAACAGTTCTTCCGGTTCCGGATCTTTATGTTCGGCACCGCCCTTGAATTGCAGGTCGTACAGCCGCCGATAATAGCCAGACTTGGCGAGCAGCTCGCCGTGCGTGCCGATCTCCTTCACCAGTCCCCGATCCATTACCACGATTTGATCGGAGGATAGAATGGTCGAGAGCCGATGCGCAATCGCGACAACGGTTTTACCCGCAGCAAGTTTCTGCAAAGCGAGCTGGATTTGCTGTTCCGATTCGGAGTCGAGTGCCGAGGTGGCTTCGTCGAGCAGCAGAATGGGGGCGTTTTTCAGCACGGCGCGCGCGATGGCGATTCGCTGCTGCTGTCCGCCGGAGAGCAGCATGCCTTTGTCGCCGACGATGGTGTCGTAACCATTCGGCTGCGCCATGATGAAATCGTGCGCGTAAGCGGCTTGCGCGGCGGCGTAAACCTCCTCGCGCTCAGCATCCAACCGGCCGAAAAGGATGTTGTTGTAAACCGTGTCGTGGAATAAGAACGTGTCCTGGCTCACCAGGCCGATCTGCTGGCGCAATGACTCCTGCGTGATCGTCCGAAGATCGATCCCATCCAAACGGATGACACCGCTGCTGGGATCGTAAAGACGCAAGATGAGTGAGAGGATCGTACTTTTACCGGCGCCGCTTGCCCCTACGAGTGCATACGTTTTGCCCGGGTCGATTTGGAGATTCAAATTGCGCACCGCATCGGCAGAAGTACCGGCGTAACGAAAGGTAACATTCTCGAATTGCAGGCGGCCGCGCGAAGAAGGCAAGACCTGCGCGTCTGGCGCATCGACCACCTCCGAGGGCGCATCCAAAACCGCAAACACACCCTCGGTGGCGGCAATCGACCGTTGCATGATGATGTGGATTTTGCTGAGCGTTTTCACCGGGTCGTAAAGGATAAAAATGCCTCCGATCAGGGCCAGGAAACGTCCCGCGCTCAGACCCGCCACATACACGTAGAGTAAGGCGAGCCCGACACCGACTGCTGCGAGTGTTTCAATGAGCGGCCCGGTGATTTCCGTCGCCTTGATCATGCGCATGGCGTTGCGGAACTGAATCATCGTGCTTCGCCCAAAGCGCTTAATCTGCTGCTGCTCGCGTGCGAAGGATTTAACGACGCGAATGCCCGAGAAGGTCTCCTGCATCGTCACCACCATTTCACCCATGTTTTCGTTCTGGTTTTGCACGGATTTGCGGGCGCGTTTGCCGAAAACCTGGAGCGGCAAAATGCATGAGGGAAAAAGTACGAGGGTGGCGACGGTGAACTTCCAATCCATGTAAAGCAGGACAGAAACAGCGAAAACGATCGAGATCGGCTGCTTGAACGCGTCGCTGCTTACGGTGGTGAGCGCAGCCTGCATGGCCATGGTATCATTGGTGATGCGCGATATGAGCATCCCGGCGCGATTACGATTAAAGAAGCTCATCGATTGCCGAACCATTTTAGAGAATAGCGCGTAGCGAATATCGCTCACGACGCGATTGCTCACCCAATTCATGTAGTAGGTGTTGCCGTAAGCAACGAGACTGCGCACGGTCATTACCGCAGGAATGAGCAGGCAGGTGCCAATGATTGCTTTAATCGAGCCGCCGGCATTGAGCAGCTGCGATCGGTGCGCGATGTCCGTTGCGCTCGGAGCTGCGCCGTGAAAGATGGTGGTGGTGACTTTTTGCAAAACGAGCGGCAGCAAACCGCTCACTGCGCCGTAGGCAAACCCAAGGACGAGGCCGAATATAAAGCGCCATTGATAAGGGCGAACGTAGCCGTAAAGGCGCCGATAGGGGGTCCAAGCCTGCCGCAACGTCTGAAAAAAGGGAGGCTTGGATTTCGTTTCCGTGCTCATACGGCTGACGCCGCTGGCGCCGTGTAAACCGAACGCATAGCATCAATCACGGCTCCGGTCGAGATTTGGTTCATCGGTAACTTTGGCGCACGTGGCAGGAACTCACGCAGTGGTTCCCGCGCCGAGCCGAAGAGAATGGCGGCGGGGCTGTGGCGTGGGCGCCAGTGGAACGGGTTTGTCGGCCCAAAAAGTACAACCTGCGGCGTGTTGAGGGCGGAGGCCAGATGCATCGGCGCCGAATCGACCGTAACGACGAATTGCGCGCGCTGGATGAGCGCGGCGAGCGTGAGCAGATCGAGGCGGGCACTTAAATCTCGGACCGGGACGCTTAGCTGCGACTTGATTTTCGCGATGTGTTCGCGCTCGATGGAGCTATTGCCGCTGGTGAGTACAGGCTGAAGCCGCAATTCCTTTTTGGCGAAGGCAATCACTTCAGCCCACCGTTCCGCGGCCCAGAATTTTTCCGCGCGCGCGGAGCCGGGGTGAAAAATGGCGAACGGCTCCGCAGGGGCGACCGCGCGGCCGTTCGCGCGAGCTCCAGCCAGCAGACGCAAGACGGGCGTCGTGTTCGCGCCGGAGATGCCGAGCGGCTGAAGCAGCGCCAGGTTGTAATCCACCGTGTGCATCTCCTTCATCGCGCAGGGAACGAACTCGTTGTAGAAGCGCGCGCGCAGCTTCGATTTTCGCTTGAGTCGATCGGAAACGATCCGCTGGGGAGCACCGCTCGCCAGAGTGAGCCAGGCGGAACGATCATTGCGCGTGAAATCGACCACGCAATCGAACGCAGCAGCGCGCACGCCGCGGGCGGCAGCAAGGTCGCGCACACCGCGCCTGAGTACAAAGGTTTGATTGATCCCGCCAATGGCCGGCAGCAGCGGTTCCCCTTCGCGCGCGGCGGCAAGCGCGATGTGTGCATCGGGAAAATGATGGCGCAGTGCGTTGATGGCCGGTGTTGTGAGGATCAAATCGCCGATCCGGCGGAGTTGGATGAGCAGGATGCGCAAATCGGCTCTACTCTGCTGTCATCGGGAGCGAAGTCGAGGGATGCAGCTGTGGTGACGTACGGGTAACTCTCACGGGATCCCTCGGCTCACGCTCGGGATGACGAGTATTTACAGCATCGTCATGGCGAGTTCGTACGCGCCGAGCAATCGTTCCCGGAACTCATGCCAGGTGAAATTCTCGACCACGCGCTCGCGCGCAGCTTTCCCCATCTCGGCGGCGATTTCCGGATGCCGGTACAAATGCTCGATCGCGGCCGCGAGCGCATCCACGTCCTGTGCGGGCACGATGATTCCATCGATTCCATCGCGCACCACATCGCCCGCTTCGCGCGTGACGATCTGCGGTAATCCGCACGCTGCCGCCTCGTAAGTCACCTTCGCGCTGCCCTCCAGGCGCGACGGAAAAACGTGGACTGTCGCCTGCCGCAGGTAATTCTCGACGTCCCGCGCGAAGCCGATGACCCGCACATTATCGCGCGCGAATCGCTGCAAGTACACTTTTGCCTCCTCGTGCACGGAGCCGAGCAACCAAAGCTCAGCCTCTTGGAGGTTCAGCCGGTGCCAGGCATCCAGGAGAATGTCGATGCCTTTGCGTTCGATCAGTGCGCCGGAAAAGATGGCCCGAAAAAGCGGCGGCGGTTTCGGCGCCGGCGTAAAACGTTCCACGTCCACACCGCGCGGCAGGTAATAAAGGCGATGCTCGGGGAAGCCGCGCGCCCGGAATGTATCGGCCGATCTTTGTGAAAGTACCAGCAGCAGAGTTGCGAGCTCGTACTCATCGATGGAACGCTCGGGTTGAAGGACAAGCTCGTACTTCCAGCGGGCGATCGCGGTCCGTCCGTTTCGATGCGGCGGCTCGGGATGCGGCGCGACCTGCTCGGCAAAATCGCGGTGCCACGTGGGAATTTCGACGATGGAAGGAATGTCCATGCGCTGTGCGACACGGAGCGTATCGAGGCAATCGCCCGACCAGCTGTGCACGAGATCGTAGCGGCCAGTAGCGAGCTGGCGCGAGGCGACCCAGTCGAGGTACTTCTTCTTTGCTCCGTAATAGTACGGACGATCAAGTGACGAGAGCAGCCGGACCGGATGCCAGCGCAGCGAGTGAATTTTCGAGGCCGGAATTTCCGTCTGCCGGTTGTCGTAGGCGATGGCTTTGCCGAGGAAACCGCGGTGATACGACGCACGCAACGTTTCGAAGGCGTCGGTGTCCAATCCCCAGCCGCCGATGCGGGCGAAAATCGAGTAGAGCAAGCTTCGCGGCAGGGTGCGCGTGGACGCGTGAGGGGGAGGGGAAACGTTAAGAGTTTCGCCGGGCATCGGACAAAGTATTGTGCTCGCCGCGTGCAAGTAAAGAACAGGATACCACGTGAACGGCTGAATGTGGGGTTTGTGCGGCGCGGCTATTCGCGCAGTGGCGGCGCGGAAGCTTACGCGCGCCGGCTGGCCAGTGGACTTGCCGCGGCTGGTCACGAAGCGACGCTATTTACTACGGCGGAATGGCCGGATGACCAGTGGCAGGCTGGCCTCGTTGTGCGCGTGAGGGCAAATGAGCCGCTCGCGTTCGCCGACGAGCTGGAGCGGCTCCATCCGGCTAAGTACTGCGACCTCGTACTCAGCCTCGAGCGCATCTGGCGCTGCGATTTTTACCGCGCCGGAGACGGGGTGCATCGCGCGTGGCTGGAACGCCGGGCGCAGTTCGATGGCGCGGTGCAGAAATTCGCGCGGCGCTTCGGGAGCAAAGACCATGCGATTTTGCAGTTGGAAAAAAAACTGCTCGGGGAACGCGGCGCTCGGCGGGTCATTGCCAACTCAGTGATGGTGCGCCATGACATCGTGCGTTGCTACGACCGGGCGCCGGAGACGATCGAGCTGGTTCGAAACGGCGTACGCGTCTCTGACTTCGGGCCGGCGCCGTTGAAGCGCGAAGCCGCCCGGGCGCGCCTCGGCATCGCCGCGGATGAGGTCGCCCCGCTCTTCGCCGGCTCGGGTTGGGGACGGAAAGGCTTGCGTTACGCCATCGCTGCGGCGGAAAAAGCAGGCATGCGTTTGCTCGTTGTCGGCCGTGGCAAACAGCACCGGTACCACTCGGCTTCAGTGCGGTTTCTCGGTGAAATGGACGACCTGCGCGTGCCGCTCGCCGCCGCGGACATTTTCATTTTGCCCACGATCTACGATCCCTTTTCGAACGCTTCCCTCGAAGCCATGGCGGCCGGGCTGCCCGTGATCACTACGGGCGGCAACGGTTGCAGCGAGATCATTGACGAGCGAGTACACGGCTCGGTCGTCGCGAGCCCCGATGCGGTTGATGAGCTCGCTCAGGCACTCGAGTTCTGGAGCGACGCACGCCGCCGGCAAAACGCGCGACCAGCGCTGCTCGAGCGCGCCACGGGATTCGATATCTCGCAGAACCTCGCGCACATGCTCGACCTGCTTCTCTCCAGTTAGCCCGTTGAGGCCGCGGCGGTGTCTGGAAAAATCCGGAACACCTGGTCGAGCCGCGCAATCTCAAAGATCGGCCTTACATTTTCCTGTAAGCCGGCAAGGGCAAATTTGCCGCCGTAGCGTTCCACGTTCTGCATCGCCTCGATCAACACCGCGAGGCCTGAGCTGTCGATGTAACTAACCTTGGAAAGGTCTACCACCAGGTTGCGCGGCTGTTCTTTAACCGCAGCGTTCAGTGTGTTCGCGATGCGTGGCGAGACGTGCAGATCGATTTCGCCCTCCAGGGGAATAACGTGCGGTGAAGCGGCCATGCGCGACTTTGTTCGCCGGCCAGGTAAACGTCAATTCCGGCGGCGAAAAATTACCAGGCAACTCAGGCTGCGTTTTGCAAATTGGATCACCAGCCGAGCCTGGCGATCACGCTATTGACGGCCGCGAAATCGTCGAAGAGAAAATCGGGCGCGCACTTCGCCAGTCGTTCGGGAGACCAACCGCCCGTCGCGACGGCAATTGTGCGAGCGGCGAATGCCTTGCCGCAGGCAACGTCGTGACCGGTATCGCCGATGACGTCGATGTCAGCGGAATCAAATTCGTCCCCGTGCTTTTCCTGTGCGCGACGACGCGCAAAAGCGCCAAGCTCGTTGCGGTCGTGATGATCGTCCGCGAATGCGCCGAACTCGAAGTACTGCCAAAGCCGGTAATGCCGCAGTTTCAGTTCCGCGCCGCGGCGCAGATTGCCGGTCAGCAATGCGAGTACGATGCCCGGTTGCGACCGCAAGCGTTCAAGCAACTCTGCCACGCCGGGCAGTACGCGTCCCCGGCAACGCGGCAGCTCTTCCGCCAGACCGTCAATGTAAGTACGGGCAAATTCCGCGATGTTCTCTTCCGTGGCGGGCGTGCTGTACTTATGCAGGATGTCGCGAATGATGGCGCGGTCGGTTTTCCCAGCGATTTCGATGTCGCGCAACTCATCGCGAACGCCGAAGCGCTGCTCGACCATTTTGCGCAACGAGACCACGCCGGCGCCCCCGGTGTTCACGAGTGTGCCATCGATGTCGAACAGCAGAAGACGCTTCGGCATTTCGCTGGCGCTGGAATTTCAACTCGCCGGAACGTGGAACGCAGTGCTCCGGCGCAGCTCGGTGGGATGAATTATCGCTTCGAGAACTGGAAGCGTTTGCGCGCGCCAGGCTGACCCGATTTCTTCCGTTCTTTCATGCGCGGATCGCGCCGGAGCAAACCTTCAGCCTTCAGCGTCGTGCGCAAATCATTGTCCACTTGCAAGAGCGCGCGGGAAATAGCGAGGCGCGCCGCTCCCGCCTGCCCGGTGGCGCCCCCGCCGGTGGCGTTGATGGAGATGTCGTAGGCGTTTACCTGCTTCGCCGTTTGCAGTGGCTGAAGTACAGTGTTTTGCAGCGGCGCAGTCGGGAAATATTCTTCGAAGGCGCGGCCGTTGATGTCGATCTTGCCGTTGCCGGCAACCATGCGTACTCGCGCCACAGACGTTTTGCGCCGGCCGGTCGCGACGAATTCGGGTGTTGAAGCCATTACCTTAAGCCAATTCCACGGGCGCGGGCTGCTGCGCCGCGTGCGGGTGTTCTTCACCACGATAAACTTTGAGCTTTCGGTAAACGGCGCGGCCAAGCCGGTTGTGCGGAATCATCCCACGCACGGCGCGCTCCACCAGCAGCTCTGGATGACGCACCCGACGCGCCCGAACGTTTTCAGATTTGTGACCGCCCACATACCCGGAGAAGCTCATGAACGTTTTCTGCTCTTCTTTCTTTCCCGTAAGCCGTACTTTCTCGGCGTTCACCACGATGACGAAGTCGCCGGTGTCAACGTGCGGCGTGAAAATGGGTTTTTCTTTTCCGCGCAGGAGATTGGCCGCTTTGACCGCGACACGACCAAGCGCCTGGTCTTTAGCGTCGATAAGCCACCACTTGCGCGGGACCTCGGCGGCTTTGGCTGAAAACGTTTTCATCATCAGGTGGAACGCGTTGCGGAAAAGGGCGGACATTACGAGCGGCTGAACGAGGTGTCAACCTGTGCGCGGGCCCGTTCCGCAAGTCAAAATCAGCTGATAAGCTAGCGCCCTTTGAAGTAGACTGTCAGGGTAGTACTCGAGTCGACAGGCTTGCCGTTCCGGTAGGCAGGAATGAAATCATAACGTTTGAACATCTCAAGAACGCTTTGCCCTAATTGATGTCCGGTCGGAGTTTCAGATTCGACGCTTACATTTTTTCGCTTCCCACTGGCGTCCAGATTGAGCTTCAGTACTACCGTGCCAGTATCGCCACCGAGGAAAGTGGTGATGGGATAACGGGGGAATCCACTGGCAACTACCTGAGGTGCGATAAAGTCGCTCTCGTTCGCCAGTTCGGATTTGTCCTGATTGAGAAAAATGCGGAGACGGGCCTTTCCATCAACTCGCCGGAAGATCACGGTGCCGTACAAGTCAGCGGGAGTTCGCCGATGGTGGTAAATTGCCGGAATAAATCGCGCTTCAACCAGCTTATGGTAAACCTCGCGTTCCAACGTCTCGCCACCCGGTGTCCAGCGATAGGTATTTATCATCATCGGCTGGCCATCAGCTTCCAGCAGGCAAGGGAACATAACAGCGGCGTCTGCTTGGCCTTTTTGTAGCAACGCCTGCGCATCAATGATATTGATGAGCGCTTTGGGCCCGTTGCCGATTAAAGCCGGACGCATCTCGGGCAGTTCTTCGGCTTGACCTAGTGTTGAGAGAACAACGGCACTGATGACCACGAAGGTGTAAAGCAAAGCATTGCTCATAGCGCGACGCCTTGTATCAGTGCTTCGACAATTCGGCAAGTAGCGCCGACTCAGTGCAGCGCCGGTAGCCGCGCCGGCGCAGTGGATAGGGTTACCCGAGCAATTCGCGCTGTCTGTGAAAGATGGTGGCGCCGCTGCGGCACAGTAAAGTGTCGCTTTTCCGTAGTGGTGTGGCCGTTGCCGCTGTCATCTGTGTAGGTGGGGGTGGCGACGGTATTGTCGGAGTAGCGCCGCTTCGGCAAACAGATGTATTCGGAGCTTATCTCATGCATCGAAGCTACTCTCAGTCTGTTACCGTGGGGATTTACCGTCACTGAAAGTCAGTTGTTTGGCGCTGCCAGAAAGTTGCTGCGCGCCGATTTAAATCTGCTCACATTGAGCGCTCATGAAGGTGGAAGAATGGCCGCAGGTGATCATTGTCGGCGCCGGTTTCGGAGGGTTGGAAGCGGCCAGGAAGCTCGCCTGCGAAAGGGTGCGACTCACGGTAGTTGACCGCACGAATTATCATCTCTTTCAGCCGCTGCTGTACCAGGTCGCCACGGCGGCGCTTTCACCGGCAGACATCGCGGCGCCTACGCGGGCGGTTCTGCACGAATGCCGCAACGTCGAGATCTTACTGGCTGAAGTACAATCGGTGGATGTGGCGAATCGCACGCTTAAAGCGGGCGATTTGGAGCTTAAGTACGATTACCTCATCCTGGCCACGGGCGCGCGGCATTCCTACTTCGGGCATCCGGAATGGGAGCGGCTTGCGCCGGGATTGAAGAGCCTGGAAGACGCGATCGAGATTCGGCGGCGGATTCTGCTGGCGTTTGAGTACGCTGAAAAAGTGTCCGATCCCGCTGAACGCGCGGCGGCGATGACGTTCGTGATCGTGGGCGGCGGACCAACGGGCGTAGAAATGGCGGGCGCGATTGCCGAGATTGCGCGTTACACCCTGGCGCGCGATTTCCGGCACATCGATCCATCCAGTGCGCGCATTATTTTGATCGAAGGCGAGCCGATGGTGCTGGCAGCGTTCCCGGAGGACTTGCGCCGTAGCGCGACCAGGCAGCTCGAAGCTCTCGGGGTGGAGATTCGCACCGGCGTGCACGCGAGTGATCTGACGGAGGAAGGGTTAAAGGTCGGAGAAGAGTTCATCCCGTGTCGGGTAAAGATCTGGGCAGCGGGCAACCACGCGTCTTATCTTGGGAAGTCGTTAGGTGTGCCGCTAGATCGTGCCGGGCGCGTGATCGTGAACGATGACCTAACGATTCCCGGCCAGCCGGAAATACAGGTGATCGGAGACCTGGCGAACTTCAAGGATGAACGGACTGGCAAACCGCTGCCGGGTGTTTCGCCGGTGGCCATGCAGCAGGGCCGCCACGCGGCCGAAAATATCCTGCTCATGATGCAAGGACAAAAGCCGCAGCGGTTTTGGTACTTCGACAAGGGCAGCATGGCGACGATCGGGCGCAACAAAGCCGTGGCGGATTTGCATGCGGTGCACCTGAGCGGATTGCCGGCGTGGCTGGTGTGGGCGTTCGTGCACATCATGTTTCTGGTGAATTTTCGCAGTCGCCTGCTGGTGTTTTTGCAATGGGCGTGGGCTTACTTTTCATTCAACAAGGGCGCGCGACTGATTACGCGTAGTTTCCAGTCTGAGGCGCGTCCGCCGCCGTAAGCTTCGGATTTCGCTGGTTAACTGATACCTTTCAGCTTTCGGCGGGAACTTCGATTGGGAGGTGTAGCGGCGGCTGTCCTCAGCCGCTGCGCGGACATGCGCGGACCGTTCTGCGGGTGAGGACACCCGCCGCTACACTGCGGAGAGCGAGCGGTCGCACTCGCTACGCTGCCCGCCGGGTCAGTGCCAGACCGGCGCCGCAGGTTCGAGCGACATAACGACGTCGCGCTCGTCGAATTGCACGCGAGTGGATGAGTCGAAGTGATAGATGGCGCGGCCGCTGCGGATTTCTTTCACGGTGAAATAGACAACGCGCTCACGGATCTCGAATCGCAGGGTAAGGGCTACCTTGCGGAATTTCGCGTCGATGTCTTTGATCCAATGCTTGAATGAATCAGCCGTGAAGGTGGACATGTCGCGCGTAAGTACGGACTGCACGAGCTGGCGCACGGCTTCGCGCTGCTCCTTTGAGCGTGAATGGAGCGAGACCATGCACAATTGCGGAGCAGAATGAGTGCCCTTCGGGGAAGTGGTTAGTGACTAGGAGCCATCTCATAAATAGTTCTGTCATTCTGAACCTGGCTGTAGGGCAACGATTCCTCGTTGCCGAACCTGTAACCCCTCGCCAAGCAGGAATGCTTGGCCTACAGAAAAGGCGGAAGAGAAGAATCTCTGATTTCTCTATTCCCACGAGAGCAGAAATAGCCAGAGATATTTCGCTCCACTGCGCATGACAGACTGAGAAAGGTTTATGACGTGGTTTCTAGTGACTAGTGAATGCGGAATGAAAACTGTTGCTCTTCTGCTGCTCGTACTTTGCTGAAAGCAGCGGATACGGAACCGCAGTGCGTCTGCTATTCCTCGCCGCTGATCCCGAGCAGCTGTTCGTGCTCGCGTTTTTTTAGGAGGCGTAGGATTTCGCCCAGGAGCATCTCGTTCTTGAGATTGACCTGGTAATCAAGATCGGCGCGTAAGCGGTCTTTTTTCGCTTCACGGTTTTGCGACATCATGATGATCGGTGCCTGGAGCGCGGCCATGACGCCGAGGACGAGATTCAGCAGCACGAACGGGAACGGATCAAAGGGCTGCGCGCGCAGCATGAGCGTGTTCACCACCATCCAGACGATCAGCATGACCAGCGAAAGAATAATGAATTTCCAACTGCCGCCGAAGCGGGCGATCTTGTCCGCCGCTTTGTCGGCGAACGTCATGTTGCGCGCGTCTTCCTCGTTCACGTTGCGGGAAATGCGGTGACGCAGAAGCTCGTCGGTGCGACGCAGCCGGTGGGTCATGGCGCTCATCATGCGGACGGCGATGGCGGCGTCGCTGCGAATAAACGCGACGAAGTTGTTGCGCGTCAATACCGCCAATTGTGCCGGCTCGGTCACGGCGGCATCGGCCGAGCGGCCATGGCCGTCGAGCATTGCCATTTCGCCGAAGAAATCTCCCGGGCCGAGCGCGGCGAGAATGACTTCCCGGCCATCGGCATCGGTCACCGTGATCCGCACGTGCCCGCTGACGATGACATACATGGC
Source organism: Verrucomicrobiota bacterium (assembly GCA_019244415.1). GTDB lineage: Bacteria > Verrucomicrobiota > Verrucomicrobiia > Chthoniobacterales > UBA10450 > AV69. Next base: position 23,919 of record JAFASN010000006.1, on the reverse strand, counting down.
GTCGCCGGATTCGCCGCTGCGAAACACGTGGCGCCCGGCGCTGAATTCCTCGAGCTGAAGAAAAGCACAGAGCCTGCTGATGGCGTCGTCATCAAGTCCGGCAAAGAGCGGGACATTCCGCAGCGGAATACTGCGATCAAGACACGGGTTTGTCGCCGGCGCGGCAGGCGCCGCCGGCTGCGTGCCGGTTTCCATGCTGGCAGTTTACGTTGTTCGCTTCGGTTTTAACAGCGGGAAGAGAATGACATCGCGGATCGATTCGGCGCCGGTGAGCATCATCGTCAAGCGGTCGATGCCAAGGCCGAATCCGCCGGCCGGCGGCATTCCGTACTCAAGGGCGAGCAGAAAATCTTCGTCGATCTGCTGCGTCTCTTCGCCCGCCTGTTCCACGAGCCGTTGCCGTTGCACGAGCGGATCGTTCAGCTCGGTATAACCGGGCGAGATTTCCACGCCATTAATGATGAGCTCGTAAACGTCCACAATACTTGCGTCGCTGCGGTTTTGTTTCGCCAGCGGGACAAGCTCCTTCGGGCAATGCGTGACGAAAAGCGGGTCGAATGTTTTTTCCTCGATCAGCTTTTCGAAGACGTGCTGCGTCACTTCGTAATCAACCAGCTGCGGTAGAATGTCGAGGCCGAGCCGCGAAACTGCGCGTTCGCGTCGCTGTTGCGGCGAAAGATCAAACCAATCCGCTCCCGCTGCTTCGCGCAGCAGATCGTGATAGCGCGCGCGCCTCCACGGCCGCTGCAAGTGGATCGTGCGCGTGATGTTTCCCGCTGAATCGCGGTGCTCGATTGTCGATCCACCGCAAACTCTTTCCGCGATGTGGCAGACCATTTCCTCGACGAGGTCCGCGATGGTCTCGAAATCGGCGTAAGCCCAGTACGCTTCGAGCATGGTGAACTCAGGGTTGTGGCGCCGTGAGATTCCTTCGTTGCGGAAATTCCGGTTCAGCTCATAAACCTTGTTCAAGCCCCCGACGAGCAGGCGCTTGAGGTAAAGCTCCGGCGCGATGCGCAGGTAGAGATCGAGGCCAAGTGCGTTGTGATGAGTACGGAACGGCTCAGCCGCGGCGCCGCCCGCCACTGCCTGAAGCATGGGCGTCTCGACTTCCACGAACCCGCGATTTTCAAGAAACCGCCGCATCTCACGGATGATGGCGAAACGTTTCGCGAAGATTTCGCGCGACTGCTTGTTGGTGATCAAATCGAGGTATCGCTGCCGGTAGCGCGCTTCCACATCTTGCAGACCGTGCCATTTTTCTGGCAACGGCCGCAGCGATTTGGCCAGTACTTCGAACCGCCGTACTTTCAAAGTGGGCTCACCGGTTTTCGTGGTGAATGCCGTTCCTTCCACGCCGATGAAATCGCCGAGGTCGAGCAGCGCGAAAATCTCTATCGCTGCGGGCCCGAGTTCCTTCGCCTGGGCATAGACTTGCATCCGGCCGGAGGCATCGCGCAGGTCCAGGAAATGGCTTTTGCCCATGTCGCGATGAGCGGTGATCCGGCCCGCGATTCGGAATGTTGCGCCTTCGGAGAACTGCTCCCGTACTTGAGCGATGTCGCCGCTGGTCTCGAAGGCAGCGCCAAACGGTTGCACGCCTTTGCTCCGCAGTGCCTCCAGTTTCTCGCGACGCAAGGCTAGTAATTCGCTCTCCTGCTCCATGCGTTGGCGATTGTAAGCAGAATCGTCCCGTTGAACAGACGCAAGCCGTGACAGCGGACGCTCCGAATGCCACAATGGCCGCTCGGCCATGACGTTTTCCACTTTTCCGCGGTGAAATCGACTCCTGCCTCGGTCGCACGCATCAGGTTCTGGGGCGTGCGCGGCTCAATTCCCACCCCGGGCGCGAGTACTGTGCGCTACGGAGGTAACACCAGTTGTGTGGAAATCCGCGCAGACAATGAGATCATCATTCTGGATGCCGGCTCCGGCATTCGTCTTCTGGGGCAAGCGCTCGAGGAGGAATTCGGCTCGGAGCCGATCAAGCTTGCGCTGCTCATTTCCCACACCCATTGGGATCACATCCAGGGGCTGCCATTTTTTCTTCCTGCTTACGGCAGCAAGAACCAGCTGCGCGTGTTCGGCTATGATGGAACGCGCACACGACTGGGAGAGATCCTCGCCGGCCAGATGGAGACGCCGTTCTTCCCCGTGAGCATGTCGGATTTGCCCGGCAAAATTGAAGTGGAGGAACTTCGTGCTAACGAGTTCCAGATCGGCAAAGTACGGGTGCGCTCGAAACTTCTCAATCATCCCGGCGTCTGTGCCGGCTACCGCATTTATACCAGCGCCGGCTCGATCGCCTATATGCCGGACAATGAACCTTTCGAGCATCTGGATGTGCAGCTACGCAACCGCGGCGCAAACAACACCGGCCATAAGTACAAGTCGCCCGCGCAAGAACGCAGCGACCTTCTTGAGTTTCTGCACGGTGTCGATGTTCTCATCCTCGATGCGCAATACACGGACGAAGAGTACCGGCGGCACATCGGCTGGGGCCACGGGTCCATCAGCAGTGTGGTCGCACTCGCGCTCGACGCCGAAGCGAAACGGCTCGTACTTTTCCACCATGATCCCGATCACGATGACGCAACGCTGGATGAGATCGTCAAGTACGCGCGCCGGCAGATCGCGGAGAAGGGCTCGTCCATGACTGTGGAAGCAGCAAAGGAAGGCACTGAGTTGATCCTGGGCGGGAGCTCAGTTGAAACGGCGTAGCGCGGGAATAAATTCGGGCGTCTTGCCTCGTGGTGTAACGGTAGCACCAGAGATTCTGGATCTCTTTGTCTAGGTTCGAATCCTAGCGAGGCAGATGGGTAATCACCCGCGTTAATCCGCGGCAGAGGAGATGTCGTTACGCGTGGCTGCTTCGCTGCCCTGATCAGCGCGGCGGCGTTGCGCGAAGAAGCTGCGTAGCAGCGACGCGCATTCTTCCGCGAGTAAACCGCTGCGCACATCGCAGCGATGATTGAGCCCCGGCATTTGCAGCAGGTTGATGAGGCTGCCCGCTGCGCCAGCACGTGCGTCGGGACAACCGAAAATGACGCGCTTCAGCCGGGCGTGAACAGCGGCGCCGGCACACATCGGGCATGGCTCCTTTGTGACAAAAAGTTCACATTCAGTCAGGCGCCAATCGCCCAGCGCTGCCGACGCCTGGGTGATGGCCAGAATCTCCGCGTGTGCAGTCGCATCCTTGAGTAGCTCGACCTGATTGTAGCCGCGGCCGACAATTCGCCCATCTCGCGTGATGACCGCGCCTACTGGTACTTCCTTGGCCGCGCCGGCTTTTTGCGCCAGGCGCAACGCTTCACGCATGAACGCTTCATCATCTCGAGCGAGGAAATCCACGCTTAAGGTTAGCCCGGCGTTGTACTTTACAAAACCCGCGACATTCCTCACTCTCTCGCCGATGCGCTTCGCCTGTGTACTCGGCCTTTGCCTCTTCGCGCTCCAGGCACACGCGCAGGATCAGGACCGCAAACTGGTCGAGCGATTACTCGAGCCGGATATGAAGATGCAGAACTCGGCCCAGAACAAGAGATTCACCGCCATCAGCAACGTCAGCGCCTCTTCGGCTTCGACCCACCAGTTCTATGTGCCGGAAAAGAAGCTGACGCGAAATTTTCTCGGCACGCGGCAGTTCGCCACCTCGCAATTCTCGTCGCGTCCATTTCAGACGAAAGCGGCTTACATGCGGCCCGGTCACGAAACGCGTACTTACCCGACGCGAGCGGCTCGCGATGTCTCCACCGCGCGCGAATTCCCGGCCAAGTACTCGACGCGTGACTTCGCTGGAACGCGGCCATTCCTCGGCCGCGGGAAAAGCCAGCAGGCGCTGCATGCGCAGGACCATCCGCTCTCGATCGACGACATCCGCGAGCTGCTGAACAAGAACAAGTAAGTTGTCACTCGCGCTCGCGCAGTTTAAGTGCGCGTGAAAATGTTGCCGAATGATCAGCTCGCGCACCTGACGCGCGGTGCTGCGCAAATTGTTTCGGAAGCGGAGTTGCTCGAGAAATTGCGCGGCAATCGTCCCCTTCGCGTGAAGCTCGGCGTCGATCCCACCACGGCGGACATTCACCTGGGGCACTCAGTCATTCTGCGCAAAATGCGCGACTTTCAGGACCTCGGTCATCAGGCCGTGCTGATCATCGGCGATTTTACCGCGCTCGTGGGCGATCCGAGCGGGCGCTCGGTCACGCGTCCGCAACTTACCGCGGGCGAAGTACAGGCGAACGCGCGTACTTACCGTGAGCAGGCGTTCAAGATTCTGGATGAACGCCGCACCGAAATCGTCTGCAACAGTGAATGGCTCGGCGCAATGACATTCTCACAGGTGATTCGGCTAAACAGCGCGGTGACGCTTCAGCAGCTGCTGCAACGCGAAGATTTTCGCGACCGCGTTAACCGCGAGCAGCCGATCCATGCGCACGAGATTCAGTACCCGATCATGCAGGCATGGGATTCGGTGGTGGTGCGCGCCGACGTCGAGCTGGGCGGGACGGACCAGTTGTTCAACAATCTGCTCGGCCGCGAATTGCAAAAGGACAACAGCCAGCCGCGGCAAGTCGTGCTGCTCATGCCGATCCTGGAAGGATTGGATGGCGAGAAGAAGATGAGCAAGAGCCTCGGTAACTATGTCGCGCTGAATGATTCGGCCGCGGAAATGTTCGGCAAGCTCATGAGCATTTCGGATGAGTTAATGGCGCGCTATTACCAGCTGCTGCTGAGGCGCGGGCTACCTCCAGGTGAACATCCGCTGGAGGCAAAGAAGCAGCTCGCCTTTGAAATAACCGCTCTGTACCACGGCACCACTGCCGCGACACGAGCACGCGACGAATGGACAACGCGTTTCAGCGACAGGCGCCTGGACGAAACAGCTCTGCCGATGATGCCGGCGAAAACGGGTGAGCTTGTTGCGATCGTGGTCGATGCATTCGCTTTGTGCGGCAGCGTGAAATCGCGCAGCGAAGCCAGCCGGCTGATCAAACAGGGAAGCGTGCGCCTGGATGGCGAGAAACTTTCGAACCCGACCGTGACGGTGAGTTTGAGTCCGGGACAGACGTTACGCCTCGATAAGCTGCGCGCCGTGCGCGTGCGTTAGCCGGCCGAAGTACAGAATAAGGGCGCGATTTGTCCGGAAATCGCGCCCTTTCCCTGACCCCTACGCTGTTGCTGTGGCGAGCGACGGCACCAAGGCCGCAGGTTCGCGCGCCGGCGCAGCAATTCCCTCGAAATGCGAACGGATGCTGCGCAACTCAGAAGTGACAAAGGCATCGACAAAGCGGAAATGACGGTCGAGCCATGCGAAGAATCGATTTTTGATGTCGTAATGCACCGTGAGCGTGATTTCGGTACAGAGCGGACGCACCTCATCAAATTGCACGATGCCCATGACGTCGATGTTGCCACCGACCGACTCGAAGGCGAGCTCGTCTGGCGCTTGGCTATCGGCCGCAAGCAACACCGTATTGGCTTGGAATCCGAGCGGGCCGCGGAAACAAAAATCGACGGTTTTCGATGACGTGACGGTGGCTTTTGTCACCATCACGAATTGCCGGCGGTAGGAATGAATACTGGCGAGCCGTGCTTTGCAGTCGGCGAGCGGCTGGCCCATGTGGAGTGTTTTTTGTAGGAGCATAGTGGGATTGATTTTTAACCGAGTTCGGCTTGAGCAATGCGGATGCCGAGGCACTTACGCGAGGGAAAGTACGGCGTCGAACGCGTACATAGTGTCACTCCGGCTACACGGGTGTACAATTATAGAACGCAGAAAGCACCAGCACTTTACGCTGTCGTCGCCCAAAAGCGGCACTTGTAGTACGACGGAAAGTCATAGTACGAGCACGACGACGCGTACTGTCGAGCTTGCCCTTCTGAGGCTTACGCAGCAACGCGCCGCTCGCCCGCGGTGATCGTCTCAGCCATGGACAGGAAGATTTTGGCGCCGTCGCAGCTCCCAAGTCGCCCATCGAAGGCGCGATCAGGATGGGGCATCAACCCAAAAACGTTTCCGGCCCGATTGCAGATGCCGGCAATGTTTTCCACCGAGCCGTTCGGGTTCGATTCAGGCGTTGCCGCGCCTGTCTCATCGCAATACCGCAGGATGACCTGGTTGTTTCCGTTCAGTTCACGCAGAGTTTTCTGGTCGGCGAAATAGCAGCCCTCGCCGTGCGCGATCGGCAGGCGCAAAATGCTGCCGCGGGCGCAGCCGCGCGTGAATGCCGAATCTTCCACTTCCACCCGCAGCCTTGTCATTTCGCAGACGAACCGCAGCGCTCGATTGCGCACGAGCGCGCCCGGCAGGAGTCCAGCCTCGCATAACACCTGAAAGCCGTTGCACGTACCGAGTACAAGCCGGCCATCGTTCGCCGCGCGCACCACTTCGCTCATGATGGGGGAAAAGCGTGCGATGGCGCCGCAACGGAGATAATCGCCGTAGGCAAATCCGCCCGGAAGTACGACGGCGTCGAACCCGGAGAGCGAATTTTCCTTGTGCCACACGTACTCAGCGCGCAAACCCGGCAGCGAATTGATAGCGCGAAGACAATCCTGGTCGCAATTCGAGCCCGGAAACTGGATGACGGCGAATTTCATTTCACGCGTGCGCCACTCGCCCGAGTCGCTGCTCCTGGTGATAATCGTTCACGACCAGGCAGGCGTGAATCACGCCGGGTATCCAGCCGAGCAACGTCAGGATCAGACTCAGGAAAAAACTGGCGATGCGTCCGGTCATGAGGACGGCCAAAGGTGGAAATACCACACAGAAGAAATAACGCAGAGCTTTCATTCAGTGATGAGCTGGTAATCTTCAATCACCGGATTGGAAAGCAAATCGCGGCAAAGCTGCTCGAGCCGGATTTTGGTTTCACCCCCATCAGCGCTCAGCTCGATTTCCAGGTACTTACCGATACGAACGGATTTCACGTCTCTCATGCCAAGCTGCCGTATCGCGTCGCGCACGGCCGCGCCCTGCGGATCGAGAACAGCCGCCTTGGGCGTGACGATTACTTTCGCTCGCATGTGCCAATCTAGAGCGCGGTGGCTGCGCGACAACGCAGAATTGCACATCTCGTGTATGATCTCGGCATGAACCGGTACCAGGAGCTAGTCGCTGCCGCGAAGAGAAACATCACGGAAATTTCGCCCGGGGAAGCAGCGGCGCAGGCGCGGACAGGCGAGGCGAAGATCATCGATGTGCGGGAAAAAAATGAATGGGACGCCGAACACATTTCTGGCGCCATGCATCTGAGCCGCGGGATGCTCGAGGTGGAGATTGAAGAAGCCGTCTCCGACCCGAACACCGTACTCATTTTGCACTGCGGCGCCGGCGGCCGCTCCGCCTTGGCGGCCGAAAGCCTCCAGAAAATGGGCTACAAAAATGTGCGTTCCATGGCCGGCGGCTTTAAAGCCTGGAAAGCAGACGGACTGCCCACAACAGTCTAGCCGCCGACGGCCTGGTAGTGACCTAATCCGCGTTTCCACATGAACTGCGCAATCATCAGTGTGACAATGAACCAGCCGCTTTGGATTTCCAGGGCTTGAATCAATTCAGCGCCGCGAAGCCGCTCGAGAAAAATCGCTACCGGGCAGAATAGCTCGTAGTAGAATGGCAGCCACTTCATTACTTCCTCGATGGAACGCGGCATGATGTCGATCGGGAACATTTGCCCACCAAGGAAGTACTCGAAGGAGTAAACAATGAAAACGATGGTAGATATCTCGAGTATCCAGAACGCCATCAGTGCCAGTGAGTAGGTGATGAAGAACTGGATGAAGGCCGCAAAGACGAGTGATATTGAAGCTACTATCCAGGTGCTGACATTGTGCGGTAGCTGGAGGAAGCTTCTGAAGTAAATGAAAATGATAACGATGGGAACGATCGTTACTACCGTGTAAACCAGTCGCCCCGCCAGGAAGATGCTGGTGCGGTAGCCGAGATAGCTTAATGGTTTTGTCAGAAACGAGTTGATCTGTCCTTCGCGAATGTCAGAGGCGATTTGCCAGTCGTCTTCCGTGGGAGTGACAAGATTGGATGCGAGGATGGTGAGCAAGTAGTAGTAGATCATCGAGGCGTAGGTATAGCCGCCAAAGCCGCGGCCGCCGGGCTCCTTGAAGATCGCATTCCAGAGAAATACCGTGCCGGCCAGGGGAATCAGCCCGAAGAGCGCGCGGAGGAAGTAGTTCCAGCGGTAAACAAAAGTGTTCTGCAAGCTTAGGGTGAACACAGTGCGGTACTTGGCTGCGTTCATTTGCCGGCGAGCTCGGCAGCGAGACGAATCGCGGCGAGCATGCTATCTGGGCGAGCCAGGTTTTCGCCGGCTATATCGAATGCCGTTCCATGATCAGGACTGGTGCGCGGGCAAGGAAGGCCAAGCGTAACGTTCACGCCATGATCAAAACCGAGTAGCTTGAGCGGGATCAGTCCCTGGTCGTGGTACATGCAAAGAGCGGCATCCCATTTACCCGCTGCTAAGTGAAAAAAAAGAGTATCCGGCGAGAGCGGACCTTCGAAGCTTGCCGGCTTGCCTGATTCAAGCTGCCGGACGGCGGGCTCAATGATTTCGATCTCTTCTCTTCCAAGGCAACCTGATTCACCGGCGTGCGGATTAAGGCCAGCTACGGCGATTCGCGGTGCGGCTTTGCCACGCTGCTCGAGAAATCGAGCTAAGAGTCGCCCCACCCGAACGATGTCGCTGGTACTTAGCGTAGTGGCGACGTCGCGCAGCGGAATGTGCGTTGTTACGAGGCCGACAGTGATCGGTTCTGCCGTAAGTAGCATAGCGTAGTTCGTCGCGCCGAAACGGGCGGCGAAAAATTCAGTCTGGCCGGGAAATGGAAAACCAGCTTCGGCCATTCGCGCCTTGTGAATCGGGCCGGTAACAATGGCATCAATTTCACCAGCTTTTGCCAGGCGTGCTGCTTCTTCCATTGCTTCAAGGGCAGCGATGGCGGAAGCTCGCGTCGGTTTGCCGGGCGTGACATCGCCGCGTTCGCCGATCACCGTCACCTGCGCCTGCGCGGGTAACTTGCCGGACGAAAGTACCGCATCAATAACCTCGGGACCGATTCCGGCAGGATCGCCCAGGGTGACGCCGACGCGAACAGGCATCGCTCATTTTCCGGGAACTTACCCGGTTTGGCAACGCGCAGCTTGTTAGCAGCTAGAAAGTCTTGATGTAGGCTTTCTCGCGCAAACTGGCGAGCCACTGTTGCTGCTTCTTCTGCGCTTCCTCTTGCAGCAGCTTCTTTTCGATCTCATCGCGTACTTCCGCGAACGAGCGAGTCACACCGCCTCGCTTATCCTCAACTTTCAGAATGTAGTAGTTCCCGCCCAGCTGGATGATGTTACTTACGCGTCCGGCGGGGAGATTAAAGGCAACTTTCTCCAATGGCGCTGCCAGCGTGCCGCGATCCACCCAGCCCCAGTCGCCGCCGACGTCGCGAGTACCGTCTTCAGAGTAGATTTGCGCCATCCGGTCAAACTCTGCGCCATGCACGAGTTTGCTAAGAATTTCCTCAGCCATGGCTTTCTGCGCGCCTTCGTCCGAGCCTTTGGCTGAAATCATGATCATGCGGAGCTTGATTTGCTCCTTGCTTGTGAACTCGTCCCGGTGAGTACGGTAGTAATCCTGTATCTTGTTAGGCGAGACGAGGGTATCCAACTGCACATTTTTGTGGCGCATCGCCTGTACCATCATCTTATCGCCTTCCAGCTTCTTGAAGTCGCCCAGGGTATAGTTCTGCGCCTGTAAGGTCTTGATGAATGTGTTTCGGTCGCCGCCGAAGTTCTCCCGGATGATATCGTCCACGCGCTGATCAAGAAAGTGATCGGGGATTGAGTAGCCTTCTTTCTTGAACGCCTGCATGATCAACTGGCGATCGATCAAGTCGTTCAAGGCCGCGGCGCGTGCCTCTTTGACCTTGGCTTTGAGTTCGTCGCCGTGGAATTGCGTCAGCAAAAGCTTCTCTTTCGGCGCGGAAAGCGCACGCACTTGCGAGTAGGTGATGACATCGCTGTTCACGACGGCGGCAATGCCATCGATCACTTCCGGCGCGCCCGCGTCGCGCGAAGCCGCGCGGCAAAGGGGAGCAAGGGCCAACAGCGTTGCAAACGAAGTAACCAGCAAGAAGGGACGCATAGGTCAGATTTTCCGGAGCAGCCCCAGAAGTTCGGCAAGGCGCTCCTCCATTTTCGAGGCAACTAAACGAGGGAATTTGCCTGCGACAAGTATAAAATCACCGCGGCGGGTGAGCATTAATTTGTCCTGGCGCACCTCGACTTGCGTGATCTGGGCCCGTGTCGCCGCGAGCTTGATCTGAGTAAGGGTGAGCAGGTTCGTCACCGCTTCGGGAAAGCCGCCGAAGCGGTCCCGCCATTCCTTGCGCAGTTGCTCGAGCTCCTCTGAGGTGGTGATCTCAGCGAGCCGGCGGTATGCCTGGATGCGCAACGTTGCCTCGGCAATGTAGCTGCGCGGAATGAAGGCGGGCACGGTTTTGCTCTGCACGAACTCCGCTTCGCTACTCGCGACAAAATCGAGCCGCAGATCAATTTCGAGACGTCGCCGAGCCTTGCGCCCTTTGATCTGCGCGACAGCCTGCTTGAGCAGCTGGCAGTACAAGTCGAAGCCAACGGCCATGATGTGGCCGCTTTGCTGCGTGCCAAGAATGCTGCCGGCGCCGCGGATTTCCAGGTCGCGCATGGCAATACGAAAGCCTGCGCCTAACGAGCTGTACTGCTTAATGGCATTGATCCGTTTGCGCGCGGCCCCGATCGTCATCATCTCGCGCGGCAGCAACAGATAGGCGTAGGCCTTGTGCTCGGCGCGACCGACGCGTCCGCGAAGTTGGTAGAGGTCCGCGAGGCCGAAGCGGTCCGCGCGATCAATGATGATGGTATTGGCGTTCGGTATATCGAGGCCGCTTTCGATGATGGTCGTGCAAACGAGCACATCGATTTTGCCGGCCACAAAACGATGCATCACCATTTCCAGCTCGTCTGAATCCATCTGGCCGTGGCCGTACTCAACTCGCGCGCTTGGGCAAAGCTCCGCGATACGGTCGCGCACCTTCTCGATTGATTGCACGCGGTTGTGCAAAAAATAAACCTGGCCTTGCCGCTCCAGCTCGCGGTTGATGGCGTCCCGCACGATGCGTTCGTCGTAGCCGCAAACGACTGTTTCGACTGGGAGGCGATTCTGCGGCGGCGTCTCGATCGAGGACATGTCTTTCACGCCGACCAGCGATAAGTACAGCGTGCGCGGGATTGGCGTGGCCGAGAGCGTCAGCACATCCACCAGCTTGAAAAGCTCTTTGAATTTTTCCTTGTGCAGAACGCCGAAACGCTGCTCTTCATCGATAACGACGAGGCCGAGGTCCTTGAACACTACGTCGCCGGAAATGAGCCGGTGCGTGCCGACGACAATGTCGACGCCGCCATCGCGCAGCAGCCCCAATACTTTTTTTTGCGCGCTCTGTGAACGGAAACGGCTGAGCATCTCGATGCGCACCGGGTAATCGAGCATGCGCTGGCGAAACGTATCGAAGTGCTGTTGCGCCAGCACGGTCGTGGGCGCGAGCAGAGCGACTTGTTTTCCGTCCATGACGGCTTTGAAGGCAGCGCGCACAGCCACCTCGGTTTTGCCGAAGCCGACGTCGCCGCAGATGAGGCGATCCATCGGGCGCGGCTGTTCCATGTCGTACTTAGTGTCTACAATGGCGGTGAGCTGGTCGGGTGTTTCGCGGTAGGGGAATGAATGCTCGAACTCCGCCTGCCATTTCGTGTCGGGACCGAAGGCATGACCGGCGTGCGTTTGTCGCTCGGCCTGGAGTGCCAGCATTTTGCCCGCGTAATCGTAAATCGAGGCGGCGGCATTTTTCTTCGCCCGCGCCCACTTCGCGTCAGCCAGTGAGCTGAGTGGCGGCGATTTTTTACCGACACCGACGTAGCGGGAGACGAGGTAGGCTTGCTCGAGGGGAACGTAGAGCCTCGCCTCGCCCGCAAATTCGAGGGCAAGTACCTCGCCGGTGCCGTGAGTGGCGAGGTTTTGTACGCCGAGAAACTTCCCGATACCGTGCTCGAGATGGACGACGAGATCGCCTTCGTTCAGCTCTCTGAAGTCGATGGGCGCGCGGTTGCGGCGTTCGGCGCGTTGCAGGCGGCGGCGCCCGTGCGTGGGGAAACGGCCGAGCAGCTCGTTAGCCGAAAGTACAACGAGATTCGCAGCGGGAAAAACAAAGCCGCGATTGAGCGTGCCTTCGATCAGCTGCACGCTTGCCAGCGCATCAGCCGGCATGATCTCGCGGAAGCGCTCGATCTCTCCCTCGGTCTGAAAGTAAGTCGCGACGGTGGCGTTTTGCGCGCGCCATTGCGTCAGACGCGCGACAAACTGCGCGCGTTTCGCTTCAGCCAACATGAAATCGCCGGTCCCGATTTCGCTGATGTCGGGCTCGGTGAACGCGGCGGCGAAATCCTCCAGTGTGCGTTCGAGGTTTCCTTCGCTGATCTTGATCTGCGCGGACGATTCGTCATCGGGCTCAATCGCCACAAGCAGAGCATCGCTGCTGATGTACTCGCGCACCGTTGCGCTGGCGTCCTGCGCCTCGCTCAGCAGCACGGTTGCGTGGTTCCGCGTGCGGACGGACGTTTGCGTATCGAGGTCGAAGTCACGCAACGATTCAACTTCGTCGCCGAAAAACTCGAGTCGCAATGGCAGCGCCGCTTGCCACGAGAAAATATCAACGATGCCGCCGCGAACGGCCACGTGTCCCCGGGTACTTACTTGCGGCACACGCTCGTAACCAGCGGCAGTGAGCTGGGCGAGCAGAGTTTCCATTTCGACGTTCGCTCCGCGATGGAGGGGCAGCGAAGCGGAGCTAAGAGCGTTTCGGCGAGGTGCCGGCTGCTCCAGCGCGGCGCGTGTCGTGACGATAACGTGCGGCGCATTTTCGCCTCCAATTTGCGAGAACAACGCGAGCCGTTCCGCCGCGATCTCCGGATCGGGCAGGATGTTTTCGACCGCGGCGAATTCTGCTTCGGGCAGGAACGCAGCCGCCGGGATCCAATTCACCAGCGCCTCGTAGAAAAGCTCCTGTGTGCGCACGGTCGGGCAGATGATCCAGAGCGTGCGACGAATTTCGCGGGCGAGTACAGCAGCGAGAAAGGGCTGTGCGCCTTCGCTGACATGGGAGCAGCAAACAGGGAACGCCGCTGCGCGGATGGCGCGCAATTTCTCTGCAATCGGTTTGGCGCGCGCTGCGAGTTCGACCAGGCCGGCGCCGGCGTTTTTCTCCACTCGAAGCTGTCGCCGAAAACGGCGAGGCGTTCAATACTTGCGAGGCAAGCGCGTGGTCAGGCGTCGATGCAGGCGAACCAGCATGGCGAGCGGAAAAGGCCGGGCTAGTTGGTAATCGTTACTGGCGTTCCGACGCTGACTGATTTGTAGAAATTCTCCGCCATGAACTCCGGCATGCGAATGCAGCCGTGAGATGCGGGGTAACCAGGCAGATAACCGGCGTGCAGACCGAAGCCGGGCGCGATTTGCATATAGTACGGCATGGGCGCGCCTTTGAAATGCGAGCCCGCCGGTTTCGGATCTTTCCCGAGCTCAACGTTCGGCATAACGACGTTATCGCCCGCGTCCACATAATCGCCGTACAAACTCGAGGCGTGATTAGGGTCCTTGGCGATGACGTGGAATTTGCCGAGGGGGGTGTTCTTGCCTTCGCGTCCGGTGGAAAGCTGCGAGATACCGACGAGCTTGCCGCCCTTATAAAAGTAAGCGCGCTGCTCGCCGAGGCTGATCTTGACGCTCGGTTTACCTTCAGCGCCGTCGCCGTCCCAATAGGAAACGTTGTCCACGGGCGCGCCAGACGAAACCGGGCCCGGGCCGTAGATTCCGCCAAGGTATTGAGTATCGGTGGAAAAGCGGGCGTCTTCCGAGCCGCAGCCTGCCAGCAGCAATGCCGCTGTTCCTGTTAAGACGAGAGCGAATAACCGGCGATGTTTCATGAAAAACGAGGGACGTTCCTTGTGAGCGGAGCAAAGTCAAGAACCCCACTCAGCAGGAACCGGGCGCGACGGCTTGAATTTTGCTTTGCAACGAATCTACTTTGGCCGCCATGCCCACTTACGAGTACGCCTGCGAAAAATGCGGACAAAATTTCGACGTTTTTCAGTCAATGCGCGATGAGCCATTGCGTGAATGTCCAAAGGAACTCTGCCGGCTGCCCGAGTGGGGGCACGGCAAAGTAAAGCGGCTGCTCGGCACGGGCGCGGGAATCATTTTCAAAGGATCGGGATTTTACAGCACCGATTACCGCAGCGCTTCTTACAAGGAAGCGGCCAAGAAGGAAAATCCGGCTGCCGATAAAGCGGCAAAACCGGAAGCAAAAAGCGACACCAAACCGCCGGCGACGCCTGCATCGCCCGCGCCAGAGAAAAAATCGACATGAGTACAGTCGCTCCCGTCCGTCTGGTATGTCCGGATTGCCATCGCGAGAACGAACCGGAGCGTATCTACTGTCACGATTGCGGGACGCGCCTGGACCATTCCGTACTTGGGCCACAGAACAATCAAGCGGCTGAGGCGTTGGAGGAGACACAAAAACGCGTTGCCTACCTGTTCGATCGCCGCCGCGGGCGTACCCGCGCGCTGCTGCTGAAATGGCTGAAGCTCATGGCGGCCGCAGCGGCAGCCGCTGTCATTTTGCTGATGCTGCTCGCGCCATCACTCCCGCCGGTAAAAAAATCTGAGGCGCTTCCGCCGCAGATCAGCCTCGATCTGGAAGGATTAACCGAATACCACAAGCCGCCGGTGCTGCGGTACTCAGAGGACGCCGTGAATGCCTACATGAACTATGTGCTCGGGAAAAAGCGCGAGTTGAACCACCCGTTCCTCGATTTCGAGCGCGCGGTTTTTGCATTCCGGCCGGACATTTGTCAGCTCACGATCGGGCGCTCAATCTTCGGTTACACCGTTTACACCAGCGGCAGCTACAACGTGCAAACAGAAGGCGGCAAGGTAAACGTCGCGCCGGTGAGTGGCGCCATCGGAAGGCTGCCGGTGCATCCTGTTCTCATGCGCTATGCCGGGTTCCTGTTTAGCGACGTGATCAGAGCTTTGCAGCGCGAAGGCAAGCTGCTCGCCAAAGTGGGCGGGATAGCGATCGGCGAACAGCAGATCGCTATCAGCGCACGCTAAAAAGATAGCCGGCGGGCCGCTTTCGCTACCACCCGCCGGCTGCCCCAAAATCAACTTGTTAGCCGAGTCCCATCGCCTCGAGAAGAGGCCGATCCACCGCGCCATCAACCGGTAAGCCGTGGCGGCGTTCGTAAGCGCGAATGGCCGAGCGCGTACGCGGGCCCATCACGCCATCGATCTCGCCGCGATAATAGCCTGCGCTGGCCAGCCGCTGCTGTACTCGGGCGACGACCGAGCCGCCGCCGTAACGCGATCCATCCAGCGGCCGGCTGCCGTAATAGGGCGCGCCTTGCCCGTAGTAAGCGCCATAGCCCGAGTACGGATAGTAGCCGTATCCCGGGTAAGGATAGCCATAGTACGGATAGCCATAGTACGGATAACCGTAGTAAAAGGGGAACCCGAATCCGATGGACCATGACCAGCCGCCCCGCCAGTACGGGTAACCGTAGCGGTACCCGCCGCCATACGGATAGCCGCCGCGCCAGTAGGGGTAAGCACCCCGTCCGGCATAGCCCCGAGCAGCGTATTCGCCGCGGCTGTAGGAACGCGATCCTCCCACCGTTCCAGCTCCAGCTGAAGAAATCGTTGCGCTCCCGCCGTGGTGCCACTGGGCTTGCGCCGGAAGCGCGAGCCCGAGGCA
Organism: Verrucomicrobiota bacterium; assembly: GCA_019244415.1. Classification (GTDB taxonomy): domain Bacteria; phylum Verrucomicrobiota; class Verrucomicrobiia; order Chthoniobacterales; family UBA10450; genus AV69. Next base: position 8,073 of record JAFASN010000006.1, on the reverse strand, counting down.
AACGACGGCGATAGCGAGAGAGAGCTTCGTTTTCATAATGAAGTGGTTGCGCTGCTTTCGGGGTGGTCCTGAATAGTCGGTGATTAAACCACGCGCGCTGCGATAAGTTGTTCAGAACTCGCCAGACTTCACCCAAACCGTTACCCTTCGTTTGTGGAGCGTTCCCTTGCGTCTCTCTGCATGCTGATTCTGTTGCCGCTTTGCGCATCTGCGGCCGTTCCGCGAACCATCAGTACATCGCGCCAGTTCATTGTTTTTGGTGACGACGCGCACCTGCGCGGAAGCGTGGCTCAAGCCGCTGAGCTCACGAAGCGCGACTTGCTGGCAATTTTGCAAATCGCGGATCGCTGGTCGGTGCCAATCCTGGTCAATCTCACGCCAGCACAGACAAACGTTCCGGAAGTACAACGGGCCGCTCTCTACTTCAGCCAGACCGGTGCAGGACTTAAGATCCAGCTTGACCTTGTCATTGATCGCGATTTCGAGCCGGCGATTCTGCGGAGCGAACTCGTGCGCGCACTACTTCTGGAGCTGAGTTATCGCTCGCTGCCGGCGCTCGCGCCGGGTCAAATCTATACCCAGGCGCCGGATTGGCTGGTTGCTGGTATCCTCGCGTGGAATGACATGTCGCCTGAGCTGCTCAATGTACTCGAGAATGCCGAGCCGATTCCGCTTAAGGATCTGCTCGCGCTGCACCCCGCTTTGCTTGATTCACAATCGCGCCTGCTTTATCGCGCCTCCGCCTGCGCGCTCCTGCATTCAATCTTAGAGGCGCCGAATGGCCGGGCGCAGCTTGTTCGGTTCATCGCTGATCTGCCGAACGCTCCACCTGATTCCATCGGGGATTTGCGCGCGCATTTTCCCTTCCTCGGCAAAAACGAAAACGAGACGGAAAAAATCTGGCGCGCAGATGTTCAGCGCCTGACGAAGTCCGCCGATTTTCCGCTGCTGACTTTCCGGCAAACGTCTGAGCAGCTCGACGATTGTTTGCAACAAAGCATCGGCCGAAACACCGAACCTCTCACGCTGGAAGAATCGGCACAGGCACGGCGCGCCGCCATCGATAAACATGCAGCCGCAGCGCTTGGCGAACGTTTGATGCTGTTGGGAACTCGTGCGCATCCATTGTTGCGGCCGATCATTGAACATTATGAACGCGCGGCCGCCGGACTGGCGCGGAATTCGCGGCCTTCAGCGAAGGCGATGGCCGGAACCGCCGCTCTGCGTCGCGCAGTGAACTCGCGCATGCGCGAAGTCGATGATTACATGAACTGGTTTGAGGCGACGCAAGCGGCCGAGCCCAGTGGCGCCTTTGCCGGTTATCTGCGCTCGGTGCAAGGAGAAGATGCCGCGCCGCCTCGCCGCCGGGACCCGATTTCCATTTACCTCGACGCGATGGAAGCGCAGGTGCAATAGCTCCTGCCAGCGGCGCACGATTTGCTCGGCTAGCAGTTGCCGCTATCGTCTCCGGCGCTCCTGGCGCGACTCACTTCAACGATGCAGAAAATTGGATTTACCGAAGCACTCGATTCAATCATCGCCAGCGATGCGCGTTATCACCGGGACGGCTACGTTTTCCTGCGCGACGCGCTCGATTACACCACGAAACAGCAGAAGAAAATCAAAGGCGCGGCCGTCAAGCATGTCGCCGGGCCGGAGTTGCTCGAGGGCGTGCGCCAGTACGCGCTGAAGGAATTTGGCCCGATGGCGATTAGCGTTTTTTCCTTCTGGGGAATCGAGCGGTGTGAAGATATCGGGCAGATGGTTTTTAATCTCATCGCTGCGGGGATTTTCGGCAAAACGGACGAGGATTCGATGGATGATTTCAAAGCCGTTTACGACTTCCAGGATGCGTTCGTGAAGCCGTTTAAACCGCAGTTCGTCTTCACGCCGAAACTTCCGCCGGGTTTGCCCGCGCCGAAGCCGGTATGAAGCGCGGTGGCGCCGCGGCGATCGGTCTTCTCCTCATGCTAAACAGCACGAATCTCAATGTCTCGGCGGCTTCGGCCGCCACCACTCCGCCCATTACTTTCCCGCCAAACACCGCGCAGAAATGGATTCTGCCAGACGGCCTGACCATCATCGTAAAAGAAGACCGCAGCGCGCCCGTAGCCAGCGTGCAGGCATGGTGCGCGACCGGCAGCATCACCGAGGAAAAACATCTTGGCGCAGGCCTTTCGCACATTCTCGAGCACATGCTCTTCAAGGGAACGAAAACGCGCTCGACTAACGAGATTGCGCAGAAAATCCAGGACGTGGGCGGCTACATTAACGCCTACACTTCATTTGATCGCACCGTCTTCTGGATTGATGTGCCCAAAGAGGGCGTCCCCACCGCGCTCGACGTCCTCTCCGACGCAATGATGAACTCGACGCTCCCGCCCCAGGAGTACGCCAAGGAGCAGGAAGTCATCCGGCGCGAGTTCGCCATGGGCATGGATGATCCCGACCGCATGCTCACGCAGCTGCTATTCGCCACTGCGTACCAACAGCATCCTTACCGGCTGCCAGTAATCGGTTTGCTTGATATTTACAACCAGCTCACGCAGCGGGACGTGATGCAGTACTACAAGTCTCGTTACGTGCCGAATAATCTCACCTTCGTCGTCGTCGGCGATGTGGACGGGGCAAAAGTACGGGCGCAGCTCGAGGCGTTTTTCAAAAGTTATCCGGCGGAATCACTCGAGCCTGTGTACATTCCAGCCGAGCCGCCGCAGCTCGGCAAACGCGAGATCGATAACGAATTCGCCACCGAGCTGACTCACCTGGCAATGGCGTGGCACGTGCCGGGAATCAGCGACCCGGATGTGCCGGCGCTCGATGTTCTCTCGGTCGTACTCGGCGAAGGGCGCAGCTCGCGCTTGTACCGCAAAGTACGGGAAGAAGCCGGCCTGGCGTTCTCCATCTCGGCGTTTTCGTACACACCGGGTGACCCTGGACTGCTCGGCGTTGACGCGATTCTCGACCCTAAAAATCGGGACGCAGCGAAAACTTTAATCCTGCAAATCGTCAACGATGTGCGCCAAAATGGAATCACGGCCGATGAGCTGGCGAAAGCGAAGAAGATCGCGCTTTCCCATGAGCTTGGCTCGCTCACCACAATGCGCGGCCAGGCCTCGGACCTCGGCACGAACTGGTTTCTCACGCGAAACCTGAATTTCAGCCGCGAGTACCTGGCGAAAGTACAGAACGTCACGCTCGAGGACGTGAAACGCGTTGCCGACAAGTATCTCACTGACGAAAACCTCACGGCTGTTTCGTTGAACCCGAAAGGCTCGCTCGCCAACAACAGCGCAGCGTCCGCGCCGGTCACAGCGGGCGAGATTCAAAAATTTGAGCTAAGCAACGGATTGCGCGTGCTCGTGCGCGAAGACGCAAGACTGCCACTGATTTCAATGACGGCAGTTTTCCGCTGCGGATTGCTCGCGGAAACTGCGGAAGACAATGGCATTACCCGGCTCGCTGCGAAGACGCTGCTCAAAGGAACAAAAACGCGCACAGCCGACCAGATTTCCGGGCAGCTCGAAGCAGTGGGCGGCGCGATTGCCGCGGACGCGGGCAATAACAGCATCGCCGTGAAAGTAGGTGTGACCCAGCCTGATTTAGCGCTCGGCACTGACATTCTCGCTGACGTGCTGTTGAACGCGACCATGCCGGCCGACGCTGTGCAACGCGAGAAGACGAATCAGCTTGCCCGGATCAGGGAAGAGGAAGAACAGCCAAATGCCGTTGCCCGCAATCAGCTCAAAGCGGCACTTTTTCCAGATCACCCCTTCGCCATGCGGGCTGACGGTACGCCGGAATCGCTCGCCCATCTTGGGACGAAAGAGCTGCTCGCGTTTCGCGATCGCTACTTCGTGGCGAAGAATGGCGTGATTTCCGTTTTCGGCGACGTCAAAGCAGCCGCGGTCAAACAAGTACTCGAGCAGAAACTCGGCGCAATGAAGCCGGGCGAGCTTGCACTCACCCATCCGCCGGTCTCGCCTGAAATCAAAGCGGACAAAACAGTTCAGGCTGAACGGGAGAAAGCGCAGGCTGTACTCATGGTCGGTTACCGCGGCGACGATATTTTTAATCCGGATCATTATGCGCTCGATTTAATCGATGAAGCGAGCAGCGATCTCGGCTCCCGCTTTTTCATTCGCATCCGTGAGCAGATGGGTCTGGCCTACTATGTGGGGGCAGCGCAAATGGAAGGGCTCGTGCCGGGGCTCTTCACGTTTTACCTCGGCACTGATCCGCAGAAACTCGAGCCGGTGAAAGCGGCTTTCCTCGATGAAATTCACAAGCTCTCGGCCGAAGGTTTAACGCAGGTCGAACTCGACCGTGCGAAGAAGAAGCTGATCGGCCAGCAGGAAATCCAGAACCAGAGCAACGACGCATTCGGCTACAGCGCGGCTGTCGATGAGCTACTCGGGCTCGGCTACAATCATTATAAAGAGCTGGCGCCGCGCTTGGGTGCGGTAGATTTGGCGCAAATCAAGCGAGTGGCGGAAAAGTATTTCGCGCAACAGCCTTACGTGCTCTCAATTGTGCGACCGCCAGCGCCCGCCTCAGGAACGAAAGGTAAATAGCATGGCTGAAGTCCAAACGAGTACGAACTCCGGCGCGATTGCGCAACGCTTCGTCGAATTCGTCATGATGCACGCGCAAAATGCGGCGCTTTTCCTCGGCCAGATTCCTAATCCCCATAGCGGCGAAGCTGAAGTGAACCTCGATCTGGCGAAAATGTTCATCGACCAGCTCGAGATGATCCAGGAGAAGACGCGCGGAAACCTGAGCAACGAGGAAGCGGCGGTGCTGCGCAATGCCCTTTCCAATCTGCAGCTTGCCTACGTGGAAGTAGCGCGCAGCCAGGGAACCACCGCGCCAGCTCCCCACTCAGCGTCGCCGCCGCCGCCAAGTTCGAAACCGAGCCAGGCGGCGCAAAGTACAGCACCGCTGCCTTCGCCAACTGCGGGCGGCGAAAGCGAGTCGCGCAAGAAATTCACCAAAAGCTACGGCGCATAATCCGCCGGGCGAGGCGAGCACCAGAAATTGCGACGCGTCCCGCCGCGTTCGTGCGCGGTGCGAACTGATGCTGGGTTTCTATTTTGCACAAAGCGGTGAAGCATCTCTCGATGCGCTTAAACGGCGCGATTTGCACCGCGCTCAACGTGACAATCCTTCGCTGCGTCCCTCCAGTCAGACTGCTTAGATTACATCACCCATAGCAAAAAAGTGAGGCGCGCTTTTTCTCTGTGCCGCGCGTATTACTGTCGTGGCCAACAACAAACTCGCATCCGAGCTCGAGATCATTACTGATCCGAGAGAAGCAGCGGAAGAAGCCGGCTTGCGCTACGTCAGCGATGATAAGCCGGGCTACACGCGCAAGCGCAAGGATGATGACTTTGAGTACTTCGACACCGAAGGTAAACCGATCACGGATGAGACCCGGCTGCTGCGCATCAGGCGGCTTGCCGTCCCGCCCGCCTGGACGGATGTCTGGATTTGCCCGTCACCCAACGGTCACATCCAGGCGACTGGCCGGGATCAGCGTCGCCGAAAACAGTATCGCTATCACGAACGCTGGCGCGCGGTGCGAGACGAGAACAAGTACGACCGCATGCTGATTTTCAGCGATGCGTTACCAAAAATTCGCCGGCGCGTTCGCGCTGACCTTGAGCTACCTGGTCTGCCGCGGAACAAAGTGCTCGCGACCGTGGTGCAACTACTCGAACGCACTTTCATCCGCATAGGCAACGAAGAGTACGCCAGGGAAAACAAGTCTTTTGGACTTACCACGATGCGGAACAGACATGTCGAGGTCAAAGGTTCGCAGCTGCGTTTCCGTTTTCGCGGCAAGAGTGGCGTGAACCATGAGGTGGATGTGGAAGACCGCCGGATCGCGAAGATTGTGCGCAAGCTTCAGGACTTATCCGGCCAGGAGTTATTTCAGTACCTCGACGACGATGGCAAAGTGCATGAGATCAGCTCGCAGGATGTGAACGATTACCTGCGCGAGATTACCGGCCAGGATTTTACCGCGAAAGACTTCCGTACCTGGGCCGGAACCGTGCTTGCCGCGATGGCGCTCAACGCGCAGGAAGCATTCACGACCAAGAAGCAGGCGAAAGCCAACGTGAAGGATGCAATTACTGCTGTCTCCAAGATTCTTGGCAATACACCTGCGATCTGTCGCAAGTGCTACGTGCATCCAGCGGTACTCGAGACTTACCTGGATGGTAATCTGATCGAAGGCTTGAAATCAAAGGTGGACGAAACGTTCGCCGAGAAGCTCGATGATCTCCGCAGTGATGAGATAACGGTGATGAGTTTCCTGCGGCACCGCCTGGAACAGAAAGCGGCCTGAAAAAAACAAGAGCCGCGGGCGAAACCACGCGGCTCTCCAAAGTTGCCCTGCGCTAAGTTTAGCTGCCGCCTTGCTCTTTGCGCCGCGCCGCCCAGCGAGCCTTCATCATTTCGCTGAGCTTCTTGCGACCAGCAGCTGACATCCTTCCACCGCGGCGGCTGGTTTTGCCGTGGCTCTTGCTTCCGCTATGGCCGCCTTTGTGGCTACCTTTGCGGCCACCTCGGCTCCGCGCCCAGCGCGCTCTTGCCGCGGCCGCGATCTTGGCGCGAGTAGCGGCGGACATAGTACGGCGCCGGCCGTTCCCGCCTGCCTTTCCACGGCTCGAAGAAGTGCCACCGGCGTGGCTGGCAGTAGTGCGACCGCCAGTGTGACTACTACCGCGGCCAACTATGCTGTTCAGTCTTTGCTCGAGCGAATCGATCTGCCGGCGAATCGATACCGCCTCTTCCAACTGCCTGAGTGATAAGTCCATAATTGCAGTTCCTAGCAGCCTGCTAGCTAACTGCAAACTAATTTCACAACTATTTTTAGTTACTTGCTCGAGCTACCGGCGCGTGCTTCGAGCCGTGGCAGGAGTAGTACGTGCCTTTTTTACCGGGCGACTACTCGATCGTTCCGCGTTAGCAGTGGTTATATCATCTGCATACTTCTTCGTACTTGGCCAGATCAACCGCCACGGCTCGGAGCGTAACGTGGCTGTAGCATCCTGCACATTGCGCGCGGTCTGGTCGAGCGAAGGTCCCACTGAATCAAGGGTCGATTTTAACTTTTCCGATGAAGCGCGGAAGTTTCTCAGTGTCGCCTCGATGTTATCATTCTTCGTTAGGTCGGCCGTTACCTTTTGAACATTAGCCAGCGAAGTAGACAGGGGACTGTTCGGGCCCGTTAACTGGTTCAGGTTTTCGCCAAGAGTGCGGAATTGCACCAGGGCCAGGTTCAATTGCGAGTTCTCATCCGTGATATGGCTTAGGTTTTGCGCGGTGGCTTCGAGTTGCTTCAAAGTCGCAGTCGCTTCCGTGGCCAGGGGTTCAACTACATTGACGACTCGCGCGATAGCTTCTCCAAAATCCGGTACGCGCTCGCCGGCAAACACTTCACCGGAGCTGGCGCGGCCTGAGTTTTCCGTACCTTCGGAGAAATCGATGGCAGTTTCACCAAGCAAGCCGAGCGTGATCATGCGCGGCTTAGAGTTACGATAGAGGATCGCTTTGCGATCTACCTGTACTTCAATGCGAACATCGTAACGCGGCGGCTTGGCGTTGGCCGGCGGCGGCGTGGCATCTGGCCCGCGAAGGGTCTTATCGATTTCGATCGCACGCTCATTTTCTTCTTTCGATACCGGCGAATACAATGCCGAGACGGTGCCGATACGTCGTCCCGCCAGGAGTACTGGCGCGCCAAGCTTAATGCCGGCCGCGTTGTCGAAATAGACCCGATAGGTGACAAGCGGGCGGAATAATCCCGGCGCGCCGAGCAAGACGAGTACGCCGGTGAGTACCGCGATCGTGGCCACGACGAGCAGGCCGGTGAGGATTTCGTTACGCTTTAATTGCATCAGGTGCTCCTTCCAGGATGGGACCTTCCGTGCTTCCGCTCAAAAATTGCGAGACAACAGCATCGCGCGACTTCTTTAGCTCCTCCGGCGTGCCATCGATGATGATCCTGCCTTGGTACAACATAGCCATTCGTGTGCCGATGCGAAAGGCGCTCTCCATCTCATG